>NZ_JCAFRS010000009.1:0-191004 GCF_059368435.1 Stenotrophomonas sp. YJH_SMC_54 | reverse complement strand
TTCCGATCCGCCGCAAGCAGACCTGATCGTCTGGTAGTGCCGGCCGCTGGCCGGCAACCTCACGATTCCATGATGGGCATCTGCCGGCCAGCGGCCAGCACTACCGCATGCGACGCCATACGCGAATCGCTCTGGTGGGTGCCGACCTTGGTCGGCACAGTGCAGGCAGCATCGCGATCTGACAGATGGTGCCAACCAAGGTTGGCACCTGCCAATTCCGAGCGGTGTCGGCGATTCCGATCCGCCGCAAGCAGACCTGATCGTCTGGTAGTGCCGGCCGCTGGCCGGCAACCTCACGATTCCATGGTGGGCATCTGCCGGCCAGCGGCCGGCACTACCAAATGCCACGCCATACGCGAATCGCTCTGGTGGGTGCCGACCTTGGTCGGCACAGTGCCGGCGACATCGCGATCTGACAGATGGTGCCAACCAAGGTTGGCACCTGCCAATTCCGAGCGGTGTCGGCGATTCCGATCCGGCGCAAGCAGACCTGACCGTCTGGTAGTGCCGGCCGCTGGCCGGCAACATCACAATCCCATGGGGGGCATCTGCCGGCCAGCGGCCGGCACTACCAAATGCGAGGCCGTGCGCAACGCAGGCTTCCGCCCTCAGGTATTGGCCGGCGAACTCAACGGCGGGCGCACCAGGTCGCGGTGGAAGAAATAGATTTCCTGCACCAGGAAGCGCCAGCTGGTGTGGAAGCTGCGGAAGCGCGTGCTGGGCGTGGACGAGGCCAGCGCATCGATGCCGAGCGCCTTGCTCAGGCGCAGCGCGCGCGCCATGTGCAGCGGATCGCTGACGACGATCACCCGGTGCAGGCCGCGCTGGTCCATCAGCCGCTTGGCTTCAACCAGGTTCTGCACGGTATTGCGCGAAGCGGTTTCGATCAGGATCGCATCGTCCGGCACGCCATGCTTCAGCGCATAGCGCCGCGCCACCTGCGACTCGGAGAAGCGCGCACCGGTGCCGCCATAGCCACCGGTGAAGATCAGCAGCGGCGCATAGCGTGCTTCATACAGATCCAGCCCGTGGCGGATGCGTTCTTCGAACACCGGTGACGGCTTGGCGTCATAGGCGGCCGCACCCAGCACGATGATGGCGTCGGCCTTGGCGGCCTGGTCGCGTTCACCCACCCAGACGATCCAGGCGGTCACGCCCAGCAGCCAGATCACCAGCAGCACGAACAGCCGCCACAACCAGCCCAGCAGGCCGGTGCGTTCGCGGTGCCGCCCGCGGCTCACGCCGCCCCCCAGCGCAGCGCTGGCAGGTCGACGTTGCCGCCGGACAACACCAGGCCCACGCGCAGGCCGGCGAAGCGCTGCGGCTGCGCCAGCACCGCAGCCAGCACGGTGGCCGAAGAGGGTTCCACCACCTGCTTGAGCACGTCCCACAGCAGGCGCATCGCCGCCAGCGTCGCGGCGTCATCGACCACGATCACCTCGGCGCCGGCGGCGCGCAGCAACTCGAAATTGGGCGCGCCGATCAGGGTACGCAGGCCATCGCAGATGGTGTCCGGGGTGAACGCGCCCTGACGCTCGCCGATGGCCAGCGAGCGCGCGGTGTCATCGGCACCGGCCGGCTCGGCCAGGATCAGCCGGGGCTGCGGACTGGCGTGCTGCAGGGCCAGCGCGGTACCGCTGGCCAGGCCACCGCCGCCCACCGGCACCACCAGCGCGTCGAACGGGCCGTCGCTGTGCAGCAGTTCCAGGGCCGCGGTGCCCTGCCCGGCCATCACCGCCGGGTTCGTATAGGGATGCACCAGGGTTGCACCGGTATCGGCCTGCACCTTGGCGCAGGTGGCCTCGCGGTCGGCGATGGTCGGCGGGCAGCGCCAGAGCGTGGCGCCGTGGCGGGCGATGTTGGCCAGCTTGGCGGCCACCGCCCCCTCCGGCACCACCACATGGCAGGGGATGCCCCGGGTGCGTGCGGCCAGGGCCAGCGCGGCGCCGTGGTTGCCGGAGGAATGGGTCACCACACCAGCACTGGCGCAATCGGCATCCAGCGACCACACCGCATTGCAGGCACCACGGAACTTGAATGCGCCACCACGCTGCAGGTGCTCGGCCTTGAACGCCAGCTGTGCGCCGGTCATCGCATCGAGCGTGCGCGAGCGCAGCACCGGGGTCACGCTGGCATGCGGGGCAATCCTCGCAGCAGCAAGCAGGACATCATCGGCGCGGGGCAACAGTGAATCGCTCATGACGCAAGATTAACGTATGCCCCCGCGCTGGCGACCGGGGCACAGGTCATGCCAGCATGCAGGCCTACGCCTCCATTCATCCTGGCCAGCCGAATTAAGGGCCGATTCAATGCCCGCGCACGAAGCTGGCTGCACATCCGTCCTCTGGGGGGACCCACCATGAAAATGCGCCTGTTGCTTGCCGGTGGCCTGTTGTTGGGCCTGACTGGCTGCACCACCTACGACTATGTAGGCGGTGGCCGCGGTGGCGGCTACTACCACGGCGCGCCGTCGGTGGAGTACCGCTACCCGGCCGGCTATCCCTACAACTACGGCTACCCGTACTACGGTGGCTATGGCGGCTATTACGGCGGCTATGGCAACCCGTACTACTCGCGCCCGATCTACCGCCCGCCGCACAACCACCGCCCGCCGCCGCGTCCGCCCGGCAACGGTGGCGAGAACCGTCCGCCGCCGCCGCCGCGGCCGTCGTACAACGGCGGTTCCCCGTGGCGGAACATGGATTCGATGCGCCGCCCGCCGCAATCGAACATGCAGCCGCCGTCGCCCGCGCCGCAGGCCCGCCCGGCCCCGGCACCGAGTGCGCCGAGGATGAACGGTTCCCCCTGGCGCAACATGGATCGTGCGACGCAGCGCACAGTTGAGCGCTGAACCGTCTTGCATTTCACACGGTCCAACCCGCAATCTACGCGGACAGTGACGGCCCGCGTCACAAAGTGACAAAAACGACACGGGCCGCCGCAAAAAGCTCTACGTCGATATCCGACAGGAACATCTGGATCCCCCCTGTTCCGGCCCTGTCGGATGTCGGCACCTCTGAAGGCAGACGGCCCCGCAATGCGGGGCCGTTTGTTTTGCCGGGCCGCCAACCGGCGAGAGCCCCAGCGTCGGTGGATCCACGCCATGCGTGGACCGGGCCTTTCCCGGCACCCCAAAAAAACAGGGCCGGACAGTCCCCCGACTGCCGGCCCTCTGCTCCCCCACCGTGCGCCTGTACCGGCCCCTGTTCCAATTCCGGTCACGGGCGCCTACGGCGCCAGCCACGGTGGGTGCTATTGGGTTATCTGCAAAAATCCTGCCAACTTTAGGGCTGATTTCGGCGCCGGCCGGCCGGTACCGACGTCCCGGCCCCGAATGGCGCTAAAATCGCCACCCCGGCGCCGCCCCCCGGCCGCGCCCGCCCCCAGCTGAACAGCCCCCATGAATCCGTCCTTCCATCGTTACGACGTCATCGTCATCGGCGGTGGCCACGCTGGCACCGAAGCCGCGCTGGCCGCGGCCCGCACCGGCGTGCGCACCCTGCTGCTGACCCACAACATCGAAACGGTGGGCGCGATGAGCTGCAACCCGGCCATCGGCGGCATCGGCAAGGGCCACCTGGTCAAGGAGATCGACGCCCTGGGCGGTGCGATGGCGCATGCCGCCGACCGCGCCGGCATCCAGTGGCGCACGTTGAACGCCTCCAAGGGCCCGGCCGTGCGTGCCACCCGTTGCCAGGCCGATCGCAACCTGTACCGCATGGCGATACGCGCCATCGTCGAAGGCCAGGCCAACCTGACCGTGTTCCAAGCCGCAGTGGACGATCTGGTCATCGAAGGCGACGCCGTGCGCGGCGTCATCACCCAGACCGGCCTGCGTTTCGACGCCGGGGCCGTGGTGCTGACGGCCGGTACCTTCCTCGCCGGCAAGATCCATGTGGGCCCCACCCAGTACGCCGCCGGCCGCATGGGCGACCCGCCGGCCACCACGCTGGCCGCGCGCCTGCGCGAGCGCCCGTTCCAGGTGGACCGCCTGAAGACCGGCACGCCGCCGCGCATCGATGGCCGCTCGCTGGACTACAGCGTGATGGACGAACAGCCCGGTGATTCCCCGCGCCCGGTGATGTCCTTCCTCGGCTCGGTGGACGAGCATCCGCAGCAGGTCAGCTGCTGGATCACCCACACCACCGAACAGACCCACCAGATCATCCGCGACGCGCTGCATCGCTCGCCGCTGTACAGCGGCCAGATCGAAGGCATCGGCCCGCGCTACTGCCCGTCCATCGAGGACAAGGTAGTGCGCTTCGCCGAGAAGGCCAGCCACCAGATCTTCGTCGAACCCGAAGGCCTGGGCATCGTCGAGATCTACCCCAACGGCATCTCCACCTCGCTGCCGTTCGACGTGCAGCTGGAGATGGTGCGCAGCATCCGTGGTTTCGAGAACGCGCACATCACCCGCCCCGGCTACGCGATCGAGTACGACTTCTTCGATCCGCGCGGGCTGAAGGCCTCGCTGGAAACCAAGCTGGTCAACGGCCTGTTCTTCGCCGGCCAGATCAACGGCACCACCGGCTATGAAGAAGCGGCCGCGCAGGGCCTGCTGGCCGGCCTCAACGCCGCACGCCAGGTATGTGGACTGGATGGCTGGTGCCCGCGCCGCGACGAGGCGTACCTGGGCGTGCTGGTGGATGACCTGATCACCCACGGCACCAACGAGCCCTACCGCATGTTCACCAGCCGCGCCGAATACCGCCTGCAGCTGCGCGAGGACAATGCCGACCAGCGCCTGACCCCCGCCGGCCGCGAAATGGGCCTGGTGGATGACCATCGCTGGAGCGCGTTCGAAACCAAGCAGGCCGCCGTCGCCGCCGAGCGCGCGCGCCTGGGCGCACTGTGGGCGACCCCGGCCAATGCACTGGGCCGCGAGGTACAGGACACGCTGGGCGTGGCGGTCAGCCGCGAAACCAATGTGCTGGACCTGATCAAGCGCCCCGAGCTGGATTACGCGCAGCTGATGCAGGTGCCGTCGTTGGGCCCGGCCGTGGCCGACGCCAAGGTGGCCGAGCAGGTGGAGATCGGCGTGAAGTACGCCGGCTACCTGGATCGCCAGCGCGAGGAGATCGAGCGGCAGCAGCGGCACGAAGCCACGCCGATCGCTGAAGCCTTCGATTATGCGACGGTACGCGGGCTGTCGGCCGAAGCGCTGCAGAAGCTGGAGCGCGTGCGCCCGCAGACCATCGGCCAGGCGCAGCGCATCCCGGGCATGACCCCGGCAGCGATCTCGCTGCTGCTGGTGCATCTGGAGCGGGCGCGCCGCGGCCGCGTGGCATAAGCGGTCGCACCTGCTTCTGGTGGGGGCCGACCTGGGTCGGCACATGAGTCTGCCCTGGTGGGTGCCGACCTTGGTCGGCACGAATCATCAGATCGCGATGCTGCATGCATTTGTGCCGACCAAGGTCGGCACCTACCGGAGCGGAAGGCACACCCACATTGGCGGGCCCGTTACCGCGCGTCCGCGCCACCACCCAGCACCTTGAACAACGTCACCCGGTTGCCCGCTTCCTGCTGCTGCAGGGCGATCAGGTCCTGCTGCGCGGCATACAGGCTGCGCTGCGCATCCAACGACTGCAGGTAGCCATCCAGTCCGGTGCGGTAGCGCGCATCGGCCAAGGTGTAGCTGCGCTGGCTGGCGGCCACCAACGCGCGTTGCGCATCGATCTGCGCGGCCAGGTGATCACGCGTGGCCAGCGCATCGGCCACTTCGCTGAAGGCCTGCTGGATCGCCTTCTCGTACTGCGCGATGCCGATGTCCTTGCCGATCTTCGAGGCATCCAGCGACGCCTTCAGTGCGCCGGCATGGAAGATCGGCGCGGTGATGCTGGGCACGAACGACCAGCCACGGGTGCCGGCCGAGAACAGCGTCGACAACGCGGTGGAGCTGTGCCCGTAGTTGGCAGTCAACGTCAGCGTCGGGAAGAATGCAGCGCGCGCGGCACCGATATCGGCGTTGGCTGCCTGCAACGCATGCTCAGCGGACAGCACGTCCGGGCGCTGCAGCAACACGCTGGAGGGCAGGTTGGCGGGCAGCGGAGCCAGCGCGACGCTGCCTTCCAGCACCTGCGTTGTCGGCAGCAGGGCCGGATCCAGCGGCGCCCCCGCCAACAGCTGCAATGCATCACGATCCTGCGCCTGCTGCGTCTGCAGCTTGGCGAGCGCGCCGCGCGCGGCTTCCACGCTGGTCTGCACCTGCGACAGGTCCAGGCCCGAGGCCACCCCCTGCGCATGGCGGGCCTCGGTGCGCTGCAGGGTCTGCTGCTGGCTGTCCAGGGTCTGTTGCGTGAATGCCAGCGACTGCCCATCGGCGGCCAGCGCCAGCCACGCCGTCGCCACTTCGGCGACCAGGCTGGTGCGCGCGGCGCGCTGGTTCTCGGCGCTGGCCAGCCAGTTCTGCAGCGCCTCGTTCTTCAAGCTGCGGATACGCCCGAACAGGTCCAGCTCCCAGCTGCTGATGCCCACCTGCACGGCATCGGATTCGGTCACCTGGGTGACGCCGGTCTCGCTGTTGGCATCGCTCACCCGCGAACGGGTGACACTGCCGCTGGCATCCACCGACGGCAGCAGTGCCGCGCGCTGGATGCGGTACTGCGCGCGCTCCTTCTCCACCTGCAGCACCGCCACGCGCAGGTCGCGGTTGTTCTGCAGCGCCAGCGCGATGACCTGCTGCAGGCGCGGTTCCAGGAACACGTCGCGCCAGGCCGGCATCGCCAGTGCCGGTTCGGCCGCGCCGATGGCGGCATTGCCGAACTGTGCCGGCACCGGCGCCTCGGGTCGCTGGTAGTGCGGGGCCATGCTCACGCAGCCGCCCAGCACGGCGGTCATCGTTGCGGCCGCCAGGGCGCGCAGCAGCGTCGGCTTCATGGGCTTGTCTCCGGGACAGTGGCGTCGGCCGGCGCGCGGCCCGGGAACAGGCGGCGCACCAGCAGGTAGAACAACGGCACGAAGAACATGCCCAGCACCATCGAGGCCACCGTACCACCGGCCACGCCGGTACCCAGCGAACGGCGCGCGGCCGAACCGGCCCCGGTGGCGAACACCAGCGGCAACACGCCCATCAGGAACGCCAGCGAAGTCATCACGATCGGCCGCAGCCGCAGGTAAACCGCCTGCAGGATTGCGTCGCGGGTGTCCCTGCCCTGCTGTTCGAGGATGCGCGCGAACTCGACGATCAGGATGCCGTTCTTCGCTGCCAGACCAATCGTGGTCAGCAGGCCGACCTGGAAGTACACGTCGTTGTTGAGGCCACGCAGGTTCATCATCAGCACGGCGCCGAACACGCCCACCGGCACCGCCAGCATCACCGCGAACGGCACCGCCCAGCTTTCATACAGCGCGGCCAGGCACAGGAACACGAACAGCAGCGAGATGGCGTACAGCATCGGCGCCTGGTTGCCCGACAGCTGTTCCTGGTAGGCCATGTCCGACCAGGCATGGCTGAAGCCTTCCGGCAGCGTGTCGGCCAGGCGCGCGATCTCGGCCATCGCCTCGCCGGAGCTGACGCCCGGTGCCGGCTGGCCGGTGATTTCCATCGCCGAGATGCCGTTGTAGCGCTGCAGTGCGGCCGGCGCGCTGGTCCAATGCGTGCTGATCAGCGACGACAGCGGCACCATCTGCCCGGCCTGGTTGCGCACGCTCCAGCGCTCGATGTCCTGCGGCTGCATGCGTGCTTCGGCGGTGCCCTGGATGAACACCTTCTTGATGCGCCCCTTGTAGATGAAGTTGTTGACGAAGTCGCCGCCCAGCGCCGCGTTCAAGGTGTCATTGATGTCCTGCGGGCTCACGCCCATCGCCTGCGCCTTGGCGTCGTCCACCTTCACCGCATACACCGGTGCATCTTCCAGGCTGGCATAGCGCACGTTGACCAGCTTCGGGTCCTTGGCGGCTTCCTTCAGCAGCGTGTTGCGCGCGGCCACGGCGGCGGCATGGCCTGCACCGCCTTCGTCCTGCAGTTCCAGGGTGAAGCCACCCGCATCGCCGAGGCCCAGGATGGCCGGTGGCGAGGTGATGAACACCTGCGCATCGGGCACGCTGGCCATCGCCCGCGTCAAGCGTGCGGCGATGGTATCGGCGTCGTCCTTGCGGTCATCCCAGTCCTTCAGCCGGATGAAGGCCTGGCCGACGTTCTGGCCGCTGCCGGTAACACTGAAACCGGCGGTGGCCTGGATCGAGAGCACGCCGTCGTCCTTCACCGCGACGGCACTCAGACGATCCATCACCGCCCGCGTCTGCTCCAGCGTGGAACCGGCCGGCAGCTTCACCAGCGCGTTGAGCATGCCCTGGTCTTCATCGGGCAGGAACGCGCCCGGCAGGTGCCACAGCAACAGGCCGGTGGCCACGCTCAGCACCAGGTAGAACAGCACGCCGAGCGTGCGGCGGCCGAGGAAGCCATCCACGCGGTGACGCAGGCCGTTGGAGGTGCGCTCGAAGCGGTGGTTGAACCAGATGAAGAACTTGCCCAGCAGGCTCGGCTCGCCACCGTGGTCGCCATGCGGATGGCCGCCCTTGGGAATCTGGTGCAGGATGCTGCCACACAGTGCCGGGGTGATGGTCATCGCCACCAGCACCGACAGGATCATCGCGGCGGCGATTGTCACCGAGAACTGGCGATAGATCACCCCGGTTACACCGCTGAAGAACGCCATCGGCAGGAACACCGCGGTCAGCACCAGCACGATGCCGACCAGCGCGCCGGTGATCTGGCCCATCGCCTTCAGCGTGGCCGGCTTCGGCGCCAGCCCTTCGAAGGTCATCACCCGCTCCACGTTCTCCACCACCACGATGGCATCGTCCACCAGCAGGCCGATGGCCAGCACCAGTGCGAACATGGTCAGGGTGTTGATCGAATACCCGAATGCAGCCAGCACGCCGAACGTGCCCAGCAGCACCACCGGCACCGCGATGGTCGGGATCAGCGTGGCGCGCCAGTTCTGCAGGAACAGGTACATCACCAGCACCACCAGGATGATCGCCTCGATCAGGGTGATCACCACTTCCTTCAGCGAAATGGTCACGAATGGCGTGGTGGTGAAGGCCACGTGGGCGGTGTAGCCATGCGGCCAGTACTTCTGCAGCTGCTGAAGCCGTGCATCGATGGCCTTGGAGACGGCGATCGCGTTGGCACCGGCATTGAGTTCAATGCCCAGCGACGCCGACGGCTTGCCATTGAAGGTGCTGATGCTGTCGTAGCTTTCCGGCCCGAGGCCGATCTTTGCCACGTCGCCCAGACGCACCACGCTGCCGTTGGCATCGGCCTTGAGCACCACCTGCGCGAACTGCTCGGGCGTGTGCAGGCGGCTGCGCGCGGTTACCGTGGCGTCGAGCTGCTGGCCCTTCAGCGCCGGCTGGCCACCCAGCTCACCGGCGGAGACATCGGTGTTCTGTGCCTGCAATGCGGTCTCGATGTCCGAGGGCATCAGCGCGTACTGGCGCATCTTCTCCGGATCCAGCCAGATGCGCATGGCGTATTCCTGGCCGATCGGCTGGATGTTGCCGACACCGCTGACACGGCTGATCTGGTCATCGATGCGCGCTTCCATGAAGTTGGCGACATCGAAGTTGTCCATGCTGCCGTCTTCGCTGGTGAACGACAGCACCTCGAAGATCGAACCACTGGACTTGGTGATGGTCAGGCCGTTCTGCTGCACCGCCTGCGGCAGCGTGGCCATGGCGGCCTGCAGCTGGTTCTGCACCTGCACCTGCGCGGTATCCGGATTGGTACCGGTGGCGAACACCAGGTTGACCTGCGCCGAGCCGTCGGAGGCACTGGTCGAGGTCATGTACATCAGGTGATCGAGGCTTTGCTGGGACTGCTCGATGACCTGGGTGACCGCGTTTTCCACGGTCTGCGACGAGGCGCCGGTGTAGGTGGCGCGGATGGTGATGGTGGGCGGGGCGATCTGCGGGTAGCGGTCCACCGGCAGGATCAGGATCGCGAGCAGGCCGAGCAGGCTGACCGCGATGGCGATCACCCAGGCGAAGATCGGCCGGTCGATGAAGAAACGAACCATGTGGGCCAGGCCTCAGTGCGACTTTTCGTCGGTGTTGCCGTTCGGATCGACCGCCGGCATCGCCGCCAACTGCGCCGTCGTGGCCGCCACCGCTTTCACCTGCTGGCCGAGCGATACCGCGCTGCCGTTGCTCACGATCACCCGTTCGCCAGCCTTGAGGCCGCTGGTGATCTGCCACTGGTTACCGACCACCTGGCCGGTGCTGACGCGGCGCTCGACCACATGATCCTTGGCGTCGAGCAGGCGCAGCAGCGGTTCGCCGCGCTCGTTGCGCACCACCGCCTTCTGCGGCACCAGCAGGGCACGCGCGTCGGTGGCCATCGGCAGCACCGCCTTCAGGTACATGCCCGGCAACAGCAGGCCGTCCGGGTTCGGAATGACCGCGCGCAGCTTCACGTTGCCGGTGCCCGGATCCACTGCGCTGCCGACGAACTCCAAGGTGCCTTCATGCGCGTAGGTGCTGCCGTCCTCCAGCAGCACCTTTACCTGTGCCTTGCCATCGATGGCCTTCACCAGGCCCGCATCGAGCTGCTTGCGCAGCGCCAGCATCTGCGTGCTGGACTGGGTGACATCCAGGTACACCGGGTCCAGCCGCTGGATGGTGGTCAGTGCCGTATCCTGGCCGGCCGCGACCAGCGCGCCGGCGGTGACGCTGGAGGTGCCGATGCGGCCGTCGATGGGGGCGGTCACCCGGGTGTAGTCGAGGTTGATGCGGGCAGCCTGCAATGCAGCGCGCGCGGCAATCACGTTGGCCTGCGCCTGCTTCAATGCCGAGGTGGCATCGTCGGCGTCCTGCTTGCTGGCTGCATCCATGCTCACCAGCGTGCGGGTACGCTCGGCCTTCGGCTGTGCCGACAACACGGTAGCCTCGGCCTGCGCCAGCTGCCCGCGCGCGGTATCGAAGGCCGCCTGGTACGGTGCCGGGTCGACCTGGTACAGCAGCTGCCCTGCCTTGACCTGCTGGCCTTCGGTGAACAACCGCTGGCGGATCAGGCCGCCGATCTGCGGCCGCACCTCGGAGATCTCGAACGGCAAGGCACGGCCGGGCAAGGTCTGCTGGAGTGCCAGCGGCTGCGCGCGGGCGATGATGACGCCCACTTCGGGCATGGCCGGGGCATCGGTCCTGCCCGCCGAACAGGCCGCCAGGGCCAGCAGCAGGGGCAACAGCAGGGGACGCGGGGAACGGGACAGCGGGCGCAGGAGGGACATGGAGGGCGTGGGGGCCTTTCGTTGACCCGTGCACGCTGCCGTGAAACTGTGCAGAGAATATGGAGATTGTGCGACGGGCTCAGCTGGCGCTTGCTTTCGGCGCCGCATGCGCCGCTAATGGCCTTCGCGATGGCGAAGTTCCAACTCAAATTCGGCCTGACCGCGAAGACCTTCCTCGCGATCTTCACCGCCTGCCTGCTGGTGCTGGCAGTGAACGGTGTTGCCAGCCGCGTGGCCTTCCAGACCGGCTTCCTGGACTACCTCAACGACCAGGGCGACCTGCGCATGCAGCGGCTGATGCCACACCTGCAGCGCGAGTACCGCGAGCACGGTGGCTGGGAGCATCTGCACGGTGATGGCGACCGCTGGGCGCGGCTGCTGCGCCCGGACCTGGCCCATGGGCACGAAGGACCGGTGCCGTCGCTGTCCGACCAGACCGGCGTGCCGTCGCGCCTGGGCCTGTTCGACGCGCAGCACCGTTTCGTGGCCGGCAACCCCGACGCCACCAGCGATGACGAGCCGCATGCGGTGCAGGTGGACGGGCAGACCGTCGGTTGGCTGGGCATGGTGCCGTTCCAGACCGTCATCGCCACCAACGACCTGAATTTCTACAACACCCAGGTGCGCGCCTGGTGGGTGATCGGCATCGCGCTACTGCTGGTGACGGTACTGCTGGCCTGGCTGGTATCGCGTGCGCTGCGCCAGCGCCTTGCCAAGCTGGCCGCTGCCACCCACCGGTTGGCCGCCGGTGACTACGCCACCCGCATCGAGCGCACCAGTGACGATGAGCTGGACGCGCTGGTCAACGACTTCAACCGGATGGCGCAGGCGCTGGACGATACCGAACGCAACCGCCGCGCCTTCATTGCCGACATCTCGCATGAGCTGCGCACGCCATTGGCAGTGGTGCGCGCCGAGCTGGAGGCGATCGAAGATGGCATCCGTCCGCTGGACCGGGCCAACCTGGTGGGCCTGCAGGGCGAGATCCGCCAGCTGGGCAAGCTGATCGACGACCTGCACGACCTGTCGATGACCCAGTCCGGCGGCCTGGCGTACCGCTTCGCGCCACTGGACATGGTGGCGCTGCTGCGCAGCGAACTCAATGGCATGCGCGTGCGCTTCGCCAATGCAGGCCTGGCGTTGGAAGAAGACCTGCCCGCCACGCCGTTGCAGGTGTCCGGTGACGAACGGCGCCTGCAGCAGGTACTGGCCAACCTGCTGGAAAACGCACTGCGCTACACCCATGCCGGTGGCCGCGTACGCGTGCAGGCAGCGCGCGTGCCTGCCGGCGTGCAGCTGGTCGTGGAAGACACCGCGCCGGGCGTTCCGCCCGACAAGTGTGCACTGCTGTTCGAACGCTTCTACCGCGTGGAAAGTTCGCGCAACCGCGCCAGTGGCGGCAGCGGGCTGGGCCTGGCCATCAGCCACAACATCATCCTCGCCCACCACGGCGTCATCCACGCCGCGCCCTCGCCGCTGGGCGGGCTGCGCGTGGTCATCACCCTGCCGGAGCCTGCATGAGTGCGTCGCCCGCCACGTCCACGAAGATCCTGATCGTCGAGGACGAGCCACGCCTGGCCTCGGTACTGCGCGACTACCTGGCCGCCGCCGGCATGGCCAGCGAGTGGGTGGACGACGGTGGCCAGGTGATCGACGCGTTCGTGCGCTACCAGCCCGACCTGGTGCTGCTGGACCTGATGCTGCCGCAGCGCGACGGCGTGGACCTGTGCCGCGAACTGCGCGCCGGCAGCGACGTACCGGTGATCATGGTCACCGCACGGGTGGAAGAGATCGACCGCCTGCTGGGCCTGGACATCGGTGCCGACGACTACATCTGCAAGCCGTTCAGCCCGCGCGAAGTCGTCGCGCGGGTGGTGGCGGTACTGCGCCGCTATCGCCCGGATCCCGCTGCACGCGCCAACAGCGGGCTGCACATCGACGAACCGGCGGCACGCGCCACCTGGAACGGCAAGGGCCTGGACCTGACGCCGGTGGAGTACCGCCTGCTGCGCACCCTGCTGGCCACGCCAGGCCGGATCTGGGCGCGCGATGAGCTGCTCGACCGCCTCTATCTGGACCATCGCGTGGTGGTCGACCGCACCGTCGACAGCCACGTGCGCAACCTGCGCCGCAAGCTGGCCGATGCCGGCATGGAAGGCGAACCGATCCGTTCGGTGTACGGGATGGGCTACAGCTACGAACCCTAGCCGGTAGTGCCGGCCGCTGGCCGGCAACCGCAGAATTCCAAGTGCGCCCGTGAGCTTGCCGGCCAGCGGCCGGCACTACCGGTGCGCACTTGCGTTACAGTCGAGAACGCTCGACATCAACGAATCACGACGGCATGGACGACATCCACCCGATCGCGCCGGACAAGCGCGCCGCCATCCTTTCCACCCTGGCTGACATCGAACAGCGCTACGACGTACGCGTGCTGCTGGCCTGCGAGTCGGGCAGCCGCGGCTGGGGCTTTTCCTCGCCCGACAGCGACTACGACGCGCGCTTCATCTACGTGCATCGCCAGCCTTGGTATCTCAGCGTCAACGAGAGCACCGGTCCCGGCGAAGCGCAGCGCGATGTGATCGAACTGCCGATCGACGATGAGCTCGACGTGAGCGGCTGGGACCTGCGCAAGGCACTGCGACTGGTTTCAAAATCCAATCCGACCCTGATCGAGTGGCTGCGCTCGCCGATCGTCTACCAGCAGGATCAGGCGGCGGTGTCACAGTTGTGGGAAGCAGCGAAAGCGTTCCATTCGCCGCTGGGCACGTGGTGGCACTACTTCAACATGGCGCGCTCGAACCATCGCGGCTACCTGCGTGGCGAAACGGTGCGCACCAAGAAGTACCTGTACGTGCTGCGCCCACTGCTGGCCTGCCAGTGGATAGAGCACGAACAGACACCCCCGCCGATGGCCTTCGAGGATCTGCTGGACCGGCTGCTGCCAGACGGTGCGGTGCGTGAAGTCATCGATGCCCTGCTGGCGGTCAAACGGGCCAGCGCCGAGGTCGCCGCCGGGCCGCGCATTGCGGCGATCAGCGACTACATCGATCGTGAACTGGCCATCCGGACTGCGCAGGCGCCACAACTGCCCGCCGGACGAGGTGATGCTGCGTGGCTGGATGAGCTGTTCCGGCAGATGCTGGCCGAGCACGCGCCTGCATGAAGAGCCGCACCTGCCGCTGGTAGTGCCGGCCGCTGGCCGGCAACCACGGAAATCCAGGCGTGCCGCGCGGTTGCCGGCCAGCGGCCGGCACTACCACACGGGTATCATCGTCGCGAACGCCCTGATTTCCGGAGACCCCGATGAACCCGCTGCGCCCCTTCCGCGACAAGATGCCCATCCTCGGCGAGCGCGTGTACATCGACCCGTCGTGCACGATCATCGGCGACGTGGAACTGGGCGACGACGTGTCGGTGTGGCCGGGCACGGTCATCCGCGGTGACGTCAATTACGTACGCATCGGTGCACGCACCAACGTGCAGGACGGCACCATCATCCACGTCAGCCACCACAGCCCGTACAACAAGGCCGGCTACCCGACCCTGATCGGCGAAGGCGTGACCGTCGGCCACGGCTGCATCATCCACGCCTGCACGATCGGCGATTACAGCCTGATCGGCATGGGCGCCTGCATCCTCGACGGTGCCCGCGTGGAGCGCCATGGCTTCGTCGGCGCCGGTGCGGTGATCGGCCCCGGCAAGGTGGTGGGCGAAGGCGAGCTGTGGGTCGGCAACCCTGCCCGGCCGGCACGCACGCTGAGCGACAAGGAGATCGAGTCGCTGCACTATTCGGCCGACCACTACGTGCGGCTGAAGGACGAATACCGGGGCTGAGCAGCCAACGCTGCCGCGCGGCTCTGCTAAAGTCTGGGCCCGACCAGGACCTGTCGAGACCCCCATGCCTGTGGTTGCCAGCCGGAGAGGACTCCGGCGCCCACAACGAAGGCCACCGCGCTGATGGCCGCACCGATGCTCGATACCTACCGTGAGGTGGTGACGCCGGAGGGTGTGCTGCTTCAGTTGCCGGTAGCCGGACCGCTGCCGCGGGCCATGGCCTGGCTGGTCGATCTTGGCGTGCGCATCGCGGTACTGGTGCTGATGGCGATTCCGCTGGCGGTGCTGGACGAATTCGGCTCCGGCCTCAACCTGGTGCTGATGTTCCTGGTCTACTGGGTCTACCCGATCGTGTGCGAGGCGCTGTGGGGCCGTACCCTGGGCAAGCGCGCGCTGGGCCTGCGCGTGCTGTCCCGCGATGGCGCGCCCGTGGGCTGGATGGCGGCGATCACCCGCAACCTGCTGCGCACGGTGGACATGCTGCCGTTCGGCTATGCACTGGGCCTGGTCAGCAGCCTGTTCGATCCGCACGGCCGCCGCCTCGGCGACCTGGTGGCCGGCACCGTGGTGGTGCACGCGCCTGTGCTGTACCTGCCGCCGCCACCTACCATCGACAGCGTGCTGGCCCCGCCGCAGCCACTGCGGCCGGAGGAACAGGCCGCGCTGATGGCCTTCGCCGAGCGCGCGCCACGGCTGTCGGCGGCCCGCCAGCAGGAGCTGGCCGGCATTGCCGAGCCCCTGACCGGCACCCACGGCCAGGTCGCCGTGCTGCGCCTGTACGCCATGGCCAACTGGCTGCTGGGGCGGCGATGAAACAGGAACAGTTCGTCGCCCGCTACCAGCAGGAATGGCAGGAGCTGGAACAGTGGCTGCTGCTGCGTGCCGGCGCCTCGCGCCGCGCGCGCCGCAAGGCCAGCGGCCTGGCACTGGACGATACCGCCGTCCCGCAGCGCTACCGGCGCCTGTGCCAGCAGCTGGCGCTGGCCCGCGAGCGCGGTTACAGCCCGCAGCTGGTCCAGCGCCTGCAGCAGCTTATGCAGCAGGGCCACAGTGTGCTGTACCGCACACGGCCGACGCGCTGGCGCGCCGCGCTGGAATTCCTCGTGGCCGACTTCCCGCTGCTCGTGCGCAGCCAGGCACGCAGCATGTGGGTGGCGCTGGCGATGTTCGCGCTGCCGGCAATCGCCTGCTTCGTGCTTGTACAGGTCTACCCGGACCTGATCCACACGTTGATGGACAACCGCCAGATCGCCGCGATGGAGCGCATGTACGACCCTGCCGCCGAACGACTGGGCCGCGACAGCGGTACCGACTGGATGATGTTCGGCCACTACATCCTCAACAACATCAGCATTGCCCTGCGCACCTTCGCCAGCGGCCTGCTGGCCGGGCTGGGTACGCTGCTGGTGCTGCTGTTCAACGGCGTCACCATCGGCGCGGTGGCCGGCCACCTGCAGCACATCGGACACGGTGGACCATTCTGGCGCTTCGTGGCCGGCCATGGCGCGTTCGAGCTGACCGCGATCGTGATCGCCGGCGGTGCCGGCCTGCAGCTGGGCATGAAGCTGCTGGCACCGGGCCGGCGCAGCCGCCTGGACGCGCTGGTCGACGGTGGCCGCATCGGTGCGCGGCTGTGCCTGGGCGTGGCGTTCATGCTGCTGGTCGCAGCCTTCATCGAAGCGTTCTGGTCGTCGATCGCTGAAGTCCCCGCATGGACCAAGTTCGGCGTCGCCGGAGTGCTCTGGGCCGGCGTGCTGCTGTGGCTGTGGCGTGGCGGGCGTGGAGGCGGCCATGCGCATTGACCGTCTGGACGTGGTGCTGCGTGCACGCAGCGGCTGGGAAGCTATGGAGCTGGGCAGTGCCCTCGCCCGCCGCCATGCGCGCGCCGTGTGGGGCAGCTGGCTGCTGGCCAGTGCTCCGTTGTTCGTGATCTTCAACGCGCTGGGATGGTGGCTGGATGCCTTCGGCTGGGCCTGGCTGGCGATGTGGTGGTGCAAGCCACTGTTCGAGCGTGCGCCGCTGTATGTGCTGTCGCGCGGCATCTTCGGCGAACCGGTCAGCACACTTTCGGCCCTGCGTGCGCAGCGTCACTGGGGCAACACTGGTTCCTGGGGCTACCTGGGCTGGCGTCGCTTCAGCGTGCTGCGCAGCCTGTGCCTGCCGGTGAACCTGCTGGAAGGCAACGCACCGGGCCAGCGCGGTCCACGCCGCCGTGCGGTGGCTGCCGGCGCCGCAGGTGCGGCGACAGTGCTGACCGTGACCTGCATGGCGTTCGAAGCGGTGCTGGTGTCCGGCGCCATCGGTGCAGTGTTCATGTTCATGCCACTGGACCTGATGTCCGAATCCTGGCGTGCGGCCTGGGACATGATCGGCAAGGACACGCCGGCATGGGCACGCTTCGGTTTCAATCTGGCCAGCTGGCTGGCCTCGGCGCTGATCGGCCCGTTCTTCGTCGGTGCGGGCTTTGGCCTGTACTTGAACCGGCGTACGCAGATGGAAGCCTGGGACGTCGAAATCGCCCTGCGCCGCCTGCGCGATCGCCTGCTGCCGGCGGCATCGACGCTGGCGCTGCTGCTGTGCCTGGCACTGCCGCTGGTCTCCGCCCCGGTGCATGCGCAGGACGCAGATGCCGAGCCCGAACGTGCCATGGGCAAGCCCAACGACCATGGCATCGATGCCGAGGAAGGCAACGAAGCACCGACCATCGACCCGGCCAACACGCCGGCCACCATCTTCGGTGGCACGCCGGTGGACACCGCCGGTTTCCGTCAAGCGGTTAACCGCGCCTATGAGGACCCGCTGCAGCGCCCGACCCGCGAGGTCACCCGCTGGAAGCCGATCGAGCAGGCCGAGGAAAAAAAGAAGGAAGACAAGCAGCTGCAGCGTGACACCAACAGCAAAGGTGAACGCAAAGCGCGCAGGGACGGCATCGCTTGGCTGGCACGGCTGGCCGAATGGGGCCTGTGGGGCCTGCTCGGCATCCTGCTGCTGGTGCTGCTGCTGACCGCGCGGCTGTGGCTGCCATGGCTGCGTGGCAGTGGCCGGCGCAAGGCCGACGCTGCACCGGAGGTGCTGGAGGAACAGGTGGAGTTGCCGGTGGTGCTGCCGCCGGACGTGGCCACCCAGGCTGGCCTGCTCTGGGACCAGGGCCGGCCGCGGCAGGCGCTGGCCCTGCTGTACCGCGCCAGTGTGCGCACGGTGGGCGAGCGCAGCGGTATCGCGCTTCCACCCGGTGCCACCGAAGCGCAATGCCTGCGCGCGTCGCGGCGCATGCCCGAGGCCAGCGACCGTGACCTATTCGCGCGCATCGTGCGCATGTGGCAGTACGCCGCCTACGGTGGCCGCCTGCCCAGCCGCGCCGATTTCGATGCATTGGCCGATACCCTGCGCCAGCAGTACGGGTGGCAGGCATGAGTCCGCGCCTGTTCTGGTCGCTGCTGCTCGGTGCATTGGTGCTGTTCGGTGTACCGCTGACCATCCTCTACCTGCGCACGCACGAACGGGTGACCGAGACGATCCGGCTGCCGCCACAGGGCGAAGCCGCCTACAACCCGCTGTACGTACTCGGCCAGGCGCTGCGCGCCGATGGCATTGACGTGCACTCGCGGCCACGGCTGGAACTGCAGCAGATGGCACTGGGGCCGAACGATACGGTGGTGCTGCTGCAGGACAGCAGCGAACTGCCGCCGCCCGTTGCCAGCGCGCTGCTGGACTGGGTCGACGGTGGCGGCCACCTGCTGGTACGTACACCGCCGCCGGCCGAGGACGATGCCGGCAGCACGCAGGGCCCCTTGCTGGACCGGCTGGGCGTGGACAGCCTGTTCCAGCGCAGCGACTGCCAGCCGTTCCATGTCGACGACGATCCTGGCCACGTCGAATTCTGCGGTGGCCGTCGCTTCACCCTGGGTTTTGCCGCCAGTGCGCAGGCCGAACGTCGCTGGGGCACGGATCGCGACCTGGTGTTCGCGCGCCTGCGCCATGGCCAGGGCAAGGTGAGCGTGCTGGCCGACATGGAGTTCATGCGCAGCGAGGTGGACTCACCGGCGGCGCGCCTGGCCTCCGCAGGGGGCAAGGCCAGCGACGGCCTGCACGACGCGTCGCATCGCGACCTGACCCGCTACCTGCTCGATCCGAACTACGGCAAGGGTGCGGTCTGGCTGGTCTATGCCAGCCGCCCGCCGTCGCTGTGGTCGCGCATGTTCTATCAGGGTTGGCCGCTGTGGGCACCGTTGCTGCTGGCCCTGCTGGGTTGGCTGTGGGGCCGCTCGCAGCGCTTCGGCAGCCTGCTGCCGTCGCCGGTTCTGGAACGCCGTTCGCTGCTGGAGCACGTGCGCGCCAGTGGTGAACTGCTGCTGCGTTTCGGCCACGGCGCGCGCCTGTACGAGGCCGTACTCGCCCTGTTCCTGCACCGCCTGCGCCTGCGCGCACCGATTGCCGCCGCACTGGATGGTGCGCCGCGCGATCAGGCCATCGCCGAGCTGCTGAAGTGGCCGCAAGGCCGCGTTGCCAGCGCGCTCACGCCCCCTCCGCCGCACGATTCCTCCGCCCTGCGCGAGCGCATCCGCTTGCTGCTCCAGATGAGATCCCTGCTATGACCGAAGTCCCCGAGCTGCCGGCGGCCGCCAACGCCCGCCTGATCGAACGCGTCGATGCCATCCGCGATGCCGTCGGCCACGCCTTCATCGGCCAGGCTGATGTGCTGGACCAGATCCTGGTGGCCCTGCTGGCCGGTGGCCACGTGCTGATCGAGGGCGTGCCCGGGCTGGGCAAGACCCTGCTGGTGCGCGCGCTGGCACAGGCCCTGGAACTGGATTACGGCCGCGTGCAGTTCACCCCCGACCTGATGCCCAGCGACGTCAGTGGCCACGCGGTGTACGACCCGAAGAGCGAGAGCTTCAAGATCCGTCGCGGCCCGGTGTTCACCAACCTGCTGCTGGCCGACGAGATCAACCGCGCACCGGCCAAGACCCAGTCGGCGCTGCTGGAAGTGATGCAGGAAGGCCAGGTGACCATCGAAGGCAAGGCCTTCACCCTGGCGCCGCCGTTCATGGCGCTGGCCACGCAGAACCCGCTGGAGCAGGAAGGCACCTACCCGCTGCCCGAAGCACAGCTGGACCGCTTCCTGCTGAAGGTGCTGATCGACTACCCGCAGCTGGAGGACGAGAAGCGCATGGTGACCGCGATCACCAGCGGCCGCGCCGCCAGCGATTTCGACCTGAGCCAGGTGCCGCGCGTGCTCGGTGCCGGCGAACTGCTGGAACTGCAACGTGCCACGGCGGCGATCACCGTCGATGACGAAGTGATCGACTACGCGGTGCGGATTGTGGCGGCCACGAGGCAGTGGCCGGGTATCGCGGTCGGCGCTGGCCCGCGTGGCAGCATCGCGCTGGTACGTGCCTCGCGCGCGCAGGCGGTGTTGGCCGGCCGTGACTTCGTCACCCCCGACGACGTGCGCGACATCGCGCGCCCCGCGCTGCGCCATCGCATCGCGCTGGCACCGGAACTGCAGATCGAAGGCCAGGACGCCGACGACGTGCTGGGTGCACTGCTGGCCAAGGTGGAAGCACCGCGCCGATGAGGCCGGCCCCGCTGCTGCTGGCGCTGCTGCTGGCCTGGGCCGCCCTGGGTGGCCTGGTGCTGGGCGGCCTGCTGCCGCGCTGGAGCTGGGCGCTGGCGGCGGTGGCGATTGCCGTGCCAGCGTTGATGGATCTGTGGCGGCAGACGCGGCGTCCATCGCCGCAGATCCAGCGTGAGCTGCCCGAAGCGCTGGCACTGGGCGTGCGCCGCGAGGCCGCGCTGCGGCTGCAGGCGGACGCATCGATGACGGTGCAGGTGTTCGACCTGGTCCCCGGCGGCTGGCCGCTGGAGTCGCTGCCGCAGCGCGTGCGCCTGAAGCCCGGCAGCGCGTCCACCCTGCACTACCACCTGCAGCCGCTGCAGCGCGGGCGCTTCCGCTTCGACGGCGTGCACCTGCGCATGCGCTCGCCATGGCGGCTGTGGTGGCAGCAACGCACGCTGCCTCCCGTGCTGGACGTGCGGGTCTATCCGAACTTCGTACCGCTCACTCGCTTCGCCCTGTTCAGTGCCGACCAGGCCTCGCGGCTGGTCGGCGCACACGTGAAGCGCCGCCGTGGTGAAGGCACCGACTTCCACCAGATGCGCGAGTACCGCATCGGCGACAGCCTGCGCCAGCTGGACTGGAAGGCCACCGCGCGTGCGCGCAAGCTGGTCTCGCGCGAGTACCAGGACGAGAAGAACCAGCAGCTGCTGCTGATGCTCGACAGTGGCCGCCGCATGCTGGCCAGCGAAGGCGGGCTCTCGCACTTCGATCATGCATTGAACGCCTCTCTGGTGGTGGCCTACCTGGCGCTGCGCCAGGGCGATGCTGCCGGCCTGTTCGCCACCGGTGGCGAGCGCCGCTGGGTGGCACCGCAGCGTGGCATGGGCACGGTCGAGCACCTGCTGCGTGCCAGCTACGATCTGCAGCCGCGCGCGGTGGCCACCGACTACCTGGCCGCCGCCACCGAAGTGTCGCTGCGCCAGCGCCGGCGCGCGCTGGTGATGCTGGTCAGCAACGTGCGCGACGAAGACATCGAGGATCTGCTGGCGGCGGTGCGCCTGCTGCAGAAACGCCACCTGGTGTGCGTGGCCAGCCTGCGCGAGCGCGAACTGGATGCTGTCCTCGATGAAGAGGTGCAGTCGCTGGAGGACGCGGCACAGGCCGGCGCCGCGGCGCTGTACCTGCAGCAGCGCGCGAAAGCGCATGAAGCGCTGCGCAGCGAGAAGGTGATGGTGCTGGACGTGACCGCCGACGCCCTGCCCGGTGCACTGGTGGAGCGCTATCTGGCGGTGAAGCGCGAAGGGTTGCTCTGATACCGGGAGCGGTTGCCGGCCAGCGGCCGGCACTACCGACACATCGCTCTGGTAGGTGCCAACCTTGGTTGGCACGAAACCCACAGCGCCGACCAGGGTCGGCATCTACCAGCAACGGTTGCCGGCCAGCGGCCGGCACTACCCCTGCAGCAATCGCCGCTGCAATCGCTCCACCGCGCGCTGCAGCAACACCCGGTTGCGGGCCAGCTTCATCCACTGCGGCAGGCGCGAGAACATGGATCGGTGATGGCCGCGGCTTTCGCGCAATGTCGCGCTCGCGTACTCGTGCAATGCGTGCAGATGTTCAGCGTTATAGGCCCAGAGCAGGCCTGCGCGGGTCTGTTCGACCAGGCACAGCGGCAATCCGAAGTGCGGATCGGTAGGCTCGGCATCACGCAATGGACGCACCGAGACCGAAACATCGGTACTGCGATCACATTGCGCACATCGAGCAGCGAAGGACGCCGGTGCAGGAACGCCAGCGGGAACCCGACGACGCACGTGCAGCCACTGATGCCCACAGAATCCACAAGGTTGGCGGCCCAGCATGTAGACCGCACCGACCCAGTCACCACTGTCCAGTGCAGAACTGCAGCCGGTGCAGCGGAATCGCGCGGTCCACCGGTAAGGTTCCCAGCTGGCGACCACCCAGCCGGGGGTGTCGCAGCGATGGCAACGCACCGCGACACGGTCCGCGAAGGCCTGCAGGCTGCGCCCGTCATCGAAGTGCCGGCCAGGCACGGGCGAAGAACGCCCATGCCGGCCAGGCCAACGCCGCACCGCCATCAGACGTAGATCCGCGTCGGCGCCTCGTCAACGATCGCATGCGGCACGAAGCGCGCACTGTCACGGGTGATCGCGCTGTCGTCTTCGCGGATGCCGATGCCGCAGGCGTGGTCACCCACCACCCAGCTGCCGATCAGCGGATAGCCGCCTTCGAAGCGGGTGAGCGGATGGGCGCGCTGGATGATCGCCGGGCCATCGTAGGGACCGTCGCTG
Source organism: Stenotrophomonas sp. YJH_SMC_54 (assembly GCF_059368435.1). Taxonomy (NCBI): domain Bacteria; kingdom Pseudomonadati; phylum Pseudomonadota; class Gammaproteobacteria; order Lysobacterales; family Lysobacteraceae; genus Stenotrophomonas; species Stenotrophomonas sp. YJH_SMC_54. The sequence continues at coordinate 168,067 of NZ_JCAFRS010000009.1, read as the reverse complement.
CGCTGGGTGCTGCCATCGGCCAGATGCATCTCGATGTTCGCGCCTTCGCGCGAGAACAGCGGCTTGCGCACCCAGCCCGACGCCAGCGTGCTGCCGTCATCGAAATGCGCTTCCAGCAGGTTCGGATGGCCCACGTTGCGCTGCCACAGCAGCGGCAGGATGCCCTTGTTGCTCAACACCGCCTTCCACGCCGGCTCCAGCAGCTGAACGCCCGAGCCGGGCAGCGCGCGGCCGAATTCCTCGGCCATCAGGTCTTCCAGCGGATACAGCTTGAACAGCGTGCCGATCACCGAATCGTCCAGCGCGGTGAAGCGGCCGTCCTCGGACAGGCCAATGTCCTCGATGGCGATGGCCTGGCCATGCAGGCCGGCCTGCGATGCACAGTCGCGCAGATAGTCGACGGTGCCGCGGTCTTCTTCGGAGCTGCCCACGGCACTGAAGTACAGCGGCGGCGGCAGCTGCGTGGCCAGTTCGCCGAAACGCTCGACCAGCGCTTCGTGAATCGCGTTGAACTGGTCGGCGTGCTGCGGCAGGCGACCGGCGTTGCGCTGGTCTTCCAGCCACTGCCATTGGAAGAAGCTGGCCTCGAACAGCGAGGTCGGCGTGTCGTAGTTCAGTTCGTACAGCTTGGCCGGGCCAGTACCGTCGTAGGCCAGGTCCAGGCGACCGTACAGATGCGGCTGGCGCTGGCGCCAGCTGTCGGCGATCCAGTCGCGGTAATGCGACGGAATCGCCAGCTGGTCCATCAAGCGTTCGCTGGCGATGACATCGCCGACCAGGTCCAGCGCCATCTGGTGCAGCTCGGCGCTGGGGTCTTCGATGTCCTGCTCGATCTGGCGCAGGGTGAACGCGTAGTACGCGCTTTCGTCCCAGTACGGCTGGCCGTCGATGGTGTGGAAGCGGAAACCTGCCTCTTCCGCGCGCGCCCGCCATTGGGCACGCTCGGCAATCCGGATGCGCTGCATGGGTCGATCAGCCGCCGTAGCTGCCGCTGCTGCTGCGACGCGCGCTGGTGTTGCCGAAGCCACCACGGCTGGCAGTGACCGCACGGTTCGGTTCGCTGGTGACCGGGGCCAGGCCGGCCTTGCCCGCGCCGATGCCGCTGGCGGTGTTCAGGCCACCAGTGCCACCCGGTGCCGGGCGCGCCCAACCCGCATTCTTGTCCTGGTAGGCCGGCGCCGATGCCGGTGCCTGCGGTGCCAGGCCTCCGCGGTTGCTCAGCATCTGCGACATGAAGAAGCCCATCATCATCGGGCCGATGAACGAGGTACCGGCCGAGGTGTGCTGCTGCACGCACTGCTCCGGCTTGTAATCCTTCTCGCAGGCTTCCCTGCTGGCGTACTTCGGCGCCGCATCGGCGGCCTGCTTCTGCGCTTCGGCGAAGGCATTGCGGCACGACGACGGATCGCCGGTGGCCTCGGTGCAGGCCTCGACCGACGTGTACAGGCCTTCCTGCACCTTCACCTCCGGCTCCTTCTGGCAGGCGGTGAACAGCAGCGGCGCGGCGCTCATCAGCAGCAGCGCGGTGGTGCGGGAACGTTTCATGGCCTCATGCCCTGTCGACGGATCAATGCCCCAATGATGCCAAATCCGGACCAGCAACCGGAATCGGCAAAGTCCGAAAGATGAACGGACTTTCATTTTCGTCGCTCCAATCAGGAATCGGGGGTCAGAGCCCGTCGCGCAGCAACGGGATCCGACCCCGTCAGATCGCAGGAAACTGTCGAAGGCGGGGTGGGTCCGGTTGCGGGGGCGTGAGCGCCATGGATGGCGCGACCGAGGCTACATGGACGTACTTGCGCCGTCCCCCGCAGCCGGACCCACCCCGCCATCCCACGGATAGCCCAGCTGTTGCTGTTGAGGTTGCCGGCCAGCGGCCGGCACTACCCCGGGTGCAGGGCGCAGCCCTGCCGCTCTCTCCCCGGTGGTTGCAGCAGCAACCGAAAAAATTGGCCATGATCGGCTGACCCCCACGTCGTACGGCCCGCCCGTTCCGCCAGCCATGCCCGAATACCGTTCCCGCACCTCCACCGCCGGCCGCAACATGGCCGGCGCCCGCGCCCTGTGGCGTGCCACCGGCATGAAGGATGGCGACTTCCACAAGCCGATCATCGCCATCGCCAACTCCTTCACCCAGTTCGTGCCCGGCCACGTGCACCTGAAGGACCTCGGCCAGCTGGTCGCGCGCGAGATCGAGCAGGTCGGCGGCGTCGCCAAGGAATTCAACACCATCGCCGTGGACGACGGCATCGCGATGGGCCACGACGGCATGCTGTATTCGCTGCCCAGCCGCGAGATCATCGCCGACGCCGTGGAGTACATGATCAACGCGCACTGCGCCGACGCGCTGGTGTGCATCAGCAACTGCGACAAGATCACCCCCGGCATGCTGATGGCAGCGCTGCGCCTCAACATCCCGGTGGTGTTCGTTTCCGGCGGACCGATGGAAGCGGGCAAGACCAAGCTGTCCGAGCACAAGCTGGACCTGGTCGATGCGATGGTGGTGGCTGCCGATGACAGCGCTTCCGACGAGAAGGTGGCAGCGTTCGAACGCAGTGCCTGCCCCACCTGCGGCTCCTGCTCGGGCATGTTCACCGCCAACTCGATGAACTGCCTGACCGAAGCGCTGGGCCTGTCACTGCCCGGCAACGGCACCACGCTGGCCACCCACGCCGACCGTGAGGCGCTGTTCCGCCGTGCCGGCCGCCTGATCGTCGAACTCTGCCATCGCTGGTATGGCGGCGAAGACCCGAGCGCGCTGCCGCGCGGCATCGCCACCCAGGCGGCATTTGCCAATGCGATGACCCTCGACATCGCCATGGGCGGCTCCACCAACACCATCCTGCACCTGCTGGCCGCCGCGCAGGAAGCGGAGGTCGACTTCGACCTGACCCACATCGACGCGCTGTCGCGTCGCGTGCCGCAGCTGTGCAAGGTGGCGCCGAACACGCCGAAGTACCACATCGAAGACGTGCACCGCGCCGGCGGCGTGTTCGGCATCCTGGGTGAACTGGACCGCGCCGGCCTGCTCGATACCACGGTGCCGACCGTGCACAGCGCCAGCCTGGCCGAGGCGCTGGAACGTTGGGACGTGGTGCGCAGTGACAACGACACCCTGCATACCTTCTTCAAGGCCGGTCCAGCCGGCATTCCCACCCAGGAGGCCTTCAGCCAGGCCACGCGCTGGCCGACGCTGGACGTGGACCGCGCCGAAGGCTGCATCCGCTCGCTGCAGCATGCGTATTCGCTGGAAGGCGGCCTCGCCGTGCTGCGCGGCAACCTGGCCGTGGATGGCTGCGTGGTGAAGACCGCCGGCGTGGACGAGTCGATCCACGTGTTCGAAGGCTCCGCGCGCGTCTACGAAAGCCAGGACGCCGCCGTCGCCGGCATCCTCGCCGACGAAGTGCAACCCGGCGAGGTGGTGGTGATCCGCTACGAAGGCCCGAAGGGCGGCCCCGGCATGCAGGAGATGCTGTACCCGACCAGCTACCTGAAATCGAAGGGGCTGGGCAAACAGTGCGCACTGCTCACCGATGGCCGCTTCTCCGGCGGCACCTCCGGCCTGTCGATCGGCCATGTCTCGCCGGAAGCCGCCAGCGGCGGTGTCATCGGCCTGGTGGAAGATGGCGACCGCATCCGCATCGACATTCCGGCCCGCCGCATCGACCTGCTGCTGGACGAGGCCGTGCTGGCCCAGCGCCGCAGCGACGCCGATGCGCGTGGTTGGAAGCCGCGCGCACCGCGCCCACGCAAGGTCACCAGCGCGCTGAAGGCCTACGCCCTGCTGGCCACCAGCGCCGACAAGGGTGCCGTACGCAACACCGCGCTTCTGGGCGATTGACCGCCATACGGTAATGCCGGCCGCTGGCCGGCATCTGGGAAAAGGGGACGGAGGGAATTAAGTCGTTTGTGCCTAAAACGACTTAATTCCCTCCGTCCCCTTTTTGCCGGCCAGCGGCCGGCACTACCGGTCAGCCGATCACACGCTTGAACGGCGGCAGCGCGTCGATGATGCGCTTGCCGTAGCGGCGGGTCAGCAGCCGCGAATCGAGGATGATCACGCGGCCGGTGTCGGTGGAAGTGCGGATCAGGCGGCCTGCGAACTGGGTCAGCGTGCGCAACGCATGCGGAATGGCGATCAGATTGAAGGCATTCAGCCCACGCCCCTCGAACCATTCGCTGAGGGTGGCGGTCTGCGGATCGGTCGGAACCGCGAATGGCACCTGGGTGATCACCACCGTGGTGCAGGCTTCACCGGGCAGGTCGAGGCCTTCGCCGAACGAGTTCAGTCCGAACAGCACCGAACCCTCGCCTGCGGCCACGCGGCGCAGGTGCTCGTCGATCAGCCGGGTCTTGGACATCTCGCCCTGCACCAGCACCTGCTTGCGGCGCGCGGCCGACATCAGCCCAGCCACCTTCTCCATCTTCCAGCGCGAGGTGAACAGCACCATCGAGCCTTTGGCCCAGTCCAGTTCGGTATCCAGGTAGCGCGCTACTTCGCGCGGGTGGCCTTCGCGGTCGTCCGGGGTGACCGGGAACTTCGGCACGATCAGCTCGGCCTGGTTGGGCAGGTCGAACGGCGAGGACAGCGAGACCATCTCGGCCTCTTCCGGAATGCCGTTGTCGATCGCCAGCGACTGGAAGTCGCCACCGCCGGTCAGCGTCGCCGAGGTCATCACCACCGAGTCCACTTCATCCCACAGCAGCTTGCGCAGCACGTGCGCGGCCGAAACCGGCGAGCCGTGCAGCACCAGGTCGCCGTCGCGGGTGGCGGTGACCCAGCGCGCCATCGGCGGCGCACCGTCCTTGTCTTCGCGACGCCAGGCCTGCCACAGGTTGTACTGCTGCTCGATCATTTCCAGCGCCATGCCCAGGTTGCGCTGCAGGCGCTCGCGCGCGGCATCGTCCGGCTTGCCCTTGGCCACCTGCGCGGTGGCGGCGTGCGCCCAGTTGTAGAGGCTGCGGGTATCGTCAGCCAACGCCTCGATCGGCTCGCGCCAGGCCTCGGGCAGTCGCCCATTGGCCGCGCGCCACATCGGCTCTTCGTCCGCCGGCGCCGGCATCCACACGCGCTCGATATGATCGCGGAACGCGCGCAGCTGCTTGGCCACGTTGCTGGCCACCTCGATCGCTTCGTTCGGCAGCAGGTTGCCAAGGCGATCCTTGTCCACCGCGCGGTAGGCGCCAGCGATCAGGATCTGCAGGCGGCCGGTACGCTTGGCCATCTCGTCCAGCGCCAGGCTGGCCGCGCCCTGGTCGATCGCCACGTTGCCGATGTGATGGCCTTCGTCCAGCACCAGCAGCATGTCCGAGGGCGGCGCGATCAACGGCTGGCCGTTGTCGCTGTCGCCGATCGACAGCGCCGACAGCAGCAGCGCGTGATTGGTGACCACGATCTGCGCGTCACGCACGGTGTTGCGCGAACGCAGCACCGCGCACTGTGCCGAGTACGCACAACGGCGCCCGGCGCAACCCGAAGCCGGCGTGGTGATGCGGCTGCGCAGGCCGGGGCTGATGGTCTCCGGTGCGTTGTCGATATCGCCATCCCAGCTGCCGCTGGTGAAGGCGTCGGTCAGGCGCTTGGCGATGTCCATTTCGATCGGCGCCAGCGGCCGGTCGAACAGCGGCGCGTCATCCTCGAACATGCCGCCCTGCGAGCCCTCGCCCTGCGCCTCGGCGGCATTGCGCGTGCACAGGTAGCGGGTACGGCCCTTGGCCAGCGCCACGGTCGCCTCCAGGCCGGTGGCTTTCAGGAAATTCGGGATATCGCGCTCGACCAGCTGCGACTGCAGCGCCACGGTGCCGGTGCTGATCACCAGCTTCTTCTTGCTGGCCAATGCGATCGGCACGCCTGCGGTGAGGTAGCCCAGGCTCTTGCCGACGCCGGTGGGCGCCTCGACCACGCCGACGCCACCGCTTTTCGACAGCGCACGCGACACCACGCCGATCATCTGGCTCTGCGAGCGACGGGTGGAAAAGCCGGGGGTATTGGCCTGCAGCGTCGTGTACGCCTTGCGGATCGCGTCCTTCAAGGTGTCATCGAGGGTGCGCGGAGCGGCGACGGTTTCGGTCACGCCGGGAATTACCGTAGCTGGATCAGGCCGGGCATTGTCGCATGGCCGGCCGCATTCACCGCCGCTGGGACCCTGAACGGGCCAGCGACGACGCCCGCTGGCGGTCCCGGTCCAATGACCGGACCATCCCAGGGGCAGATACGCCGGGCATGGCCCGGCGCGACCGGTCAGGCGGCCGGGAGCGTACGGGTACGCAGCAGGCGCACCAGCGCCCACACCACCAGCACCACACCGATGGCCTCGACCATCGCCAGCGCGAAATGCAGCACGCCGAGGATGGCACTCAAGCTCGACACGGCACTGAAATCACCGCTGCGGACCATCCACATCGGCAGGATGCCCGCCGCCATGCCGCCGAGGCTGGCCAGCAGCAACAGCAGCAGGCCGACCAGGGCACCGGTGCGGGTGGCATCGCGCGGTGCGCCGACCACCCAGACCAGGCCCACGCACAGCGCGATCAGCACCGGCAGGCGCACGCCCACCATGCTCAGCACCGTCACCAGCAGGGTTGTGCCGTCCATCGATCAGTCCTCGCCGGCCAACACCGCCGAGCCCTGTCGCAGCGACTGGTAGACTTCGTCGGTCTGCGGGCGCACACCGTGCCACTGCAGGAAGCTCTCGGCGGCTTGCTCGACCAGCATGCCCAGGCCATCCACGGTGTTGCGGCAGTTCGCCGCGCGTGCCCAGGCCAGGAAGGCAATCGCCGCCTCGCCGTAGTTCAGGTCGACGGCGGTGGTCATCGAGTTGACCAGCGACAGCGGCAGCTTGAACTCGACGTCACGGTCGCGGCCGGCCGAGGTGGCGTTGACGATCAGTTCGAAGTCACCCAGATCACGCAGGTCTTCCCAGTAGCGGCTGATCGCGCGACCCGGCTCACCCATCGCATCGATCAGTTCATCGGCGCGTTCCGGCGTGCGGTTGACCACCACCAGCTCGGTGATGCCGGCATCAAGCAGCGCCGGGGCGACGCTTCGCGCGGAGCCACCGGCACCGATCAGCAACATGCGGCGGCCACGCAGGTCCAGGCCATGGCGGTCGGTCAGGTCACGCACCAGGCCGATGCCGTCGGTGGTGTCGCCATGCCAGCGGTCGCCCTTGCGCAGCAGCGTGTTGACCGAACCGGCGCGGCGCGCGCGTGCGGTCAGGGTGGTGCACACCGAGAACGCGGCCTCCTTGTGCGGCGAGGTGACGTTGGCGCCGACACCGCCGTCGGCGGCGAAGGCCTCCAGGCCGGCCAGGAACGCCTCCGGGGCCAGGTCGATCGCGCGGTAATCCACCGCGATGCCTTCCTGGCGACCGAACGTCGCGTGGATCTGCGGCGACTTCGAGTGGGCAACGGGGTGTCCGAAGACGGCGTAACGGTCGGTCATGGAATCCTCAAGCTGGCTAGACTGATGCTCTTTCGTGCACGGACCCGGATGATGCGCATCACCCCGCCCCTGCTGGTGCTTGCCGCCAGTCTACTCTCTGCCCCCGTGGCGATGGCGTTGAACGAGTACGGCATCGAAGGCATGGGCGTGGTCTCGACCCGCGCCGACGAGGGCCGCGCCACGATCAGTGCCGATGGCCGGCGCATCGTCTTCGCCCGCCGCGGCGAAGCCGGCTGGGGCCTGTGGGAGGCGCGCGTGGTCGATGGCCGCTGGCAGCAGGCGCAGGCCCTGCCGGTAGGCGTGGCCGGCGAGGCCCGCGATCCGTACTTCAGCCGCGACGGCCGCTGGCTGTTGTTCGCCGCCGGCCGCGAAGGCGCGCTGGCGCTGTACCGGGCTGCGGTGGAAGCCGATGGCCGGCTGGGCAAGGCGCACCCCATGGCCGGCGACGGTGGACGCCACGAAGAGCGCGGGCCGGCCCTGAGCGCGGACGGCACGCGGCTGCTGTTTGCCCGCCAACAGGGCCGTGGCGCCGGCTGGAACCTGTTCGTGGCGACGCTGGATGTGCAGGGCATGCGCGGCCCGGCCACCGCATTGACAGCGTTGAACAGCGCCGATGACGAGACCGACGGCGACTGGCTGCGCAACGATGGCGCAGTGGTGTTCAGCCGCGGCAACGGCACGACCGCACAGGTGTGGAGCAGCGGCTGCGCGTGGAGTGGCGCGGCCCTGCAACCGTTGGGACTGTCGTTCAACCAGACCGGCGGCTGGACCGGCGCGCCGGTGATCGACAACGCCAAGCCAGGCGAAATGATGGTGGCCAGCAGCGCGGCCAGGGCACCGCGTGCCGGTGGCGTGGACGTGTACCGGTTGGCGGTGCCGAAGGTGGCGGCGGTGGCCGGGTGCGTGCGGTAGATCCACGCCGCGCGTGGATGGCGCCCGCGCAGGGGTCAGAGCCCTTTCCTGCGGAAAGGGATCCGACCCCGGGCATTGCCCGTCAGCGCGACAACACCTTGGCGCGCAACTGCTCGTACTCCATCTCGCTCAGCTGGCCATTGTCCTTGCGCTGGTTCAGCGCGGCCAGCTCGGCCTGCACGCTGTCCGGCAGGGCCTGCTCACGGGCCACGTGGCGGGCGGCGGAGAGCTGCTCCGGTGGACGCTTGCCCGCGCGCCAGGCGGCGATGAAGACACCGACGATGATGGTGCCGAACACCAGCGTGCCGGTGCCCCAGATCAGCCATTGCATCCATCCCAGTTCGGGTCCCATCGCGCAGTCCTCCGTCTATCGTGGCGCTATTGTCAGCGCTCGCGCAGCCATCGCGCCACCTGCGGCGCGAAATAGGTCAGCACGCCATCGGCACCGGCCCGCTTGAAGCCCAGCAGCGACTCCAGCACGCAGGCGCGCTCGTCCAGCCAGCCGTTGGCGAAGGCGGCCTTCATCATCGCGTACTCGCCACTCACCTGATAGGCGAAGGTCGGCACACCGAATTTCTCCTTCACCCGGCGCACCAGGTCCAGGTACGGCATGCCCGGCTTGACCATCACCATGTCGGCGCCTTCTTCCAGGTCCAACGCGATCTCGCGCAGGGCCTCGTCGCCGTTGGCCGGGTCCATCTGGTAGGTCTTCTTGTCGGCCTTGCCGAGGCTGGCCGCGCTGCCCACCGCATCACGGAACGGACCGTAGAACGCCGAGGCGTACTTGGCCGAGTAAGCCATGATGCGCACGTTGACGTGGTTGTCGGCATCCAGCGCACGGCGGATCGCGCCGATGCGGCCATCCATCATGTCCGACGGCGAAACGATGTCGACGCCGGCTTCGGCATGCGACACCGACTGCTTGACCAGCGCTTCGACAGTGATGTCGTTCAGTACATAGCCCTTGTCGTCGATGATGCCGTCCTGGCCGTGGGTGGTGTACGGGTCCAGCGCCACATCGGTCATCACCCCCAGTTCCGGGAAGCGCGACTTCAGCGCGCGGATCGCGCGTTGCGCCAGGCCGTCCTCGGCCCACGCCGCCGATGCATCCAGCGATTTCAGCGACGGGTCGATCACCGGGAACAGGTCGATCACCGGAATGCCCAGCTCCAGCGCCTCTTCGGCCACCTTCAGCAGTTCTTCGATCGACAACCGCTCCACGCCCGGCATCGACGGCACTGCGGTGCGGCCGGCCAGTTCGTGCACGAACACCGGGTAGATCAGGTCGTCGGTGGTCAGCGTGTTCTCGCGCATCAGGCGGCGCGAGAACTCGTCGTGGCGCATGCGGCGCGGGCGGTACAGCGGGTGGGACATGGCAGGCTCCGAGGAGTGGCTATTGCAACAGGTAGCCCTGCGGCAGCAGGGGTTCGGGCAACGGGCGTTCGCCGAGCGCATCGAGCTGGTCGATCTCGATCGTGCGCACCAGCGCGTCCAGCGGCAGATCGTTCGGCTCAAGGCCGAACGGGTCTTCCATTTCTTCGCCCAGCTGGTCCAGGCCGAAGAAGGCATAGGCCAGCACCGCCGACAGCACCGGCGTGCCCCAGCCCAGCGAACTGGCCAGGCCGAACGGCAGCAGCACGCAGAACATCCACGCGCAGCGGTGCAGCAGCAGGGTGTAGGCGAACGGCAGCGGCGTGGTGAGGATGCGCTCGCAGCCGGCCTGGATCGACGACATCGCGTGCAGGCGCTCTTCCAGCTGGGTGTAGAGGATGGGCTCGAGCTGGCCGGCGCGCAGCGCATGCGCCAGTTCGGCCGCGATCATCGCCAGCAGTGCATCGGGCACGTTCTCGCGCTGGCCCAGCTGTTCGCGCTGGCGCTTGTCCAGCCACGGCAGTGCTGCCAGGGCGACGATGCGACCACGCAGTCGCGCCGCCAGCGCATGGGCGAACGCGGTGGTGAGGTAGGCGACGCGACGACGACGGCCCGCGTCGTCGGCCAGCAGCAGGTTTACCTGGCGCGCCAGCGAACGCGATTCGTAGACCAGCTGGCCCCACAGCTTGCGTCCTTCCCACCAGCGGTCGTAGCAGGCGCTGTTGCGGAAGCTGAGGAAGATCGACAGCACCAGGCCAAGCAGGGTGAACGGGGTCACCGACACGCGTTCGATGCCGGTGGGGGGCGCCAGTTCGACCACCGCAGCCACGGCGATGGACAGGATCAGGATGGCCAGCACCTTCGGCGCGATCGCTTTGACGATCGAACCGCGCAGGATGTACAGAAGTTGCCAGCCGTGGGGACGGGGTCGGATGATCATGGGGCAGCCGCGCGGGGCGCGGATTCACAGGCACGCGGGGGGCTCGCGCAGCCATTCATTGTACGCCCCCGCCCGGCCATCGGCCGTGTGCCTGCGACGCCCTGTCGCACCCGGGACCGGGCTCAGACCACGCCGCCGCCCAGGCCAAGACGCAGGATGCCGACCACCACCACGATACCGTTCAGGACCAATCCGGCCCACGCCCGACCACGCTTGCTCGGGTGGGTGAACAGGATGCCCAGCGCGGCGATCACCGCACCGACCGCGGCGAACGGGATCAGGAACCAGTTGCCCCAGCCCAGCAGCGGAATCAACGCCAGGATCATCCACAACAGCGCCAATACGCCCCACAACAGACTGATCACACCCATGCCGCTCTCCCGCAGTTGGTTCCTGGCCCCACCATAATCGTTCCCGTTGCCGCCGCCTACTGCCATTGGCGGGGCTGTCACCCGGCCCGTGCTAGCGTGCTGTCGTGCGTGCCCCGGCCCGGGTGTTGGCGCCGATTCAGAGTGGCCCGCCGATCATCGCAACCAGTCCTGCAGGGGAAGTGCCATGAACATCCGTTGGGCCGCGTTGGCGGCCACGCTGCTGGTCGCCGCCGGCTGTGCCAGCACCTCCAAGGTGATGCTGGGCCGCGCGCGCGCACCGATCGATCCGGCGCTGGTGCAGATCTATTCGACGCCACCGGCCGGCTCCCAGGAAATCGCCCAGCTGGAATCGTCTTCCGCCGTCGGCTTCGGCACCCAGGGCCAGACCGACGCCGCCGTGGCCCGCCTGAAGCGTGAAGCCGCAGCGCTGGGCGCCAACGGCGTGGTGCTGATGGGCGTGGGCAGCAGCGGTTCGCCGGTAGGCATGTCGGTGGGCGCGGGCACGTTCGGCTCGCACGTCGGTGGTGGCGTCGGCATCGGGATTCCGACCACGCAGAAGCGCGCCGCGGGCGTCGCGATCTGGGTGCCGAATCCGGCACCGCCGGCGCGGTTGCCGACACAGGTGATTACCCCGCAGCGGTGACGCAGCAGCGTCACCGCAGGTAGTGCCGGCCGCTGGCCGGCACATCCCTGCAACAGCCAACACATCGCTCTGGTGGGTGCCAACCTTGGTTGGCACGAACCCACAGCGCCGACCAAGGTCGGCATCTACCAACACCGGTTGCCGGCCAGCGGCCGGCACTACCGGAGGGTGTTCAGCGCTTGTACTTCGGCACGAATACCTTGTTCACCGCGTCGGCCAGCTGGTCCGGCGGCAGCAGGCCCTGGTCGAGCAGGAAGTTGTTGAACGCCAGGCGGTCGAACTTCGCACCCAGCGCCAGTTCCGTCTGCATGCGCAGTTCCAGGATGCGGGTGTAGCCGTAGAAGTAGCTACCGGCCTGGCCCGGCATCCGCACCATGTAGCGGTCCAGTTCCTGGGTGGCCATCGCCTTGGACAGGCCGACCTGCTCCATCAGCACGCGCTCGCCGTTGGCACGGTCGGTCAGGCCGAGGTTGAGCATCGGGTCGAGCATCGCGCGCGCGGCGCGCAGCAGGCGGAACTGCAGGGCGATCATCTGCCCGTCCAACGGCTCGTACGGCACCATCTCGGCTTCGGCGTACAGCGCCCAGCCTTCCACGTTCACCGAATTGAACGCGAACATGGTGCGTGCCAGCGACACACCACGCTCGACCATCGCGGTGAACTGCAGCTCGTGGCCGGGGCGGCCTTCATGCGCGCTCAGCGTCCATGCTGCCGCACCGAAGTTGAAGTCGTCGTACTGCGCGCCCGGGCCCGCTGCCGGGTTGCCCAGCGGCAGCACGAAGGTGCCCTGCTGCCCGGTGTTGTTGACCAGCGGGGCCGGCAGGAAGTGCGGAGCCGGGCTGGCCGCACTCTCGGCGGCCGAGCCCAGGCGCATCTGCATGGCGCGCTTGGGCACGTCGACGATGGCGTGCTCGCGGATCAGCGGATCGATCGCATCGATCACCTTGCGATAGTGACCTTCCAGATGGTCGTCGGCGATCTTGTCGGCCTTCAGCGCGCGGATCACCGCCACCGGATCGCTCGGGTCGGCCACCTTCAGCCCCTTGTCCTTCACCACCAGCGGTGCCAGCTGCTGCATCGCCGAGCGGGTTTCCATGAACTCCAGCTGCGCGCGCTGCATCAGCAGCTTCGGGTCGATGTCGATGCCGACCTGCTTGAGCTGGTAGGCGTACAACGGCGCCGGCAGGCGTGCGTCGGCACGTGCCTTCGGCAGTACCTCCTTGCGGGTCCAGGCGGCGTAGTCCTTCATCTGCCCGGCCAGCGCCTTCATTGCTTCATCGGCGCCGGCAATCTGGTACTTCTTCAGCAGCGACTCGATACCGGTGATGTAGGTCTCGACGTTGTCCAGCGACTGCTGCACTTCAATCTTCGTCGGCTGCAACAGGCTGCTGTCCTCCAGCCGTTCCTCGTAGCGCTGGCGCGCCAGCGTGGTGAAGGCGGTGCCGCCCGGCTGCAGGCCGGCATAGGCCTTGAGGCGGTCGACCGCCTTGGCCCGGCGCTCGACCGGCACCTGGTCGGACAGCAGCAGGTTGAGGCCGCTGAACACGGTCTGCGGCGCATCGCTCCACGGCAGCAGGTACTTCTCGTTGAGCTCGCTGCCTTCGATGTTCTGGCTGGCGGCGTGGATCATGATTTCCAAGTCCTGGCGGACATTGGGATCCTTCTCGACGGCCAGCTTTGCCTTCAGTTCGTCACGTGCCTTGGCCATGGCAGCGCGGTAGCGCTTGCCGTTGTCCGGGCCGAGATCGGCCACCTTGTCGTCGTAGCCGGGCACGCCGAAGAAGCCGGTTTCCTCCGGCTGGAACGGGCCCTGGGCGTCCAGCAGAATCTGCGCCAGCGCATTGCTGCGGGCGACCCAGGCCGGGCTGGCCGGGGTGGTGGCCTTGGCGGAGGGTGCCGCCAGCGCCGGTGGTGCGGACAGCAGCGGTGCGGCAGTCAGGGCCAGGGCAACGGCGAGCGCAATCGGCTTCATGGGACACTCCAGCAAAGGGTTGCCCGCACCCTACGCGCTCACGGCGATGGCGACAATCGGCGGGAAGTCATGGCGGGCTGGTTGTGCAGCCGGGCTCCGCGGAAACCTGGCGGGGGTAGAGTCGACTGTCAGTCGACTATCGCGCGCAGCGCGGGGTTTTTCGCTGTCTGATCGAAGAGCAGTCGACTGACAGTCGACTCTACCCAGTCGACGTCCCGCAGTCGCTTGCCCCCGGAGATCACAGCGCGGCGGTCAGCGGGCATTCGCCGCGATCACGGCAGGCCTTCAGCTCGCACTCCTGCGCGGCCTCGTCGTCATCCAGCGCCGTCAGGTCGAAGGTCTGCTTGTCCTCGCCCAACACGTACATCACCGGGTAGTCCCACACGTCATCGCGACGGGTACCCTGCACGAACAACCGTCCGTGCGCATGCGGTCCTTCCAGGGCTACGGTCAGGCCGACATCACGCTGGCCGTTGATCGCAGTCTGCATGCTGCCCAGCGGCATCGACTCGATGTTCAACGGCTCACCGAACGCTTCCACCAGTTCAATACTGCAGCCCGCGCGCCGCAGCGCCTCGCGCATCGGCGGGCTCTCGCGTGCCGCCTCGCTCCAGCGCAGCACGCTCCAGGTCACCACACCCCCTGCACCACCCAGCACCAGCACCACCATCAACGGCATCGCCCAGCGCCAGTGGCGGCACCACCAACCGGCGGATGCCGGGTCATGGGCGGGAATCGGCGGTGGCAGGGTCATCGGCGGGCTCCTTCCCGTTGCTGGATCAGGGCTTGAGGCAACGTCCCAGGAAGGCTTCGGCCACGCGGTAGCGATGCAGGGCATCGGCGCCGGACAGGCCATGCTTGGCACCCGGGTAGGTCATCAGCTCGAACGGCTGTGCACGCTTCTGCAACGCGCTCATCAGGCTGGTCGAATTGGTGAACAGCACGTTGTCGTCGGCCATGCCGTGGATCAGCAGCAGCGGCGAGCGCAGGCCATCGATATGGGTCAGCACGCGCGCTTCGCGGTAACCCGCTTCATTGCGCGCCGGCAGGTCCATGTAGCGTTCGGTGTAATGGCTGTCGTACAGGCCCCAGTCGGTCACCGGCGCACCGGCCACGCCACAGGCGTACTGGTTCGAAGCCTTGGCCAGCAGCATCAGGGTCATGTAGCCGCCGTTGGACCAGCCCTGCACGCCGATGCGCGCCGGGTCCACCCATGGCTGCTGCTTCAGCCAGGCCACGCCGCGCAGCTGGTCGCTCACTTCCACCGTGCCCTGCTTGCCATACAGCGCACCACCGAAGTCGCGGCCACGGCGCGGGGTGCCACGGTTGTCCAGCGAGAACACCACGTAGCCCTGCTGGGCCAGGTACTGGTTGAACAGGTGGTCGCCACGGCCGGGCCAGCTGTCGGTGACGGTCTGGCTGGCCGGGCCACCATAGACGTACACGGCCACCGGGTAGCGCTTGGACGGATCGAAGCCGGCCGGCTTGATCAGGCTGTAGTTCAGCGGGGTCTTGCCGTCGGCAGCCATCAACGTGCCGAACTCCACCGGGCGCTGCGCATCGCGGTAGCGCGCATACGGATGCTTGGGATCGGCCAGGTCGTTCTCGAGCAGGGTGGCGATCTTCTCGCCATTGGCGCGGAACAGTTCGATCTGCGGCGGCGTGGTGCTGTTGGACCAGCTGTCCACGTAGACGCTGGCGTTGCGGGCGAAGCTGGCGCTGTGCATGCCCGGCGCCTTCGACAGGCGCTGCGGCTCACCGCCCTGCAGCGACACCGCGTAGATCTGGCTTTCGCGCGAGGTCTCGATGCCGGCGCGGAAGTAGGCCTTGCCAGCCTTTTCATCGACCGCCAGCAGCTCGTCCACTGGCCAGTTGCCGTGGGTCAGCGCGGTGGCCTTGCCCTTGCTGTCGATGCGGTACAGGTGCTGGAAGCCGGTGCGTTCGGACGACCACAGCACGCTGCCATCGTCGAGGAAACGCAGGCTGTTGTGCAGCGGCACCCAGGTCGGGCTGGTTTCGTGGGCGAGCACGCGCTGGCGGTTGGAGTCGAGTGCCACTTCCACCAGGTCCAGCTGCTTCTGGTCACGCGACTGGCGCTGGAAGCTCAAGTGCTGCGCATCGCGCCAGTCCACGCGGGCCAGGTAGATGTCCTGTTCCTTGCCGAGGTCGACCCAGCGCGGCTGCGCATCGGCGGCCGGTGCGATCACGCCCAGCTGCACGCGCACGTTGGCATCGCCGGCGGCGGGATAACGCTGCTCGATCACGTCGGTGCGGTCGGCATAGACCTCGTAGCGCTTCTGCACCGGTACCGGGGATTCGTCGATGCGGGCAAAGGCAATCGCCGAATCGTCCGGCGCCCACCAGTAACCGGTGTGGCGATCCATTTCCTCGTCGGCGACGAACTCGGCAACGCCGTTGCCGATGGTGGTGCTGCCGTCGCGGGTCAGCTGCAGCTGCCTGCCGCTGGCCAGGTCGATCACCCACAGGTTGCGGCCGCGGATGAAGCTGACGAAGCCGCCCTTGGGCGACAGCTTGGCGTCGGTGGCGAAGCCTTCACCATGGGTCAGCTGGCGCACCGCCGCCTGGCCCTGCTGCTTGAGGTCGTACAGGTACAGCTCGCCGCCCAGCGGGAACAGCAGGCGCTGCGCGTCCGGCGACCACTGGTAATCGACGATGCCGGTCATCGCGGCGATGCGCTGGCGCTCGCGGCGGGCCTTCTCCTCGTCGCTGAGGGTCTCGGTGCCGGGCAGCACCACCTTGGAATCAACCAGCAACCGGGTCTGGCCACTGTCGATGTCGTAGGTCCACAGGTCCAGCTGGTTGCGGTCGCTGTCCTTGCCGCGCAGGAAGCTGACCTGCGAACCGTCGGGCGCCACCTTCGGCTTCATCAGGGTTGGGCCGGACAACGGCAACGGGCCGGTGATGGCTTCCAGGGTCAGCTTTTCAGCGTGGGCGGCGGTACTGGTGGCGAGCATGAGGGCGAGCGAAGCGAACAGGTGGCGCATGGAGGATCCCGGCAAACGGCAGGTCCGCCCCCGCGATGGACGCGGAGCGGTCGTCCCCCATCCTAACCAAGCCTGTGCGGGAAGGCAGCATGACCTTCTGCCCATGGCCTGGTGCTGGGGTCAGAGCCCTTTGCGCTGCAAAGGGATCCGACCCCGAGGCGGTCAGCGCTGGCCGAACAGGTGCTTGCGCTCCTCGTCGCTGAGCGGCTTGCCGGCGTTGGGGTTCTCCTGCTGGCGCAGGGCATAGGCCCGCTGGGTGGCCGGGCGTGCGGCAATGGCTTCATGCCAGCGCTTGAGGTTCGGGAACGCGGTGAAATCCACCGGCAGCTTGTCGTAGGCGCCGATCCACGGGTAGCTGGCCATGTCGGCGATGGTGTACTCGTCGCCGGCCAGGAAGGCGTGCTGGGCCAGGCGCTTGTCCATCACCCCGTGCAGGCGGCGCACTTCGTTGTCGTAGCGCTCGATGGCATACGGGATCTTTTCAGGCGCGTATACGTTGAAGTGGCCCATCTGGCCGCTCATCGGGCCCAGGCCGGCCATCTGCCAGAACAGCCACTCCAGGGTGGTGACGCGGCCGCGGGGGTCGCTGGGCAGGAAGCGGCCGGTCTTCTCGGCCAGGTACAGCAGGATCGCGCCGGACTCGAACACGCTCTGGGGAGCACCGCCATCGGCCGGGGCCTGGTCGACGATGGCCGGCATCTTGTTGTTCGGCGAGATCGCCAGGAATTCCGGCTGGAACTGGTCGCCCGAGCCGATGTTGACCGGGTGGATGCGGTATTCCAGGCCGGTTTCTTCCAGCAGCAGGGTCACTTTGTGGCCGTTCGGGGTGGGCCAGTAATACAGGTCGATCATGGCGGCGGCTCGGGGTGCAGAAAGGAACCTGAAGTCTAGTGCGTGAGTTGGGTTGGCACCGTCATGGCGGGCCGGTAACCTCGCCTCTCCCCCGCAACGCAGCATCCCTCGCATGAGTGCAAACCGCCCGCCGCTCTCCCCCTTGTCCACGCTGATCTTCGCCTCACGCTGGCTGCAGCTGCCGCTGTACCTGGGCCTGATCGTGGCGCAGTGCGTCTACGTGTTCCTGTTCGGCAAGGAACTGTGGCACCTGATCTCGCACTCGGTGTCGATGGGCGAGCAGCAGATCATGCTGATCGTGCTGGGCCTGATCGACGTGGTGATGATCTCCAACCTGCTGGTGATGGTGATCGTCGGCGGCTACGAGACCTTCGTCTCGCGCCTGCGCCTGGAAGGCCACCCGGACCAGCCGGAATGGCTGAGCCACGTCAATGCCAGCGTGCTGAAGGTGAAGCTGGCGATGGCGATCATCGGCATCTCCTCGATCCACCTGCTGAAGACCTTCATCGCCAGCGGTGCGCTGGGCGGCATCCCGCTGTGCACGCCGGAGCAGATGAGCGTGGCCGCTGCCAACATCGGTGTCGCCCGCTGCTCGATGCTGACCCAGGATGGCGTGCTGTGGCAGACCATCATCCACTGCGTGTTCATCCTGTCGGCGATCGGCATCGCCTGGACCGACAAGCTGATGTCCAACAGCCACAGCAGGTCGCACGACAAGGCACACGACCACTGAGGTCGCCGCCGCCAGCGGCTTGACCGCCGCTGCCCCATTCCGGCCACCGTCCCTTGTGCGCGGCGGTGGCCGGGATGCTAGATTGCACCCTCGCCGTTGCCGGCGGTGGCGTCGGGAAACGTCACCCTGCTGCGCCCGGACCGCAGGTCCCGGCCATGCGTATCAATGATTTACGTCACGTCGTCTTCTAGAGGGGAGCAGGATGTCGCACGTCTCAACGATCACCGCCGCGCGCCGGTGGCTGCCGGTTGCCCTGGCACTGGCACTGGCCGCCTGCTCGGGCAAGGAAGAATCCGCAGCGCCTGCTGCCGCCACGGCGCCTGCCGCTGCCGCACCCGCCGCACCGGCGGTTGCTGCCAAGGTGCAGTCCATGGGCACCGAGCAGCTGCGCGAGTCGGCCAGCCAGGCGCTGCGCGAGAACCGCATGTATGCACCGGCCGGCGACAACGCCATCGAGTACTACCTCGCCCTGCGTGACAAGACGCCGGACGACGCCTCGGTGAAGAGCGCACTGACCGACCTGCTGCCGTACACCCTGATCGCCGCCGAGCAACACCTGGGCCGCGAGGACTACACCGAAGCGCAGCGCCTGGTGGCACTGATCGAGAAGGTGGATGCATCCGCGCCGGCCCTGCCGCGCCTGAAGGACGGCCTGGCCAAGGGCGTGCAGAACGCAGCCAAGCGCACCGAAGCGGAAGCCGAGAAGGCCAAGAAGGACGCCGAGGACCGCAGCAAGCAGCAGACCGAGCAGCAGCGCCTGAGCGAGCAGCGCGCCAAGGAAGCCGACGCCGCCAAGCAGATTGCCGCGCAGCAGGATGCCGCGCGCCGCGACAACGAGCGCCAGGAAGCCGAGCGCCAGGCCGCCGCCCGCCGCGAGGCCGAGCAGAAGCAGCAGCAGGCTGCCGCCCAGCAGGCCAGCGCCGCACGCCAGGCCGCCGCACCGGCAGCGCCCACCCTGCGCCCGGTCAGCACACCGGCGCCGCGCTATCCGGGCGAAGCGCTGCGTTCGGGAACCTCCGGCGAAGTGCTGGTGGAGATCACCGTCGGCACTGACGGCTCGGTGGTGAACGCTCGCGTGCTGCGTGCGACGCCGGGACGCGTGTTCGACCGTGAAGCCCTGAACGCGGTCAAGCGTTGGCGCTTCGAGCCGGTCAGCGCGCCGGTGACCACCCGCCGTACGCTGGTGTTCGCGCCGGGCAACAACTGAACGAAAAAGGGGACGGAGGGGATTAAGTCGTTTCTGCCCCTGCAATGACGCCAAGGCCCGGCATGTCCGGGCCTTGTCCGTTTCAGGCCGCTCCATCGATCAGGTGTTGCAGTGCCGGATCGCGCGCCGTCAGCACCTGGAACAGGCCCAACGCGTGCAGGCCCGGCAGCAGCGCACGCAGGTCGGCTTCGGCAGTGGAACGGGTGGCAACATCGCTGGCGGGATCCTGCCAGTCACGGACGCTGGCCAGGAAGGCGCCGACACTGCCCTTGCGCACGGTGAGGCCGTTCACCTGCACGTCGTTCTGATGGTCGGGGAGGATGTCGTGTGGCTGCATGGGGAAGCGCTCCGTTGAAGTGGGCC
The DNA here is from genome assembly GCF_059368435.1 of Stenotrophomonas sp. YJH_SMC_54. Classification (NCBI taxonomy): domain Bacteria; kingdom Pseudomonadati; phylum Pseudomonadota; class Gammaproteobacteria; order Lysobacterales; family Lysobacteraceae; genus Stenotrophomonas; species Stenotrophomonas sp. YJH_SMC_54. The sequence continues at coordinate 148,254 of NZ_JCAFRS010000009.1, read as the reverse complement.
CCAGTGTCGGGGCCCGGAGGCGACGTTTCTGCCGTATAACTGCCAATCGATATGGCAGATCAGACAACCGCCGCATTGCTCGACCCCGCGCTGGCCGATGCCACCGATGGACCGGTGGTGCTGGCGGCCCGGCTGCACCAGCTCGGCAAGCGTCGCACGGCCCGCCACCGGCATGCGCGTGGGCAGCTGCTGGGTGCGCACCAGGGGCTGCTGCGGATCGCCGCCGACGACCTGCACTGGCTGCTGCCCGCAGGTCACGTCGCCTGGATACCGCCGTTGCTGCCCCACGCGCTGCTGGGCGCAGACGGGTTCAATGGCTGGAGCCTGTACTTCAACGCGGAGGCCTGCCTGGGTCTGCCCGCCACACCACGCATCTTCCAGCCCAATGCGCTGCTGCAGGCGGCGACAGCACGTGCGCTGCAATGGCCCCATGCGCCACTGGATGCTGCGCAGGCACGCCTGGCCGGCGTGATCGCCGATGAGATTGCCGCCAGCACGCCGCTGCCGCTGGCCCTGCCACAACCGCGTGACCGGCGCCTGGGCCGGATCGCCGCCGCGCTGGCTCGCGCGCCGCACGACAACCGCACCGTCGAGGACTGGGCCGTCAGCAGTGGCCTGTCCGGCCGCAGCCTGGCCCGCCACTGGCTGGCCGAGACCGGCATGACGCTGAGCCAGTGGCGGCAACGCCTGCGGGTGCTGCTGGCGCTGCCACGCCTGCTGTCCGGCGAGCCGGTGATCAGCGTCGCGCTGTCGATGGGGTACGACACGCCCAGCGCCTTCATCGCCGTGTTCAAGCGCGAGATGGGGGTGACGCCTGCGCGGTATGGAAAGGACTGACGCATTCGGCACTACCGCCGCCTTTCCGCACCTCCTAAGCTCGCTGTCGATCTCAAGGGAAGAACAGATGAAGTACGACGACGCCAGCTGGCATTCCGGCGGTGATTTCCCCACGGATCTTCCTGCAGAGGCTGGGGCTACTCACATTGGCATGTACCTGGCGTGGCTGCTGCTACAGGGAATGGCAAGCGCGGAACTCGCGGAAGACGCAGAAGAAGACCTGCAAGCGCTGCTGGAACGCAGAACGACGCCAGGCCTGTTCCTGCTGGAGTGCAGCGACGGCAAATTCGTCGACGATCTGATCAGTGATGAAGCCAACACGTTCACCGCTGCGTACTACGACCTCGAGAATGGCCAGTACCTGGACGACTATGAGGAACAGCTGGGCGCCAATGTCCCGGATCTGTACCACGTCGCCGATACCTGGGAGAACTTCGACCGCCTGGCGCCGGTGATTGCCCAGCGCTTCGCCACTTGGCAGGCAACCCAATCCTGAAAACAACGAGGCCCGGCATGACCGGGCCTCGTTTCATATCCGCCGGGCACAGCCCAGCGCTATCTCTGCGGTCAGCCGGAGATGGCCAGGCGCTCGTTGTGATAACGGCGCACGGCGGCGAACCACAGCACGGCGGCCAGGCCGAGGCTGGCGCCGAGGTAGATGGCCCAGACCGCGGGTGTGATGGTCTCGTGGCGGATCACCTTCAGCAGCATCTGGTTCTGCGACAGGAACGGCACGGCGTACTGCCACAGCTGGCTCTTCACCGGGTAGGCAATCAGCGCATAGCCCGGCAGCATCGGCAGAAGCATCAGCCAGGTCATGTGGCTCTGCGCTTCCTTCATGCTCTTGGCCGCTGCGGCCAGGAAGGTCAGCAGCGAGGTGCCGATCAGCAGCATCGGCAGCATCACCAGCAGCATCTGCACCATCGCCATGATGTTCATGTTGAGCTGGCGGCCGATGTTGCCGGGGGCGATCTGCGCGCTCACCTTGAACGCGGCCAGGGTCAACAGCAGCGAGGCAAAGCCGACCATGCAGGCGGCGGCGATCTTGCCGCTGACAATGGCACTGCGCGACCCCGGCGTGGCCAGCAGCGGCTCCAGCGACTGCCGCTCACGCTCGCCGGCGGTGGTGTCCATCACCAGGTAGGCACCACCGAGGAACGAGGTGAGAGTCAGCAGGATCGGCAACAACGCCGACAGCATCAGGCCACGCTTGGCTTCGGCACTGGCCATGTCCTGGCTGGCCACGTCCAGCGGCCGTGCGACCTGGGCGTCGATGCCCCGCGCCATCAGCCGCAGCGCCCCTACCTGGCCGTTGTACGTGGCCAACGCCGCCTGCAGGCGCGCAGTGGGCACCTCGGCGGCACGTCGTGTGCTGTCACTGATCACCTCCACCAGCGCCGGCTTGCCATCGGCCCAGTCCCTGCCGAAGTCCGGGCTGATGCGCAGCGCCACGTCGATGTCCTGCGAACGGATGGCCTCGGCCAGGTCCTTCGGCGCAGCAGCGGTATTCAGGCCCTGGGCAGCCAGGAAGCGCACCAGGTTCGGCGCATGTTCGGCGCCGATGGTGGGAATCTGCAGCGGCTGCTCGATCTGCGTGCGCACGCGGCTTTCGGACAGCTTGCCCATACCCAGGATCAGCAGCGGGTACAGCAGCGGCCCGAACAGCAGGGTCAGCGCCAGCGTACGCCGGTCGCGCGACAGGTCACGCAGCTCCTTGCGCATCACCGTCATCAGGGTCGACATCATGCTCATGCGTGCAGGCCCTCTTCGCTGCCGATCAGTTTCACGAACGCATCCTCCAGGTTGGATTCGCCGGACTGCCCGCGCAGTTCATCGGCGCTGCCGGCGGCCATCACCGTGCCCTTGGCGATGATCACGATGTGATCGCACAGCGCGGCCACCTCCTGCATGATGTGGCTGGACAGGATCACGCAGCGGCCTTCTTCGCGCAGGCCCAGCAGGAAGCGGCGCAGTGCGCGGGTGGTCATCACGTCCAGGCCGTTGGTCGGTTCATCGAGAATGACGTTGCGCGGGTCGTGCACCAGTGCGCGGGCGATCGCGGTCTTGGTGCGCTGGCCCTGCGAGAAGCCATCGGTCTGGCGGTCGAGGATGTCCCCCATGTCCAGCGCGTGCGACAGCACCTCGATGCGCTCGCGGATGCGCTCGGCCGACAGGCCATGCAGTTCGCCGAAGTAGGCGATGTTCTCACGCGCGGTCAGGCGCTTGTAGACGCCACGCGCGTCGGGCAGCACGCCGAGATGGCGACGCACTTCCACCGGATTGCGCGCAGCATCGACACCATCGACGCTGATGCTGCCCTGGTCGGGGGTCATCAGCGTGTACAGCATGCGCATGGTGGTGGTCTTGCCCGCACCATTGGGCCCCAGCAGGCCGGTGATGCGGCCATCCTCGGCGCGGAAGCCGACGTTGGACACTGCCTGGATACGGCCGGTGCGGGTGTCGAAGGCCTTGTGCAGGTTGTCGGCGACGATCATGGTTCCCATCCGTTGAACGAGGTGAACGCCGGCACGTAGCTCAGCGTGTCCAGGCAGCCGGCATCCAGCGCCTTGGCATCGGTCGTGTCGATGAACTGGCCGAGCAGGCGCGGCATGCAGCCGGCAGTCAGCGTGCCGTGGCCCTGGCCACGGGCGACCAGCGCGCGTCCATTGGGCAGGCCCTTGAGGACCTGCTCGGCATAGCGCGGCGGGGTCACCGGGTCCAGTTCACCAGACAACAGCAGCGCCGGTACGTCACTGCGCAGCGGCACGGCATTGGCTGCCGGTGCCGGCCGGTGCGGCCATGCCGGGCAGGCGGCAAAGAAGGAACTTGCCACGTCGTTGCCGAACAGGCGCCCGGGATCCTCGGCCGGCGCCTGGTAGCGCGGCGCGTCTTCGCTGCAGATCACCGACCAGTGCATGCCACGGTTGATCTGGAAATCCATGCTGCGGTTCGCACCGCGCGCCAGCGAGGCGAGCGGTGCGTAGCGGCCGTGCGCGGCTTCATCAAGAACCAGCGGCAGCAATGAGGCGTACTGGGGTACGTAGGAAAACGCAAAAGCCAGGCCCACCACGCTGTCCGGTGTCAGCACATCCTTGCGGGTGTCGTAGGTGCCAGGATCGCGATACTCGACCGGAACCGGTGCACGGCGCAGGGTCTCGACCACGCTGCGCAGCTGCGCACGGGTATCGGTCGGGAAGCGCCTGCTGCAGGCAGCGTCCTTGCGGCACTGCGCCGACTGCAGGGCGATCGCGTCTTCGAACGTCCTGGCGAAATCGCCGCCCACCACCAGCTCATTCGGCACCACGCCATCGATGACGATGCTGCGGGTGTGCTGTGGATAGGTACCCGCATAGCGCTGGGCCACGCGGGTGCCGTAGGACGCACCGATCAGATTGACCCGGTCCACGCCCAAGGCCTGGCGGACCGCGTCCAGGTCGGCAATGGCTTCGGTGGTGGTGTAGAAACGTGCGTCCGCACGTCCCTGCAGGGAAGCCGCGCATCGCTGGGCATAGTCGCGCAGCAAGGCCTCGGAGGGCGCCGCGTCCTCGTCCATCGGCAGTTCCTTTCCGTCCGCGCCGAGGCAGCTGAGCGGGTTGGAGCCGCCGGTGCCGCGCTGGTCGACCAGGAAGATGTCCCGCTGCTTGCGCACCTGGCGCAGCGCGGTATCGACGATGACGGCCACTTCGCTGGCGGCCTGGCCGGGGCCACCGGCCAGGAAGAACACCGGGTCGGGCTGGCTGGAGCCGCTGCTGCCCGATTCCAGCCAGGCGATGCGCAGGCCGATGCCCCGGCCAGCGGGCTGGGCCCGGTCCTCCGGCACCTGCAGGGTGGCGCACTGCGCTTCCACGTTGGCACTGGCACCTACCGTGGACAGCGTGCAGGGCTGGAAGTCGATCGTGCCGAAACGGCGGCTGGGTGCATCGCTGGCGCCTTCGGCGGCGGGTGACGGTGACTGGCTGCAACCGGCAAGCATCAGGCTGGCCAACACTGCGGCCAACGCGAGGTGGTGTCTTTGCATCGTGCTCGTTTCCCCTGGAGGACGTTCCTGGCAACCACGACGGGCTGCCGCGGAAGATGTGACTCAACTTACACGGGCACGGCGTCGTCGGCGATGGGCAGACGCGAAATCTCCGCCGGCGTGGCGCAGGCCAGGCGATCGCGGCCGGCGGCCTTGGCCCGGTACAGCGCCGCGTCTGCCGCTGCCAGCAGCGTGGACAGCTCGCCCTGGCCGTCGTCCATCGCCAGGCCGATGCTGGCAGTGAACGTCACCGGCCCGGTGGCCAGCCGCGCCGGCTTCTGCTGCAGAGCGGTACGGATCGCCGCAGCCCGCGCCATCGCTTCCGCCTGCGTGCTGCCGGCCAGCACCAGCACGAACTCCTCGCCACCGTAGCCGCCCAGCAGCGTGTGATGGCCCTGCAAACCGTGCTGCATCAACGCAGCGAAGTGGCGCAGTACCTCGTCTCCGGCCAGATGGCCCCAGCGATGCAGAGCAGGAAGCCAAGCACGGTGAGGGTGGGGAAATCCACGGACATGCGGCGCTCATCGGCCGGGGCGGCGCGCGCATCTTGGCGCCTTGTGCTGCGTTCCCCGTGGCGCTGCCTGGCCCGATGGAGATGCGGGGTCTGAAAACGGCGAGCACGGCGGCCGGTGCCTGCGCAGAATCCGTGGGAAACCAAGGAGACGCCCATGCATGCGTGGTACCTCGGTGGCATCGACCACCGCCCGTTCCTGCACCTGTTCGAAAAGAGCGACACCGCGCTGGCTGCGCTGGGCATCCGGCGTCGCTGGGCCGGCGAATCAGGAGGACACCCCTGCCGGATCAGCCTGAGCGATCCGCCCGGTGGCAGCGAGCTGCTGCTGTTGTCCCACGTGCACCTGCCCCTGCACTCGCCCTATCACGCCTCGGGCCCGATCTTCGTACAGCGTGGCGTGACCCGTTGCGTGCTGCCGCCAGGCGAGGTGCCCCCGTATGTGCAGCGCCGGATGATCTCGTTGCGCGCCTATGACCAGGCTGCATTGATGCTGGCCGCCGAGATCAGCGCAGGCACGGATGTCGGCGCTCGGCTGGACGCGCTGTTTGCCGACCCTGCCGTGGCCTTCGTGCAGCTGCACAACGCGGCCCACGGCTGCTTCTCGTGCCAGGCGGATCGCGTCGGCACGACGTCGACATGGCCGGATCTCCACGACGTGATCGTTGCCACGCCGAACACGTGATCGCCAGCGCATCCGTTCAGGCCCACGTGAAGCCCGCGGGAAGGGCTTCACACCCACAGTCACGGATCAGCATTTCCATGGTTCCGCACCCGGCACCGCAACTCGATACTCGCCATGGTGCCGCCGAAAGTCCGCCGCGCAGCGCAACTCTGCGGTCACCGCTCTCTTTCGACGACCACAAGGAAGCGCCATGTCATTCCAATCCACACCGCTGCTGCTGGCTACTTCATTGGCCGCCGCTGGCCTGTTGCTGGCCGGCGATGCTTTTGCCCACGGCACCATGACCACGCCGGTCAGCCGCGTCTATGCCTGTTTCCAGGGCAATCCGGAGAACCCGACCAACCCGGCCTGCGCCGCCGCGAAAGCGGTGGGCGGATCGCAGGCGTTCTACGACTGGAACGGCATCAACCAGGCCAACGCCAACGGCAACCATCAGGCGGTGGTGCCCGACGGCAAGCTGTGCAGCGGCAACAATGCCACCTTCCGCGGCCTGGACGTGAACCGCAGTGACTGGCAGACCACGCCGATCCACGCCGATGCCAATGGCAAGTTCACCTTCGTGTTCAAGGCGACGGCGCCGCACGCCACGCGCGACTGGCGCTTCTTCGTCACCCGCGACGGCTGGCAACCGGGCAGCCCGTTGCGTTGGGCCGACCTGCAGGAGTTCTGCACGCTGGGCAATACACCGCTCTCTGCCGATGGCACCTACAAGCTGCAGTGCACGCTGCCGCAGCGCACCGGCCAGCATGTGATCTACAACACGTGGCAGCGCTCGGATTCGACCGAAGCGTTCTACACCTGCATGGACGTACGCTTTGAAGGCGGCAGCGGTGGTACGACGCCGGCACCGCAATGGCAGGATGCCGGCCCGGTCACCGCCCGCGGTGAATTGCCGGTCGGTACGACGCTGGCACTGCGCGTGTTCAATGCCAGCGGCAACGATGTCGAACGTGTGGAAGCGACGCTGACCAGCGGCCAGACCTCGGCCGCGCAATGGCCCTTGGCGCTGGCCCGCAAGGTCAATGCCAGTGCCCGGCATGCGCGCGTGGGCGTGCTTGCCAATGGCGTGATCACGCCGTCGGCGTCGGCGTCGGCCACCGACAATCGCGTGTACCTGAAGGACGGCAACCGCTTCCAGCTCGATACCCAGGTGCCGGACCCGGGTACGCCATCGCCAGGTGGTGATTTCGACCACGTGTACCCGGCGGGCATCGGCAGCTACGTGCCGGGCCAGACCGTGGTGAAGAGCAGCGACGGCAAGCTGTATGCCTGCCGCCCGTTCCCGGAGGGTGCATGGTGCAACGTCAATGCCGAGGCCTACCGGCCGGGCGTGGGCGCGGCCTGGCGCGATGCGTGGATCGCGTACTGACGCAGTGATGTGGGAGGCGGTGCACATCACACCGCCTCCTGGCTCCCCTGTCGCGCAGTGGGGCGCGCGTTGCAGAAACAGAGGAACCCAGCAGCCTTTCAAACTTGTCTGATGGGCATATGGCGGCTACATGGGAAGACTCCGCGAGGTTTCCAACACTTCGCAAAGGAGTTCCTGCATGCACCTGTCCCATCGGGCCGTCCTCGCACTGTCCGCCGTTGTCGGCCTGGCACTGTCCGGCAACGCCTTCGCCCACGGCACCCTGTCCAAGCCGCTCAGCCGCGTGAAGCAGTGCCACGAGGGCAATCCGGAGAATCCGACCAACCCGGCCTGCGCCGCCGCCAAGGCCATCGGCGGCGCCCAGCCGTTCTACGACTGGGCCGGTGTCAACCAGGCCAACGCCAATGGCAACCATCAAGCGGTGGTTCCAGATGGCGAGTTGTGCAGCGGCGGCAACAGCAAGTACCGCGGCCTCGATCTGAACCGCAGTGACTGGCCGACCTCGCCGATCCGCGCCGATTCGCGCGGGCGCTACACTTTCGAGTTCAAGGCACCGGCCCCGCATGCTACCCGCGAGTGGAAGTTCTACGTCACCCGCGACGGCTGGCAGCCGGGCAGCCCGCTGCGCTGGGCCGACCTGCAGGAATTCTGCACGCTGGGCAACGTGCCGGTCTCCGGCGACGTCTACAAGCTGGATTGCCCGCTGCCCAAGCGCAGCGGCCAGCACATCATCTACAACACCTGGCAGCGCTCGGATTCCGGTGAAGCGTTCTATACCTGCGCGGACGTGCGCTTCGAAGGCGGTGGTGGCGTTGAACCGCCGCCGCAGTGGCAGGACGCCGGCCCGGTCACCGCCCGCGGTGCGTTGGAAGAAGGCACCACCCTGACGCTGCGCGTGTTCAACGCCCAGGGCAATGATCTGGAGCGTCCGGAGATCACCCTGGCCGCAGGTCAGACCGCTGCGAACCAGTGGCCGCTGGCGCTGGCCCGCAAGGTCAACGCCAGTGCACAGCAGGCGCGTGTGGGCGTGATGAGGAACGGCGTGATCACGCCGGTCGCCTCGGCCACCGAGAACCGCGTCTACCTGAAGCCGGGCAACCTGTTCCAGATCGATACCCGCCTGCCGGGCCCGGTCGATCCGGTCGATCCGCCGCCGGGTGACGACTACGACTTCGTGTATCCGGCCGGTATCGGCAGCTACACGCCGGGCGAAACCGTGGTCAAGGGCACCGACGGCAAGCTCTACGCCTGCCGGCCGTTCCCGGAGGGTGCGTGGTGCAACATCAACGCCGATGCCTATCGCCCGGGCACCGGTTTCGCCTGGCGCGATGCCTGGGTCGCGTACTGAGGCAGGCGACCGGGGGCGGCGTGGCGCCGCCTCCGGTTCTTGGAGTTGCCGGCCAGCGGCCGGCACTACCAGGGTTCGTGGGGCTGCCCGGCCAGCGACCGGCACTACCAGGGTTCGTGGGGCTGCCGGCCAGCGGCCGGCACTACCCTGACTTACTTGCTGCTGACGTACTTCTCGCGGCGGATCTGCGGGTTGCCCAGGCCGGCGGCCTTCAGCAGCTCGGCACAGGCATCGACCATGTCCGGGTTGCCGCACAGGTAGGCGATGTCGGTGGCCGGGTCCGGCGTTAAGCCGGCCAGCGCCTGCTGCACGTAGCCGTGCTGTACGTCCGGGTGCGGATCAGCCGGGAGTTCACGCGACAGGCACGGAACATAACGGAAGTTCGGGTGCTTTTCGGCGAAGCTGTAAAAATCTTCGCTGTACAGCAGCTCGCCCGGGCTGCGCGCGCCCTGCAACAGCACGATCTGCACACCGCGTTCGGCCATGGCCTTTTCCAGCAGCGGCAGCATCGAGCGGTACGGGGTAACGCCGGTACCGGTGGCGATCAGCAGGTAACGGGCGTTGTGGTCACCGGGATTCAGGCAGAACCGGCCATAGGGGCCGGACGCACTGATCTGGCCGCCCTGCTCCAGTGCCTCGAACAGGGCCGTGGCGGCGCCACCGGGCACGAAACTGACGGCGATATCCACCGCCTCGCCTGGGCCCAGCGCGTGGTCGTGGATGGTCGCCAGCGAGTAGCTGCGCTTGGTTTCGGTGCCGTCGGCGTAGCTGAAATGGACCTGGATGAACTGGCCGGGCTGGAAATCCAGCGGCTGCCCATCGTCACGCACGAACTGGTAGTGGCCGACGGTCGGGGCCAGCATGCGGCAGCCGACCAGCTTGAGGGGGAATTGAACAGGCACGACTTTTCGGGACAGTGTGTAGCCGGGGCAAGCCCTCGGGGTCTTCTATAATAGCCCCTCCCCGCCCCTCTCCAGCGCCAGCCCATGGGCGCGAAGGCTTCGAGCTTGGCATCCCAGAACGATACGGCGCCCGCCCTGCGCGTGCGCGACCTGCGCAAGACCTACGACAACGGCACCCAGGCCCTGAAGGGGGTTTCCCTGGAAGTGGCCCCGGGCGACTTCTTCGCCCTGCTCGGCCCCAATGGCGCCGGCAAGTCGACCCTGATCGGCATCATCAGCTCCCTGGTCAACCTCAGCGAGGGCCAGGTGGAAGTGTTCGGCAGCGACCTGGTGCGCAACCGCAGCGCCACCATGCGCCTGATCGGGCTGGTGCCTCAGGAAATCAACTTCAACCTGTTCGAGAAGCCCTTCGACATCCTGGTGAACTACGCCGGCTTCTATGGCGTACCGCGCGAGGAAGCCGAGCAGCGCGCCGAAGAGGAACTGAAGCGCGCGCACCTGTGGGAAAAGGCACAGGTGATGAGCCGCACGCTGTCCGGCGGCATGAAGCGCCGGCTGATGATCGCCCGCGCGATGATGACCCGCCCGCGCCTGCTGATCCTGGACGAGCCGACCGCCGGCGTGGACATCGAGATCCGCCGCGACATGTGGCGCGTGCTGAAGGAGATCAATGCCGCAGGCACCACGATCATCCTTACCACGCACTACCTGGAAGAAGCCGAGTACCTGTGCCGCCACCTGGCGATCATCAACCATGGCCAGATCGTCGAGCAGGGGCCGATGCGCACCCTGCTGGCCAAGCTGGACGTGGAGGGCTTCCTGCTGGACATCGACGGTGACCTGCCGGCACAGCTGCCGGTGATCGAAGGTGCGACGCTGACCGCGCCGGACCCGCACACGCTGGACATCGACATGCCGCGCGCAATGGACCTCAACCGCGTGTTCGCCACGCTCAACGAGGCCGGTATCCGCGTGCGTTCGATGCGTACCAAGAGCAACCGCCTGGAGGAGCTGTTCGTGCGCCTCACCGGCAATCTGGAGAAGCCTGCATGAGCACCACCGAGCTGACCGACGGCCAGCGCAACCGCATCGCGCTGATGACCATCGTGCGCCGCGAAGTCGCCCGCATCATGCGCATCTGGGGCCAGACCCTGGTGCCGCCGGCGATCACCATGACCCTGTACTTCCTGATCTTCGGCAACCTGATCGGATCGCGCGTGGGTGACATGGGGGGCTACACCTACATGCAGTTCATCGTGCCGGGCCTGGTGATGATGAGCGTGATCCAGAACAGCTACGGCAACATCAGTTCCTCGTTCTTTGGCGCCAAGTTCGGCCGTCACGTGGAAGAACTGCTGGTCAGCCCGATGCCGAACTGGGTGATCCTGTGGGGCTACGTGGCCGGCGCCGTGCTGCGCGGCCTGATGGTGGGCGTGATCGTGCTGATCATCGCGATGTTCTTCACCCCGGTGCGCATCCCGCACCCGCTGGTGATGCTGACCACGGTGATCCTGGGCGCGACGATCTTCTCGCTGGCCGGCTTCATCAACGCGGTGTATGCGAAGAAGTTCGATGACGTGGCGATCGTGCCGACCTTCATCCTGACCCCGCTGACCTACCTGGGTGGCGTGTTCTATTCGGTGAAGCTGCTGCCGGGCTGGGCCGAAGCGGCCACGCACGCCAACCCGATCTTCTACATGGTCAACGCGTTCCGCTATGGTCTGCTGGGCAGCAGCGATGTACCGCTGCCGGTGGCCTACGGCCTGATGATCGGTTTCGTGGTGGTGCTGACGGCGTTGGCGCTGTGGCTGCTGCGTCGCGGCGTGGGCATGCGCAGCTGAGTTTTGCCTGCAGGGCCTGCGGCCCTGCACCCGCTGAATCAACGTCAACGTCAACTTCAACGGCAAAAGCTGACTAGCCGGGGATGGCGGGGTGGGTCCGGTTGCGGGGGACGCCGTGAATCCGTCCATGGAGGCTTGGCCGCGGCATCCATGCCGCAGACACCCCCGCAACCGGACCCACCCCGCCTTCGACAGATTGCCGCTGCTGTTGGTGGGTGTCGACCTTGGTCGACACGATGGATCCACGCCATGCGTGGATGGAGCGTTCACGGTAAGGCCGACGCCCGGATCTTTTCGTTCGGAATTGCGGCTAGGCTGTGGCGATGAAGATCACTTCCATTCCATTGGACAAGGCCGTTGTGGACGGCCCCATCGATGCCTTCAGCCATGCGTTGCTGGGCGATTCACCCACGCTGGATGAGGTGCTGGAATACCTGGCCTCGCGGCACGCGGCTGATCCCCGGTATCGCTACCTGTGCACGCTCGATGATGTCGGCCAATGCCGCTACACCAGCATGCATGCGTCCGACGACGCGCGCATCGCGCTGTACGAGGACGAAGATCCGGAAACCCCCGAAGATGCATTGGCGGCACGCGAGCGGTTGCTGGCGCATGTGGTCGCGCAGCTCGAGCATTCCTCTCATCGGCTGGAATGGAGCGCGCTGGCGGGCACGCTGATGTGCAGCGACGAGGACATCGAGGCGCTGGTCGCTGCCAATGCAACGCCGGACCTCATCGTCGACGAGGTGGTCTGCTTACAGCAGGTGCCGGTGGACCGCGATGACCTGCTGATTGCCGCCCTGCCCAACGGTTACTTCAGCGCGGACTGGGACATCTTCCAGAATCACGCCCTGATCCGGCACCTGCAGGAGCACCATGGCTACCGCTTGTTCGGACTCGGCGCATCGTGGCTCGGCTTCCAGCGCGACAGCGCGCCGTCGCCTGCACAGGCAAATGCGTTGGTCGCGGACCTGCAGCGCGTCTACGCGGCCGGAACGCATGACACGTGGTCAAAACTGGCTGCAACCCTGGCCACCCGCACCACACTGCTGTTGGGCTACACCGAAGACTTCAGCGAACAACTGCCCTGAGCACCGCTCTACACGAGCGAGCGCAGCGAGCGACCCGCCTCCGCTCCTGATCTGTTTTCCGTGGTGGCCGCACCCGGAAACTGTCAGGGGTCGTGTGCGATGGGCTCGCGGGGGTATCCGCGCCTTGGATGGCGCGGCTAAGCCCCCAGGGGTGAGGGCGCTTTGCTTGCGAAGCATTGCTTCGCAAGCGCCCGAACGCACAGCCGCCAGCGGCTGGGCCGGACCGCGGAGCGGGGTTCACGGCGTCCCCCGCGAACCCATCGCACACGACCCAGCTCATGAAACCAACTGCGCGAACCACCACGAGGGGCTCCGCCGTTGGCCGCAATCTCCGGCACAATCGCAGATCTGATTCCCCAGAAAGCGGTGAACGTGCAATGCGCATCCTGATCCTCGGCGCCGGCGGTACCGGCGGTTACTTCGGTGGTCGTCTGGCCCAGGCCGGCGTGGACGTGACCTTCCTCGTGCGCCCCGCGCGCGCCGCCCAGCTGGATCGCGACGGCCTGGTCATCCGCAGCCCGCTCGGCGATGCCAGCTTCCCCGTGCAGCATGTCACCGCTGATGCACTGCCCGCATTGGCCGCGCAGAAGCCGTTCGACCTGGTCATCCTCAGCTGCAAGGCCTACGACCTCGACAGCTCGATCGACGCCATTGCTCCAGCCGTGGGCGCGAACACCACCGTGCTGCCGATCCTCAACGGCCTGCACCACTACAACGCGCTGGACCTGCGCTTCGGCCGCGACGCGGTGCTCGGCGGCCTGTGCTTCATCAGCGCCACCAAGGCACCCGATGGCGCCGTGCTGCATCTGGGCAAGCCGGCCAAGCTCACCTTCGGCGAGCGCGATGGCGGCGCGGCGTCCGCACGTGTACGTGCCTTCGCCGCCGCCTGCGCGCAGGCCAATCTTGATCACCTGGCGAGCGAACACATCGGCCAGGAACAGTGGATCAAGTACACCTTCCTGACCGCGCTGGCCGCCGCGACCTGCCTGCTGCGTGCGGATATCGGCACCATCGTCGCCACCGATGATGGCGAGGCGATCGTGCGCGGCCTGTACGACGAATGCCTGGCCGTGGCCGAAGCTGCCGGTGAGCCGATTCCCGATGCCGCGCAGGACACCGCACGCGGCACCCTCACCCAGGCGGGCTCTGCGTTGAAGGCATCGATGCTGCGAGACCTGGAAGCCGGCCAGCAGGTGGAAGCCGAGCAGATCGTCGGCGACATGCTGGCGCGTGCACGCAAGGCCGATCAGGAAGCCCTGCTGCTGCAGGTCGCCTACAGCAGCCTGCAGGCCTACCAGGCACTGCGCGGCGCGTGAGCCTCCCGTTGCAGGCCAGCGCGCTGCCTACGCGGGTGCTGATCCTCGGTATGGGCTGGAGCGGATGCGTGCTGGCCACGCATCTGCAGGCACGGGGCGTGCACGTCGTCGGCACGGTGCGTGACCCCTCGTCGGCGCCGGACGATGGCCTGCTGCGGCATCAGCTGCGCGCCGACGTGCCACCGTCATCAGCCCTGCTCGATGAGATCGCGCAGGCGGAGGCCGTGCTGTGCAGCGTGCCGCCAGATGCCGAGGGCGACCCGGCACTGCGTCTGCTGCTGCCGGCACTGCAGAACAGCCCGGCACTGCGCTGGGTGGGCTATCTGTCGTCCACGTCGGTGTATGCCGACCGGGCCGGCGGCTGGGTTGACGAGCACAGCGCAGCCGATGCCACTGAAGCAGCCGGCGTGCAGCGCCGGCGTGCCGAAGCGCAATGGCGTGCGCTTGCAGAGGAACGTGGCATCGCTTCGGCGGTGTTCCGCCTGCCCGGCCTGTACGGCCCGGGGCGCAATGCGTTGCTGCAGCTGTCACAGGGCCGTGCCCGCCATGTGATTCGGCCGGGCCTGGCGTTCAACCGCCTGCACGTAGAGGATCTTGCGGCAGTGATCGTCGCGGCGATGCAGCGACCGGTTGCGCAGGGGATATACCTGCCCAGCGATGACGAGCCGGCCCCACCGCAGGATGTGCTGGCCTTCGCCGCGAAGCTGGGCGGGTTTGCGATGCCACCTGCCGTGGCATGGGACGACCCTGCACTCAGCCCGGCGCTACGGCGCTTCTACGAGAGCAACAAGCGCATCGACAGCCGTGGCACGCGTGAAGCGCTGGCGTGGCAGCCGCGCTTCCCCAGCTACCGTGAGGGCCTGCGCGACCTGCTCCGGTAGTGCCGGCCAGCGGCCGGCACTACCGTCAACCCGCGTCGGGCAGGCGGAAGAACGCACGCGTCGCCGCAGTCGCATTGGCCGCCGTCACTGCAACGTCCTCGCCACGGTCACGCGCCAGTTCTTCCACGATGTGCGAGAGGAACATCGGTTCGTTGCGGCGGTCCTTCGGCATCGGCTTCAGCGTGCGTGGCAGCAGGTAGGGCGCATCGGTCTCGATCATCAGGCGGTTGGCCGGGATGTTCTTCACCAGTTCGCACAGGTGCGCGCCACGGCGCTCGTCGCACAGCCAGCCGGTGATGCCGATGTACCAGTCCTGGTCCAGGTAGTCGAACAGCTCGTCGCGTTCGCCGGTGAAGCAATGCACCACCGCCGGGCCTATGCGACCTTCGAAGTTCTTCATCTGTGCCATGAAATCGGCATGCGCGTCGCGCTGGTGCAGGAACAGCGGCTTGCCATTGTCCGCGGCCAGCTGCAACTGGCGCTCGAAGGCACGGTGCTGCGCCGGGCGCGGCGAGAAGTCACGGAAGTAGTCCAGCCCGCACTCGCCCACCGCCACCACTTCCGGGTGGTCATGCAGCGCGCGCATCTCGGCATCACATTCCTCGGTGTACTCCACCGCATGATGCGGGTGCACGCCGGCGGTGGCATACAGAAAGCCCGGGTGCTGCTGCGCCAGCTGCAGGGCCAGCGGCGAGTGCTCGCGGCTGGCGCCGGTGATGACCATCTGCACCACGCCGGCCTGGCGCGCGCGGTCCAGCACGGCGTCGCGGTCGCGGTCGAAGGAGTCGTGGGTCAGGTTGGCGCCGATATCGATCAGGTGCATGGTCATCGCGGGGGAAAAGTGCCCGCGCATTGTACCTGCGGCCGCCATGGCCCCTTATCCTTTGCCCATGAATGCCCCGCTCTTCCCGATTTCCCCGCTGCTGCCGCAGATCCAGCAGCACCTGGCCGTGCAGCCACGGCTGGTGCTGGAAGCCCCGCCCGGCGCCGGCAAGACCACGCAGGTACCATTGGCCCTGCTCGAAGCACCATGGCTGCAAGGCCGGAAAATCATCCTGCTGGAGCCGCGCCGGGTCGCCGCACGCAGCGCCGCGCTGTTCATGGCACGGCAGCTGGGCGAAGAGGTCGGCGGCACGGTCGGCTACCGCATCCGCTTCGAGAACAAGGTCTCGGCACGCACCCGCATTGAAGTCGTCACCGAAGGCATCCTGACCCGCATGCTGCAGGACGACCCGATGCTGGAAGAGGTCGGTGCGATCCTGTTCGACGAATTCCACGAGCGCCATCTCAGCGGTGACCTCGGCCTGGCGCTGGCGCTGGACGTGCAGGCGCAGCTGCGCGATGACCTGCGACTGGTAGTGATGTCGGCCACGCTGGACGGCGAGCGCCTGGCACGCTTCCTCGATGCGCCGCGGCTGAGCAGCGAGGGCCGCAGCTACCCGGTGACGGTCAGCCATTTCCCGGCGCGCCGCGATGAGACGCTGGAACTGCAGGTGCGCCGCGCGGTGCAGCAGGCTCTGGCCGATCACCCCGGTGACCTGCTGGTGTTCCTGCCCGGCCAGCGCGAGATCGCGCGGGTGCAGGCTGGCCTGCAGGAATCGCTGGATGCCGGCGTCGAAGTACTGGCCCTGCATGGTGAGCTGCCGGTGGAACAGCAGGCGCGCGTGCTGCAGGCCGCCAGCGATGGCCGCCGCCGCGTGGTGCTGGCCACCAACGTGGCGGAGTCGTCGGTGACCCTGCCCGGCGTGCGCGTGGTGATCGACAGCGGCCAGGCACGCGAACCGCGCTACGACCCCAACAGCGGCTTCACCCGGCTGGACGTGGTGTCCATCGCCCAGGCGGCGGCCGACCAGCGCGCCGGTCGCGCCGGTCGCGTGGCCGAAGGCGTGGCCTGGCGGCTGTGGCCGCAGTCGCAGCGATTGGAGCCGCAGCGCCGCGCCGAGATCGACCAGGTGGAACTGGCCGGACTGGCACTGGAACTGGCCGCCTGGGGCAGCAGCGACCTGCGCTTCCTCGATCCGCCACCTGCCGGCCCGATGGGCGCCGCCCGCGAACTGCTGCAGCGGTTGGGCGCATTGTCCAGCAGTGGTGCGATCACCGCACTCGGCCGCCGCGTACTGGCGCTGGGTACGCACCCACGGATGGCGGCGATGCTGCTGGCCGCGCCCGATACACGTTCGCAGGCGCTGGCGGCCGATCTGGCCGCGCTGCTGGAAGCTCGCGATCCGCTGCGCCAGGGCGGTGACGCGCTGGCGAGCCGCTGGCGCGCACTGGCCGCGTTCCGCAATGGCCGCACACCGGGCGATGCCAACCGCAGCGGGCTGGCCGCCATCGATGCCGCCGCCAAGCAGTGGCGTCGCCGCCTGCGCTGCGAAGCCACGCCGCCGGCCAGCATCGAGGCCCATGAGCTGGGCGACCTGCTCGCTCACGCCTTCCCTGATCGGATCGGCTTCCAGCATCCCAGCGATCCACTGCGTTACCTGCTGGCCAATGGGCGCAGCGCGCGCCTGCACGAGCTGAGCGACCTGCGTGGCGAACCGTGGCTGGTGGCCAGCGAGCTTCGCTTTGAGGCACGCGATGCGCTGCTGCTGCGTGCCGCACCGGTGGACGAAGGCCAGCTGCGCAGGGCGTGGCCGGAGCGCTTCGTCACCGAAGACGTGGTGCGCTGGGACAGCGAGCGCCGCGCCCTGGTGGCCCTGCGCGAGACCCGTTTCGACCGGATCGTGTTGGACAGCCGCTCGGCCGGCCGGGTCGATCCGCAGCACGCCGCGCAGGCGCTGACCGATGCGGTGGCCGAGCTCGGCCTGCAGGCGCTGCCGTGGACCGAAGGCCTGCGCCAGTGGCAGGCACGGGTGGAATCGCTGCGCCGCTGGATGCCCGAGCTTGGCCTGCCCGACTGCAGCGACGACGCCCTGCTGGCCAACCGTGCGCAGTGGCTGCAGCCCGCGTTCGCCGGCAAGACGCGACTGGATGCGCTGGACGAATCCAGCTTCGGCGAAGCGCTGAAATCGCCACTGGAGTGGTCACAACGGCAGCTGGTCGAACGCCACGCACCGACCCGCATCACCGTGCCGTCCGGACTGGAGCGGCCGATCACCTATGCGCTGGACAGCGAGAGCGGCGATCCGCTGCCGCCGGTGCTGGCGGTGAAGCTGCAGGAACTGTTCGGCCTGGCCGACACGCCGCGCATCGCCGATGGCCGCGTGCCGCTGACCCTGCACCTGCTCTCCCCCGGTGGCCGCCCGCTGCAGGTCACCCAGGACCTGCGCAACTTCTGGGAAAGCACCTACGCCGAAGTGAAAAAGGAGATGAAGGGCCGTTACCCGCGCCACCCATGGCCGGATGATCCGTGGACGGCGACGGCCACGCACCGGGCCAAGCCGCGCGGAACCTGACGGGCGGGGTCGGATCCCATTGCATCGCGATGGGCTCTGACCCCAGGCGTGGCGCTGGGGTCAGAGCCGTTTCCCAACGGAAAGGGATCCGACCCACCCTGCCTGATCCTGAATGGCTACGCTAAAGTCACACCGCCTGCGTCCCCGACTGACATACCGTTTACGGGCAACACGCGACACTGGACTTAGACCCGAGGCAAAGGACCCCCGCATGAGCAAGCTGACCGTAATCACCGACCGCGCTCTGGAGCGCGCCCTGGAGCTGGCCCACACCGCCGGCGATGGCCTGAAGAGCGCCGGTGGCAGCCTGCGCAACGCGGACTGGATCAAGACCGGCGCCGCCCTCGGCGCAGTGAAGACCGGCGGCAAGGTCGCCACCAAGTTCGCCCGCCGCAACCCGGCCGTGACCATTGCCGCGGCTGCCGTCGGCGTCGGCCTGCTCGGCTATGCGCTGTACCGCAAGCAGCAGAAGAAGAAGGCTGCCAATGGCCACGTGGTGAATGGGCAGGCGCAGCGCATCAACGCACGCGACCGCCGCAACGACACCGTGGTGGACGAGCACAGCGATATCGGGAGCGACGCCTGAGTGTGACCGACCGGGTCAGAGCCCTTCCTGCGGAAGGGATCTGACCCCGAGCCAGGGCCGGATGCCGCGAGGTATCCGGCCTTTCTGTTTCAACCGATCTGCCGCCACTGCCCCGGCTGCAGGTCGTCCAGCCGGTAGGGCCCCATCGCCACCCGCACCAGCCGCAGCGTTGGCAGGTTCACTGCCGCGGTCATGCGCCGCACCTGGCGGTTGCGGCCCTCGCGGATCGTGATCGCCAGCCAGGCATCGGGCACGGTCTTGCGGAAGCGCACCGGCGGATCGCGTGTCCACAGCGACGGCGCCGGATCGAGGCGCTCGATCTTCGCCGGCAGGGTCGGCCCGTCGTTGAGCACCACGCCGTCGCGCAGCTGTTGCAGCTGCTCTTCGCTGGGCGTGCCTTCCACCTGCACCCAGTAGGTCTTGTCGGCCTTGTGCCTGGGGTCGGTGAGCTTGTGCGCCAGCGTACCGTTATCCGTCAGCAGCAGCAGGCCTTCGCTGTCATGGTCCAGGCGACCGGCGGCATACACGCGCGGCGGCAGGCCGAACCCGGCCAGGGTCGGCCGCGGCGGTACGCTGCGGTCGGTGAACTGGCAGAGCACGTTGAAGGGCTTGTTGAAGGCGATCAGCATTGCGGGCACGGCAGTCGGCGGGTGGGGCATTGTCCCATTCCCGCATCGCCGCCGCGATCACCACTCAGCCGAAGACCTTCCTTTCCATCAACAGCGCAACGAGCACCACCACGGCGCCGCACGTTGCGGCAGCGTTGGCGCGATACCGTAGCCGCGCTACCGGTGGGCAGGCCCTGCGCGCACGTTCGTCCCACAGGCAGCCCACGAGCAGCACCGCAAAACCTGCCGCCGCCACGAGATCATGCACGTGACCCGCATGGAACACGAAGTCATACAACCGCGGCAGCGCCATCAATGCGAAGGCGAAGTACAGCACTTTCTTCAACAGCACACTCCATTGGTGGCAGCGCCGGGCATTGCCCGGCCGCTACCCATTCCGCCCGACACCGCGCTGCGCGCTCACCAGGCGCAGCCCGGCGCCCCCTTTACGGCTTGATGAAGCGCAGGGTCATGCGGTCGCTTTCGCCGATCGCCTGGTACTTCGCATCATCGGCCTTGTCGTGCTGGTTGGTCGGCGGCAGCGTCCACACGCCGTTCGGGTGGTCCTTGGTGTCGCGCGGGTTGGCGTTGACCTCGCTGCGCGCGTCCAACCTGAAGCCGGCGGCCTCGGCCATCGCGATCACCTGCTGCTGGCCGACATAGCCGGTGTCATCGTCGTCGGCCACGTCGGCCTTGGCGCGGTGCTCGACCACGCCCAGCACGCCGCCCGGCTTGAGCACGTTGAAGAAGCCCTGGAACATGCCCTGCGCCTGGCCGGCCTTGCGCCAGTTGTGCACGTTGCGGAAGGTCAGCACCACATCGGCTGAACCGGCCGGGCCGAACACCGGCTTGGCCGGATCGTAGGCCACCACGGCAGTCTTGCCGAACTGTGCCGGTGCAGCGGCGTACTTCTTTTCCAGACTGTCGCGGCTGCGCTGCTGGTAGTCGCGTCCACGGCCTTCGGGCACCGCCATCGGATCGACCACCGCAGCAACGTAGTGGCCCTTGTCGTGCAGCAGGGGCGCCAGGATCTCCGAGTACCAGCCGTTGCCGGGGGTGATCTCGATGACGGTCTTTTCCGGCGTCACCTTGAAGAACGACAGCGTCTGCGCCGGGTGGCGGAAGCCGTCGCGCTTGACGTTGTTGGCATCACGGGTGGGTGCCTTCACCGCCGCGTCGATGGCCGGCGACACCTGGATCTTCGCCGGCGCCACCGTGGCCGGTGCGGCGAACGCGGGAACAGCGGCAAACAGGGCCGAAGCAAGCAGCAGGCGGCAACCACGCAGGGACGAAGCAGGCATCATCGGAGCGACTCCAGCGGAAGATGCGGCGAGACTAGCAGCCGCGGCGTCCCAGGTGTTCACAAAACGTTAGCTGCGTGCCTATCGCGGAACACTGTTTTGTGGTCGCCGCCGCAGCACGGTCACACTACGCGTTTTATTCTGGAGCACTTCCCCCAAGGAGTCCGTGCCCATGACGGCAACCCGCGAACTGGGCCGTTCCGGCCTGCATGTACGTCCGCTCGCCTTCGGTGGCAATGTGTTCGGCTGGAGCGCCGATGAGAAGGCCAGCTTCGCCCTGCTCGATGCCTTCGTCGACGCCGGCTTCAACCTGGTCGACACCGCCGATGTGTATTCGGCCTGGGTGCCGGGCAATGCCGGCGGCGAATCGGAAACGCTGATCGGCAAGTGGTTTGCCCGCAGCGGCAAGCGCGACAAGGTGGTGCTGGCGACCAAGGTGGCCAAGTGGGCCGAACGCCCCGGCCTGACCCCGGACAACATCAATGCGGCGGTCGAGGATTCGCTGCGCCGCCTGCAGACCGACGTGATCGATCTGTACCAGGCCCACGAGGATGACGAGTCGACGCCGCTGGAAGCGACCCTGGCTGCATTCGGCCGGTTGATCGAAGCTGGCAAGGTGCGTGCGATCGGTGCTTCCAACTACAGCGCCACGCGCCTGGCCGATGCGCTGAAGGTGTCCACCGACTACAAGCTGCCGCGTTACGAAACCCTGCAGCCGGAGTACAACCTGTATGACCGCGCCGGCTACGAAAAGGAACTGGAACCGCTGGTGCAGCGCGAACAGATCGGCGTGATCGGCTACTACGCGCTGGCCAGTGGCTTCCTCAGCGGCAAGTACCGCACGCCGGCCGATGCGGCCAAGAGCCCGGCGCGTGGCGAGAACGTGGTGAAGCGCTATCTGAATCCGCGTGGCCTGCGCATCCTGCAGGCACTGGATGACGTGGCCAGCAAGCACAACGCCAGTGCCGCGCAGATCGCACTGGCATGGCAGATCGCACGGCCGTCGATCACCGCGCCGATCGTCAGCGCCACCAGCGTCGAGCAGCTGCACGATCTGCTGGCGGCGGCCAACGTGTCGCTGAGCGTGCACGATGTCGCGCAGCTGGATGCCGCCAGCGCGGAAGCGTGAGGGCCGGTAGTGCCGGCCGCTGGCCGGCATTGCACACATACCGAAGAAAATAATTGAACAAAATGGTTGCGCACGACTAAATCGTGGTTTATCGTGCGCACCTCGTTTCAACAACCACTGGAAACTTCCCTTGAACGCGCATTCCGTCGCCATCGCCAAACTGCTGCCATGCCTGCGCATGGACGGGCCGGCGCGCGCGTTCGGCAAGGAAGACCAGCTGACAACGGCCTGATACCCGCCCTGCGGAGATCGGCCACCCCGATCTCCGAGGCCTGACGACGCCCTCGGAACGCAAGTCCCGGGGGCGTTTTCGTTTGCGTCGACACAAGGACCCGCGATGCCAGAACTGCACCCCGCGCGGCGACCCGCCGCTCACTGACCCAGGCTTTTCCCGCCCCGCCGAAGGATTTACTTCGCGCGACTGGCAGCGCCTGGACATTATCTGCATCGCATCAGAACATTATCGCTCGCCGATAATGTCGGTGGCCTGCACCCTCGATTATCCAACGGTCCCGTTTCAACCACGGGCTGGTGCGCGCGGCGTTGCCGTGGCGTATGCCGGAGGTCGCGGACATGCCATCGCCTGGATCGCCTGCTGGAGGCAGGCACCGGTTCGCCGGTACTCGGTTCGATTCCGCGCGGTCCCCAACTGGATAGCTCAGCTTGGTCAGAGCAACGGATCCGTAATCCGTCTGTCGTGGGTTCGATTCCCACTCCAAACCACATGACCTGTCACGTCATGACTTGAAGCAACACCCGGGGGCGCAAGCCCCAGCGGCCATCGTCGCCGTCCACCGACATCGCCTTCGGGCAGGAACGTGGAAGGCAACGGACCTCACGCCGGGCCCCGGCCCGCCGCCACTGCCAGCCACGTTCCGCACCGGTGCTGCCTGCCGGGAACGACGATGGCAGCACTGCCGGCGCATCGAAGGCTCCGCGCGCGGACCGTCCGCCGATGGCCGCCCTCTTCCGCTGCCTGCACGTGATGTGCAGGCAGCCTCGCCACGACCGGATCGACCCGGGTCATGGCGATTCATCCGCAACGGGTCGAACCACCAGAGCCATACAAGGAGAGACTCCCATGTTCTGGACCATCAAGGTCGTGATCGGCGACGGCGAGCGCGGCCTGGTGTATCGCAACCGTCGTTTCCAGCAGATCCTGCTGCCGGGCGTGCACCGCCTGTCGCCGTTCGGCGGCCGGCCGCACGTGGACATCCACACTGCATCGAAGGGCGCGGCCTACACTGGCAGCGACCAGGACAGCCTGATCGAAGCGCTGGGCGCACAGCTGGACACGCACTTCGTGCTGGCCAACGTCGGCGCCAGCGAGGTCGGCCTGTTGCTGCGCAACGGCCGCATCGATGAAGTGCTGCCGCCGGGCAGCCGCCGTCTGTACTGGCGCGGTTCGGTCGATACCCAGGTGCAGGTAATGGCGTTGGGTGACGAGCCGCGCATTCCGGCCGACGTGCAGCAGCGGCTGGGCCAGCTGGGCGTGCTGCCGCGTGTGGCGGTGATCAGCACGGTGCCGAGCGAGTCGGTCGGCCTGCTGTTCATCGATGGCACGCTGCGGCAGACGCTGGACGCCGGCCTGCACGCGTTCTGGAACTTCAACGGCAACGTGTCGGTGGAGCGTGTGGAACTGCGTGCACGTTCACTGGACGTGTCCGGCCAGGAACTGCTCAGCCGCGACAAGGTGACCCTGCGGGTGAACCTGGCCGCGACCGTGCAGGTGGTCGACCCGGTGCGTGCGCACCGCACGCTCAGCAATGCCGATGAGTTCGTCTACCGGCAGCTGCAGTTCGGCCTGCGCCAGGCAATTGCCGCGCGCAGCCTGGACGAGCTGCTGGGTGACAAGGCGGCACTGGACGGCGAGATCGCTGCGCATGTGCAGGCGGCGATCGAAGGCCACGGCGTGCGCTTGCTCGGCGTCGGCATCAAGGACGTGATCCTGCCGGGCGAGATGAAGGAGATCCTCAACGGCGTGGTGCTGGCCGAAAAGCAGGCCCAGGCCAGCGTGATCCGTCGCCGCGAGGAGGCCAACGCCACGCGTTCGCAGCTCAACACCGCAAAGCTGATCGAGGACAACCCGGTGCTGATGCGCTTGAAGGAGCTGGAGGCACTGGAGAAGGTCACCGAGAAGATCGACACGCTCACCGTGTTCGGCGGCCTGGATGGCGTGCTGAAGCAGCTGGTGACGATCAGGTAGGGGGTAGCGGTGGCGCAGGGACGCGCCGCCGGCCCATCAAGGACATTAAAGAAGACATGGACACTCAACAGAACTATCAATGGCTGCATGCCGAGGGCACCACGCCGATCAAGGGCTGGGTCAACGGTGTGCCGCTGGAAGCGCAGGCACATGAGCAGCTGCGCAACATCGCCGCGATCCCGTTCGTCGGGCCGTGGGTGGCCGTGATGCCGGACGTGCACCTGGGCAAGGGCGCGACCGTCGGCTCGGTGATCCCGACCCGGGGGGCGATCATCCCGGCCGCGGTCGGCGTCGACATCGGCTGCGGCATGGCGGCGGTGCGTACCACGCTGCGCGCCGATGACCTGCCCGATGACCTGCGGCAGCTGCGCAACAGCATCGAGCGCAGCATTCCGGTGGGCAACGGGCGCGGCGGCGAGCATCACCGCATGCCCGACAGCATCCACACCCGGCTGGTGCAGTCCGGGCTGGCCGCCGGCCTGGAGAAGATCAAGGACAAGCACCGCCGCATCCGCACCGACAAGCTGGACCGCCAGCTGGGTACGCTGGGCGGCGGCAATCACTTCATCGAACTGTGCCTGGACGAGACGGACATGGTGTGGGTGATGCTGCACAGCGGCTCACGCGGTACCGGCAACCTGATCGGCACCTACTTCATCGAGAAGGCGCGCGAGGAACTGGCCCGGCGCGTGCTGGGCTTCCACCTGCCGGACAAGGACCTGGCGTTCTTCATGGAAGGCGAGCCGCTGTTCGATGACTACGTCGAAGCGGTGTCGTGGGCGCAGGACTACGCCCGGCAAAACCGCGAGGCGATGATGTCGCGCGTGCTGGCCGAGATGCGCCACCGGCTGCCGAAGTTCCAGCTGGCGGCGATGGCGGTGAGCTGCCACCACAACTACGTGCAGAAGGAGACGCACCACGGGCAGGAACTGCTGGTGACGCGCAAGGGCGCGGTCAGCGCGCGTCAGGGCGAGCTGGGCATCATTCCCGGCAGCATGGGCACGCGCAGCTACATCGTGCGCGGCAAGGGCAACGAGGACAGCTTCCACAGCTGCAGCCACGGCGCCGGCCGGGTGATGAGCCGTGGCACGGCGCGCCAGCAGATCACGCTGGCCCAGCACCGCGAAGCCACCGCGCATGTGGAATGCCGCAAGGACAGTGGCGTGCTGGACGAGTCACCGGCCGCGTACAAGTCGATCGACGATGTGATGGCCGCGCAGCTCGACCTGGTCGAGGTGGTGCACACGCTGCGGCAGGTGCTGTGCGTGAAGGGGTAATGGAGCGGTGCCGACCAAGGCCGGCCTCTACCAGAGCAACACGTCGCGTCGGGGGTCAGATCCCTTTCTGCGAAAGGGATCTGACCCCGGCACATTCAGCGCGGCACGCTGTCTTCGGCCACCAGCGCATGGTGCACGCCGATGCCCGCGCGCACGCCTTCGGCCATGGCCAGGGTGATGTTGCCCACCGTGGTCGCATCGCCTGCGGCATACACGTTCGGCACCGAGGTCTGCTTCATCGCATCGACCTCGATCAGCACGCCCAGCGGGCTCTCGACCAATGTGCAGCCCAGCTGCTGCACCAATGGCGTGGCCATCGCCTGGGTGGCCGGCACGAACAACGCACGCTGGGCGATTCGGCGGCCGTCGGCCAGCTCCACTTCCAGCCAGGTCGGCTGGTCGCCCTGCACGCCCAGCACGGGTGACGCCTCGATCTGCACGCCGCGCTGCTGCATGGCGGCGCGTTCCTCATCCGTGATGTCCAGTCCCATGCTGAAGAACGTGACATTGCCCCAGTCCGCGAACAGCGGCGCCTTGCTGGCGGACATCGGATGACCGCCAAGCAGGCCAATGGCACCACCACCCACTTCATAGCCATGACAGTACGGGCAGTGCAGCACGGTGCTGCCCCAGCGCTCGGCGAGGCCCGGCAACGCCGGCAACTGGTCGGCAATACCGCTGGCGAGCAGCAGCTTGCGCGCGGCCAGCACCTGGCCATCGGCGGTACGCACTTCCACGCCTTCGGCGCTGGCGGTGGCCTGCACGGCTTCGGCATGCACCCAACGCACCGTGGGGTAGTCCAGCAGCTGCTGGCGCGCGGTCTTCAGCAGCTCGGCGCCACTGATGCCATCCAGCCCGAGCACCCCGTGCGAATGACTGGCGAAACGGTTGCGCGGCGAACCGGCGTCGATGACGGTGACCGGGCGACGGGCACGGGCGAGGATCAGGCCGGCGGCAATGCCGGCATAGCTGCCGCCGACGATGAGCACGTCAGGATTCATGGTGACCTTCCAGGGAACGGTGATGGGCGAGATGGCGGGCGAAGTCGGCGCCGAGCTGGTCCAGCGTGGTCGCCTGCAGCCGCGCTTCGAGCAGGCGCTGCGCTTCGCGCGCCCCTTCGAGCAGGGCGCTGTTCACCAGCTGCTGGATCGGGCAGCCACCGCCGGAGTCGCGGGCGCCGACCTGCACCAGCGGTGGTGCGCCCACCGCCAGGTAGATGTCATGCAGGGTGATCGCCGCGGCATCGCGTGCCAGCAGGCTGCCGCCGCCGTGGCCGCGGGTGCTGCGCACCAGGCCGGCCTTATGCAGCTGTGCCAGCAGGCGACGGATCACCACCGGATGCGTCGGCAGGCAGGACGCCAGCTGCTCGGACGTGCGCGGGGCGGCATGGCCGACCAGGTGCGCCATCACATGCAGGGCGTCGGACAGTGGATTTGCGGATTTCATGTAACAACGATAGTTACATTTAAATTCTCTGTCGAGGGTCTTCTTTCGTTCCATATGGACACATTTGTCCTATGAAACATCTCCTTCACATCACTAAACGAAACGGTAATGTGATGAGTGTCGCACTTCAGACGCTTGGGGACAGGTCGATACCGCATTGCCCCTTCCCGAGAGTCCCTTCCATGAAAGCGTCTGTCCGTGCTCCGCGCCTGCAGTCCAAGCTGCTCGGCGCGGTTTCCGTTGGTCTGGCCGTGGTCCTGCTGTGCGCATTGGCGGGCCTGGCCTCCGCCTGGTTGAAGCTGTCCACCGAGGTTCCACCCGAAGTCGCGCACAGCCGCGACGCCGAACGCCTGCAGCGCGAGTTCCGCGGCCAGGTGCAGGAATGGAAGAACGTGCTGCTGCGCGGCCACGACGACGCGCTGCGCCAGCGCCATCTGGACGCCTTTGACAGCGAGGGCCGCCTGGTCGAGCAGCTGGCCAGGGGCCTCGTAGCCAGCCCGGACATACGCACGCGCGAACTGGCGCAGTCCTTCATCGGCCTGCACACGCAGCTGCAGAAGGACTACCACGCCGCCCTGCAGGCGTTTGCGGAAGCCGGCTACGATCCCGCCGCCGGCGACAATCTGGTGCGTGGCAAGGACCGCCCGGTGGCGACCGCACTGGATGCGCTGAGCACGCATGCCACGCAGGTGGCCGAAGCAACCGTAGCGGCGCGGTCGCAGCAGGCGCGGCAGACCCTGCTGCTGTGCGCGGCGCTGACCGTGCTGGCCGCCGTGTTGCTGCTGATGGGCCTGGCCTGGTGGCTGCGGCGCGCGGTGGTGCAGCCGGTGCTGGCGGTGGAAGCCGCTGCGCGTGCCGTGGCCGCCGGTGATCTGCAGCACGTGGTGCAGGTGCGCAGCCGCGACGAGATCGGTCGCCTCGCGCAGGCGATGCAGGCGGTGCAGTCCACGCTGCGCGGCGTACTGGACGCACAGGCGACGATGGCGCAGGCGCATGACGCCGGCACCATCAGCCATCGCATGGATGCCAGTGCGTTCCCGGGCGCGTTCGGCACCATGGTGGCCGACTGCAACACGCTGGTTGACGCGCACATCCAGGTGAAGATGCGCGCGATCTCGATCATGGGCCGCTATGCCGTCGGTGACCTCAGCCAGGACATGGAACGCCTGCCCGGCGAAAAGGCCGTGATCACCAACGCGTTGGATACGGCCAAGGCCAATCTCGGCATGATCAACGGCGAGATCCGCCGCCTGGCCGAAGCCGCCGCCGCCGGTGACTTCAGCCAGCGCGGCGACAGCGCACGCTTCGAGCATGATTTCCGCGCAATGGTCGACGGCTTGAACCGATTGATGCAGACCACCGAACTGAACCTCGGCGAGGTCTCCAGCATGCTGCGCGCGATTGCCGATGGCCGCCTCGGCGCGCGCATGCACGGTGATTTCCAGGGCGTGTTCGCGCGTATCGCCGGCGACGCGAACACCACCGCTACGCAGCTGGCAACCATCGTCACCGACATCAAGCACGCCTCCGGCAACATCCACACGGCGGCGGCGGAGATCGCCGCCGGCAACAACGATCTGTCGCGCCGTACCGAACAACAGGCCGCCAACCTGGAAGAGACGGCGGCATCGATGGAGGAACTGACCTCCACCGTGCGCCAGAACGCCGAGCATGCGCGCCAGGCCAACCAGCTGGCGATCGGCGCGCACACCGTTGCCTCTCACGGCGGCAGCGTGGTCGGCCAGGTGGTGACGACGATGGGCGCGATCGAAACCTCGTCGCGGCAGATCGCCGAGATCATCAGCGTGATCGACGGCATCGCCTTCCAGACCAACATCCTGGCGCTGAACGCCGCGGTGGAAGCGGCACGCGCCGGCGAGCAGGGCCGCGGCTTCGCGGTGGTTGCCAGCGAAGTGCGCACCCTGGCACAGCGTTCGGCGGCAGCCGCGAAGGAGATCAAGGCGTTGATCGAAGCGTCGGTGGAACAGGTCGGCCACGGTGCACGGCGCGTGCGCGAGGCCGGTGACACCATGGCCGAGATCGTGGCGTCGGTGCAGCGCGTCACCGACATCATGGCCGAGATCTCCGCCGCCTCGCAGGAGCAGAGCGCGGGCATCGAACAGGTCAGCCAGACGGTGATCCAGATGGACGGCACCACCCAGCAGAATGCCGCGCTGGTGGAGGAAGCCAGCGCCGCCGCGCGCAGCCTGGAGCAGCAGGCGAACCGGTTGATCGACGCGGTGGATGTGTTCGATCTGTCGACCACCGCCGCAGCGAAGGACGCGCTGGCGCGCGCCGCCTGATTGATCCGGTTGCCGGCCAGCGGCTGGCAACCCCGCCACCACATGGGTAGCGCCCGACCGTTGGTCGGGCGATGGCAGGGGCAGTGCGGACCAACGGTCCGCACCCACCGTAACCTGCGGTAGTGCCGGCCGCTGGCCGGCAACCCCATCACCACATGGGTAGCGCCCGACCGTTGGTCGGGCGATGGCAGGAGCCGTGCGGACCAACGGTCCGCACCCGCCGTAACCTGCGGTAGTGCCGGCCGCTGGCCGGCCACCCCACCACCACATGGGAAGCGCCCGACCGTTGGTCGGGCGATGGCAAGGGCCGTGCGGACCAACGGTCCGCACCACCGTAACCTGCGGTAGTGCCGGCCGCTGGCCGGCAACCCCATCACCACATGGGTAGCGCCCGACCGTTGGTCGGGCCATGGCAGGGGCCGTGCGGACCAACGGTCCGCACCACCGTAACCTGCGGTAGTGCCGGCCGCTGACCGGCAACCCCATCACCACATGGGTAGCGCCCGACCGTTGGTCGGGCGATGGCAGGGGCCGTGCGGACCAACGGTCCGCACCCGCCGTAACCTGCGGTAGTGCCGGCCGCTGGCCGGCAACCCCACCACGACCTCAGCGCAGGTAATCGCTCCGCGCCATCGCTTCACCCAGGTAATCCAGGAACGAGCTGATCCGCGCCGACACCGCCGTGTTGCGGTAATACACCGCGTGGATCGGCTGGTACACATCCAGCGTCTGCGTCGCCAGCACCGGCACCAACGTGCCGGCGGCGCGGTCGCGGTCGGTCACGAAGTCGGACAGGCAGGTGATGCCCACGCCTTCCACCGCCAGTCGGCGTAGTGTTTCGCCGCTGGACACCGCGATATCCGGTCGCACCCGCAGCAGGCCATCGGCATCGCCCGGCAGCGGCCAGTGATTCAACGATTCCGGTTCGTTGAAGCTGAGCAGGGTGTGCTGGCCCAGCGCGGCGACGCTGGCCGGTTCGCCGTGTGCCGCCAGGTAGGCCGGACTGGCCACCAGCCGCAGCTGGCAGCGACCCAACGGCCGCGCATGCAGGGTGGAGTCGGCCAGCAGCCCGATCCGGATCGCCAGGTCGGTGCGCCGTTCCAGCAGGTCGATGTAGCGCTCGGAGCTGTTCAACTCCAGCTGCACCTCCGGGTAGCGCGCGCGGTACCCGGCCACCAGCGGCGCGATCACGTGCAGCACGAACGGCATCGCCGCATCCACGCGCAGGCGTCCGGCCGGGCGCTCGCGGCGGGCGGCCATCTGTTCCTCGGCGGACTCCACCGCATCGATGATCGCCCGTGCATGGCGCAGGTAGGCCTCGCCCTCTGCGGTCAGGTGCAGGCGGCGGGTGGTACGGGTCAACAGGGTGGTGCCGAGCTTGTCTTCCAGCCGCCCCAGCGCCCGGCTCACGCCCGACGGCGTCTGCCCCAGCTGTTCGGCGGCAGCACTGATCGACCCGCTGTCGATCACCGCGAGGAAGGCCTGCATTTCATCGAGAGTGGTCTTCATGCCTCCATTATTGACTGGGCGGCAATAGTGATTGGCGTGAAGGCCGGTTTTTTCCGCAAAGGTGCGCCGCGCACACTGCGCGCCTTCCTTCCCTCCGGAGCCGGCCATGATCCGTGGCATTCCCCTCGCCCTGCTGGCGCTGACCCTCGGTGCCTTCGCCATCGGCACCACCGAGTTCGTCATCGTCGGCCTGATTCCCACCATTGCCGCCGACCTTCAGGTCAGCCTGCCCTCGGCCGGCCTGCTGGTCTCGCTGTATGCCCCCGGCGTGGCCATCGGTGCGCCGTTGCTGACCGCGCTCACCGGCCGCGTGCCGCGCAAGTCGCTGCTGGTGGCGCTGATGGTGCTGTTCACCCTCGGCAACGTCATCGCCTTCCTGGCGCCGGGCTACACCTCGCTGATCGTCGCCCGCATCCTCACCGGCCTCGCCCACGGTGTGTTCTTCTCGATCGGTTCGATCATCGCCACCGCGGTGGTGCCGAAGGAGAAGGCCGCCAGCGCGATCGCCATCATGTTCACCGGCCTCACCGTGGCGCTGGTGACCGGTGTGCCGCTGGGCACCTTCATCGGCCAGCACCTGGGCTGGCGCGCCACCTTCCTGGCGGTGGCCGCGCTGGGCCTGGTCGCCCTGCTCGGCGCGCTGCTGTTCGTGCCGCGCAGCGTGCCGCAGAGTGCGCCGGCCAGCTTCCGCCAGCAGCTGGCCGTACTCGCCCAACCCCGCCTGCTGCTGGTCTATGCGATGACCGCGCTGGGCTACGGCGGCACCTTCCTGGCCTTCACCTATCTGGCGCCGATCCTGCAGGACGTCACTGGTTTCTCGGCAAACGCAGTCAGCCTGGTGCTGCTGGTGTACGGCGTATCGGTGGCGATCGGCAACCTGTGGGGCGGGCGCATGGCCGACCGCATGGGCCCGGTGCCCGCACTGAAGCGCATCTTCGCCCTGTTGGCCGTCGTGCTGTTCGTGCTCACCTTCACCGCCTACAACACCTGGCTGATGCTGCTGACGGTACTGGCACTGGGTGCGGTGGCGTTCGGCAACGTGCCCGGCCTGCAGGTGTATGTGGTCAAGCAGGCTCAGCGCTATGCGCCGCAGGCCACCGACGTCGCATCGGGGCTGAACATCGCCGCCTTCAACATCGGCATCGCGCTGGGCGCCTCGCTCGGCGGCCTGGTGGTGGAGAACATCGGCCTGATGCACACGCCGTGGCTGGGCGCGCTGGTGGTGGTGGGTGCGTATGCATTGACCGTGCTCAGCGGCCGCCTGGACCGCCGCGACGGCATCGATGACCGCGCCGATGGCATCGCCGTGGCCACGCATTGAGATAGGTCATGCCCTGCCGGTACGGTGGTGCAATGCACCGTTGCCGGCACGCATGCGGCCACTGGCCTACCCTTTGCTGGATATTCGCATCCCTCCCCTCTGCTGGAGCTCCCCATGACTGTCCCCGCCTTCGGTCTCGGCACCTTCCGCCTGAAAGACCAGACCGTGATCGACTCGGTGCGCAACGCGCTGGATGTCGGCTACCGCGCCATCGATACCGCGCAGATCTACGGCAATGAAGCCGAGGTCGGCCAGGCCATCGCCGATTCCGGCGTGCCGCGCGAAGAGATCTACCTGACTACCAAGGTCTGGATCACCGCGTTCAAGCGCGAAGCGCTGCTGGCCAGCCTGCATACCAGTCTGGAAAAGCTGCGTACCGATCATGTGGACCTGACGCTGATCCACTGGCCGTCGCCGAACGACAAGGTCGACGTGCCGATGGAGGAGTACCTGCCGGCGCTGGCCGAGGCCAAGGCACAGGGCCTGACGAAGGCGATCGGCATCTCCAACTTCACCATCGCCCAGACCCGCAAGGCCATCGAGATCCTTGGCGCCGATGCCATCGCCACCAACCAGATCGAGATCCATCCCTACCTGCAGAACCGCCTGCTGGTGAAGTTCCTGCAGGACAACGGCATCCACATCACCGCCTACATGAGCCTGGCCTATGGCGAGGTGATCAAGGACCCGGTGATCCAGGCCATTGCTGGCCGCCACCAGGCCACTCCGGCGCAGATCGCGCTGGCCTGGGCGCTGCAGCAGGGCTTCTCGGTGATCCCGTCGTCGACCAGGCGCGAGAACCTGTCGAGCAACCTGGAAGCGGCAGCGATCCGCCTGACCGACGAAGACATGGCGCAGATCGCCAAGCTGGATCGTGGCTATCGCCTGGCGAATCCGGAAGGGATTGCACCCGCCTGGGATTGATCCCGACCGCGGTTGCGGATCGGAATCGGTAGGTGCCGCCGTTGGTCGGCACTGACCTCTGATGGATCATTAAACACCGTGCGGACCAAGGTCCGCACCCACCGAAAGCGGATTTGGCCTACTCCTGCAGCAACCACCCGCGCATTGCCGCACTGACCTCATCCGGCTTTTCCATCGGTGCCAGGTGCCCGCAGTCCGGCACCACCACCAGCTGCGAGTGCGGCACCAGGGCGTGCATTTCCTCGCTGACCGCAAGTGGCGTAATGCGGTCGTTGGCGCCACATACGATCAGCAGCGGATCGCGGTAGCCAGCCAGCACGTCATGGCCGTCACGGCGTTCCAGCGCACTCTGGCGCAGGAACACGTCCGCGCCCAGGCGGGCGGTCATGTCACGCACACGTTGCACCAGCACGTAATCATCCAGCCGCGAGGCATCGATGTAGCTGCGCATCAGCACATCGCCGAAGCCATGGAACTTGCCGGGCAGGCGCACGCTGGCGCGCTGGCTGCGGCGCTGTTCGGCACGTTCCGGTGAATCGGCGTGGATCGAGGTATCGACCAGCGCCAGCTGCAGCACGCGTTCCGGCGCGATGCGCAGGATCTGCTGGGCGACGAAGCCACCCAGCGAGAAACCGGCGAGGGCGAAGCGTTCCGGCGCCTGCGCCAGCACGTCCTCGGCCACCGCCTGCAGGGTCTCGCTGCGAGTCTGGTCGCCCACCGTGCAATCGGCAATGTCGGCCAGGTCAGCCAACTGCGCGCGCCACAGCTCGGCGTCGTTGAGCAGGCCGGGCAGCAGCAACAGGGGGATACGGTCGGTCATGGGGGTATTGTCGCGCCGGTGCGGTGACAAGGACATGCCGTGGCTGGCCCTGTGCGTTGCAGAACCGGCCCAGCAGCACGACGACACGCTAGGATGCAGCCCTCGACCCTACCCGTTCCAAGGATGCGGCCATGGCAGACCCCTACAACAGCGGCAACCCGACGACCTCGCTGGCACGTTTCGACGATGCGCTGGTCACCACCGCCTTCGAGCTGCCCGGCCATCGCGTGGTTCGCAACCTGGGCGTTGTGCGCGGCATCACCGTGCGCTCGCGCTCGATCGTCGGCAACTTCCTCGGCGGCATCCAGACGATCTTCGGCGGCAACATCACCATCTATACCGAGCTCTGCGAACAGGCCCGCGAGGAAACCTACCGCGACATGGTCAAGCACGCGCGGCAGCTGGGCGCCAACGCGATCATCGGCATGCGCTACGACGCCACCGATGTGATGACCGGGCTGACCGAAGTGCTGTGCTACGGCACGGCAGTGGTGGTGGAACCGATGCGGTAGCCTGGTCGTAGAGTCGAGCTTGCTCGACTGCTTTCGATGGCAACAGTCGAGCGAGCTCGACTCTACAGCGGTGCCGCCGGCACCTCGACCTGCTGCACCGGCAGGGTCACCATCATCACCGTCGGGTCATCCGGGTCCAGCTTCGTCTTGAAGCCCAGGCTCTGGCACATCGCCAGCATGGTGCTGTTCTCGCGCAGCACCTGGCCTTCGACCACGTCCAGGCCCAGCCACTTGGCGTACTCGATCATGATTGCCATCAGCCGCCAGCCGATGCCGTGTCCCTTCAGGTCCGAGCGGATCAGGATGCCGTACTCGCCGCGGTGGTAATCGGCATCGGCATGCAGGCGCACCGCGCCGAGCATTTCGCCACTGCGCGGTTCGATCGCCACCAGTGCGATCGAGCGTGCGTAATCGAGCTGGGTCAGGCGCGCGATGAACTCGTGGCTGAAGTGCTTCACCGACTGGAAGAAGCGCAGGCGCAGATCCTCGTCGCTGACGCGGGCGAAGAACGCACGGAACAACGCGTCATCCTCCGGCCGCACCGGACGCACGAAGGCGCGGCCGCCATCGGACAGTTCGATGGTGCGCTCCCACTCCTTCGGGTACGGGAACACCGAAAAACGCGGATGGCCACGGCCCTTGTGCAGGATGCGCGACGGCGCCACCGCCACGCGTGCGTCGAGGGCGAGGATGCCCTTGCCGTCGACCAGCAACGGATTGATGTCCAGCGTACGCACTTCGGGAATGTCGGCGGCCAGCTGCGCCAGCTTGACCAGCGCCAAGGCCAGTGCGCGCTCGTCGGCGGCAGGCACATCGCCATAGGCCTTGAGGATGCGCGAGGCGCGGGTCTGGCCGATCAGCTCGTGGGCCAGGCGCAGGTCCAGCGGCGGCAGCGCCAACGCCTTGTCATTGATCACTTCAACCGCGGTACCGCCACGGCCGACCACGATCACCGGGCCGAACGTCGCGTCATCGGCAATGCCGACGATCAACTCGCGCGCCTTCGGGCGAACGATGGTCGGCTGCACCAGCAGGCCATCGATGCGCGCATCCGGCCGCAGCTGGCGTGCGCGCGACAGGATCGCGTTGGCCGCGCTCTGCACCGCCGGCAGCGTGGACAGGTTCAGGCGCACGCCGTCCACTTCCGACTTGTGCGGAATGTCCGGCGACAGGATCTTCAGCGCCACGCTGGCGCCACGCTCCAGCAACGGCTGCGCCAGGTCCATTGCCTCGTGCGCATCGCGCGCGTGCATCACCGGCGCGGAGGGAATGCCGTAGGCCTTGAGCAGTTCGTGGGTGGCCAACGGGTCCAGCCATTGCTGGCCGTTGGCCAATGCCGCATCGACCAGCGCGCGTGCGGCCGCCGCGTCGACACTGAAGTCCTGCGGCAGGCTGGGTGGCGTTTCCATCAGCGCGTTCTGCGCTTCGCGGTAACGCACCAGATGCTGGAAGCCGCGCACCGCTTCGGCCTCGGTCGGATAGGTCGGCACCCGTGCCGCGTTGAGCGTGGCGGTGGCCTGGTCGTCGTTGCCCAGCCACACCGCGAATACCGGTTTGTCGCGGTGATGGCGCGGGCGCAGTCCGAGCGTGCGGGTAAGCGCCTGTGCGGCGTCTGCGGATGAAGTGAATGCGGTCGGCACGTTGACCACCATCACCGCATCATTCTCGTTGTCAGCCAGCAGCGCCTCGATGGCGGCGGCATAGCGGTCACCATCGGCGTCGACCACGATGTCGACCGGGTTGCTGCGCGACCAGCCCTGCGGCAGCACGGCGTCGAGTTTCTCGACCGTGCTGTCGGACAGGTTGGCCAGCGTGCCACGCAGTGCAATGAGCTGGTCCACGGCCAGGCGGCCGACACCGCCACCATTGCTGAGAATGGCCAGGCGACGACCGGGGAAGGTCCCCAACCGGCCCAGCGATTCGGCGGCCGTGAACAGTTCGTCCAGCGCGCCCACGCGCAGCAGGCCGGCGCGGTTGAAGGCTGCACCGTACACATCGTCGGCGCGGGCCAGGGCCTGCACATGGGTATCGCGGCTGCCCGGCTGCACGCGCTCGGCGCGGCCGGACTTCACCACCACTACCGGCTTGGCGCGGGCGGCGGCACGTGCGGCCGACATGAACTTGCGCGCATCCTTGATCTGCTCGACATAAAGCAGGATGGCGCGGGTGCGGTAGTCGGTGGCGAAGTAGTCGAGCAGGTCACCGAAGTCGACGTCCATCGTATCGCCCAGCGAGACCACCGCGGAAAACCCGACCGAGCGGGCCACGCCCCACTCCACCAGCGCGGCGGCAATGGCCGAGGATTCGGAGATCAATGCAAGATCACCGGCCTGCGGGAAGTGCGCGGCGATGCTGGCATTGAGCCGTGCGTGCGGTGCAATCACACCCAGGCAGTGTGGGCCGAGGATGCGCAGGCCATGCTTGCGCGCCACCGCCTCCACCTGCGCCGACAGCGAGCCCGGGCCTTCACCCAGGTGGGCGGTGAGGATGATTGCGGCCTGCACGCCGCGTTCGGCAGCGGTGCGCACCACCTGCGGCACGATCGACGCCGGCGCGGTGATCACCACCAGATCCGGCACCCAGTCCAAGTCCTTCAGCCGCTTCACGGTGCGGATGCCATCGATTTCGGCATGCCGCGGGTTGATCCACGCCACCTTGCCGGGGAAGCCGGTGCCGCGCAGGTTGCGCATCACCGCACGTCCGGCCGAGCGCTGACGCGGGCTGCCGCCGATCACCGCGACCGATTGCGGACGGAACACGGACTGCAGGTGGTAGGTACTCATGCGCCTACGGTAACCAAAAAAGGGGACGGAGGGGATTAAGTCGTTTGTGCCACAAACGACTTAATCCCCTCCGTCCCCTTTTCTGTTACAGCAGCGTGCCGTGCAGGATCATCGCGGCGATGCTGAAATAGATCACCAGCCCGGTCACGTCCACCAGGGTGGCCACGAACGGGGCCGAGGCACTGGCCGGGTCGAAGCCGAGCCGCTTCAGGATGAACGGCAGCATCGATCCGGACAGCGAGCCGAACGTGACGATGCCGACCAGCGCCGCACCGATGGTGATCGCCAGCAGGATCCAGTGCTCGCCGTAGTCATGCAGGCCACCCAGCTGCCAGATCACGATGCGCACGATGGCCAGGCAGCCGAGGATCGCGCCCAGCACCATGCCGGTGGGCACTTCGCGCAGGGCCACCTTCCACCAGTCGCGCAGGCGCAGTTCGCGCAGCGCCAGGCTGCGGATCAGCAGCGAGGTGGCCTGCGAACCGGAGTTGCCGCCCGAACTCATGATCAGTGGGATGAACAGGGTCAGCACCACCGCACGCGCCAGTTCGTCCTCATAGTGCTGCATCGCGCTGGCGGTCAGCATCTCGCCCAGGAACAGCACGCTCAGCCAGCCGGCGCGCTTGCGCAGCATCTCGAAGAAGCCGATCTGCATGTACGGCTTGTCCAGTGCTTCCATGCCGCCGAACTTGTGCGCGTCCTCGGTGGATTCCTCGATCAGCGCATCGAGCACGTCATCGACGGTGACGATGCCGAGCATCTGCTGCTGCGCATCGACCACCGGGATCGCCAGCAGGTCGTGGCGACGGATCAGCCGTGCCACTTCTTCCTGGTCCATCAGTGCGTCCACCGTCACCGGTGGATTGACCTGGGCCACGTCCAGGATCGCCTCCTCCGGCAGGCCGGTGATCAGCCGGCGCATGGTCACCACCTGCTGCAGCTGCTGGCTGTCCGGGTCCAGCACGTAGATCGCGTACACCGTTTCACGGGTGCGCTCGACCTGGCGGATGTGCTGCAGGGTCTGCGCCACGGTCCAGCTGGCGGGTACCGCCACGTACTCGGTGGTCATCAGCGCGCCGGCGGTGTTCGGCGGGTAGCTGAGCAGCTTCTGGATGGCCTGGCGGGCGTCGGTGCCCAGCAGCGGGATCAACCGCGCGCGTTCTTCCTCATCCAGCTCATGGACGATGTCGGTGGCGCGGTCGTCGGCCATCAAGCCGAGCAGGGCGGCCGCGCGCGCCGGCGGCAGCGCAGCCACCAGTTCGCCGCTGCGGTGCAGTTCCGGCGCTTCCAGCATTTTCACTGCACGCGGCAACGGCAGCGCAGCCAGCGTTTCCGCGGCGCGGGTCAGTTCCAGCGTGTTGAGGAATTCCACCGCATCGGCGGTGTTGAAGTTCGCCAGCGGCGCGGCCAGTGCGGCGGCATCGGCCACCGGGCGCAGCAATTGCTTCTGGTTCATCGGGTTTGCCTTGTGGGGGTGCGACCTCGCGCAACGCCAACGCAGGCAAACCGTCCCGATGTCAGGCGGTGGCCATCGCTGGCGTCGAACGAGGTCGACTTCTACTGTCGCTGGACATGGGTTGGGGACTCCGGGATGCGTGTGCCGACGGACGCGCCGCCAGCGGCGGGCAGTCTGGACCCGTGGACCATGCAGGTCAACCCGGTCCCGCCGCGGCAGCACCCTGCCCGCAGGTTGTTCTCGTGCGTACACAGGCCGGCGCGCATAATGGCGCGGTGGTGTTCGCCACGCTTTTCCCAACCCGAACGGACGCACAGCGGCTCCCCCGATGACCAGGTATTCCCATGCATAGCGGTGGTCTGGAACTGGCGCTGGTGCTGCTGCTGGCAGCGGTCATCGCCGTGCCGGTGTTCAAGAAGTTCGGCTTCGGCGCGGTGCTGGGCTACCTGGCGGCCGGCGTGGTGCTGGGCCCGGACGGTCTGGGCTTCGTGCAGGACGCCGACCGCATCCTCGGCGCCGCCGAGATCGGCGTGGTGATGCTGCTGTTCGTGATCGGCCTGGAACTGTCGCCGGCACGCCTGAAGGTGATGCGGCGCTCGGTGTTCGGTGCCGGTGCGGCGCAGGTGGCGCTGTCCGGGCTGGTGCTGGGCGGCCTGCTGCTGCTCGACCACTTCCAGTGGAAGAGCGCGCTGGTGGTAGGCGTGGCGCTGGCGCTGTCATCCACGGCGGTGGGCCTGCAGCTGCTGTCCGAGCACAAGGCGATCAACAGCGACCACGGCCGGTTGGGCTTTGCCATCCTGCTGTTCCAGGACCTGATCGCGATCCCGCTGCTGGCGGCCATCCCGCTGCTGGGCGGGGTCAAGAACGAGACCCTGCGCTGGGAAGATGCGGCCGTGGCGCTGGGTGCGCTGGCGGTGGTGATCCTGTGCGGACGACCGGTGCTGCGCAAGGTGTTCAGCATCATCGCGCGCACCCGCAGCCCGGAAGTATTCACTGCCACCGCCCTGCTGGTGGTGCTGGGCACCGCCTGGTTCATGCAGGAAGCCGGCCTCAGCCCCAGCCTCGGCGCGTTCCTGGCCGGCGTGCTGCTGTCCGATTCGGAGTTCCGGCATGAGCTGGAAGCGCAGATCGAGCCGTTCAAGGGGCTGCTGCTGGGCCTGTTCTTCATCGCGGTGGGCATGGGCATCGACCTGGACCGCATCGCCGCCGAGCCGTGGCTGATCGCCGCAGGTGTCGGCATCCTGCTGGTGGTCAAGTTCAGCCTGCTCTACGCGGTTGGACGTGTCGCCCGGCTCAGCTCGCGGCAATCGCTGCTGCTGGGCAGCGTGCTGTGGCTGGGCGGTGAGTTCGCCTTCGTGGTGTTCAACGAGGCACAGCGCGCGTACCTGCTGGGCAACGCCAACCACGACCGGCTGGTGGCGATCGTCGGCCTGTCGATGGCGATCACGCCGCTGTTGATGATCGCGCTGCTGAAACTGCTCGGCCAGGAGAAAGCCACTCCGCGCGAGCCGGCCGAGGCCGACAAGGTGGCGCCGGACAACCGGCCCAAGGTGCTGATCGCTGGCATGGGCCGCTTCGGCCAGGTGATCGCGCGCCTGCTGACCGCGCAGAAGGTGCCGTTCGTGGCGCTGGAGGCGAACCCGGATACCGTGGCCGACCTGCGCCGATTCGGCAACCAGCTGTATTACGGCGACCCGACCCGGCCGGAGATGCTGCGCGCGGCCGGGGGCGAGCACATCGATGTGTTCGTGATCACCGTGGATGACCCGGAAACCAACCTGCGCGCGGTGCGCATGGTGCGCCGGCTGTACCCGGACGCGACGGTGCTGGCGCGTGCACGCAACCGCCAGCATGCGTGGCGGTTGATGGACATGTCGGCCGAGCCGTTCCGCGAAGTGTTCGGCACCAGCCTGGAGATGAGCGGCCGCGTGCTGACCGCGTTGGGCGTGGCACCGGACGTGGCCGAGCGCCACGTGCAGCGCTTCCGCGAGCACGATGAGCAGCTGCTGCGCGACCAGTACCTGGTGTACGACGACGAGGCAGCGGTGATCCAGACCTCGCGCGACGCACGCAACGACCTGATGCATCTGTTCGAGGCCGACGCGGAAAGCGACGGCAAGTAGGCGTGCCGACCAACGGTCGGCACCCACCCGATCAATGGCGGACCCGGTAGTGCCGGCCGCTGGCCGGCAATCCCGTCATCCCGGAGATGTCATGAGGTAGCCGGCCAGCGGCCGGCACTACCCTTTTCCAGCGATCAACCGTTGTCGCGCAGGAACCGCGCCATCGACGAGACACCCGGCACGCGCGGTTCGAACTCGCCGGCCACGTCGATGAAGCCACGCATCACCGCGATCTCGCGCGGGCTGCGGTTGAGGCTGTCGCGCGCCTCCGGATCGGCACCAGCGCGCAGCAGGCGCTGCACCAGCAGCGGCAGGCCGTGCAGGGCCGCGAGGTGCAGCGGTCCGAAGCCGCGCGGATCACGCACCTCAAGGCTCACGTCTTCGTCCAGCAGGCGTTCCACTGCGGCCATCACCACCTGTTCGTCGCAGGCGGTGCCGGGCTCGGCGCGTGCGCCCAGCAGCAGCAGCAGCGGCGTGACCGAACCAGCCGCGGCCTGGTCCGGTTCGGCACCGGCCAGCAGCAGGGTGTCGAGCAGGGCGAGCAGGCGCGAGCGGTCGCGGGCACTGAAGCCATACAGCGCGGCACAGTGCAGTGGGCCCAGCTGCTGGGCATCACCGGCGTGCACGTCGGCACCGGCGGTGAGCAGGCGCGCAACGATGTCCGGCAGGCCCAGCGCGGACGCCAGCATCAGCACGGTCACGCCGCCCGGCAGGCGGTGTTCCAGCTTGGCGCCAGCGTCGAGCAGGGCCGAGACGATGTCCACCTGGCGCATGCTGACCGCCGCCGACAGCGGCGTGGCACCACTGGCCGCTGCGTGCTGCGGATCAGCGCCACGCGCCAGCAACAGGTCGGTCACCGCCAGATGGCCACCGCCGGCGGCGCGCAGCAGCGCGGTGCAGCCCTGCGCATCAACCGCATCGACGGCGAAGCCCAGATCGATCAGGCGGCGTACCGCATCCACGTCACCGGCCATTGCGGCGGCCGGCAGATCGGACTCGCGCAGGGTGCGGCGCGGCAACGGCCACACCCGCCAGTCCAGCCAGTCGGCCAGATCGCGGCGACCAATCGACAGCGCCACGCCCAGCGGCGTCTGGCCATCGGCGGCGCGTGCTTCCGGCGAGGCACCGTGCTGCACCAGCAGCTTCAGCGCGCCTTCGCGGGCCAATGCGGTGGCCAGATGCAATGCGGTCATGCCATGGCTGTCGCGCGCTTCACGATCGACGCCCGCCTTCAGCAGCGCCTGCTGCAGGCGCAGCCAGCCCAGGCGCACCGCCAGTGACAACGGCGGATCACCGGCCGGCGAAGCCGCGAACGGATCGGCGCCACGCTCCAGCAATTCCAGCGCCAGCTGTTCCAGGCCACGGGCGGCCTGGTCGTGCTGCGCACAGGCCGCCAGGAAGCGCGCCAGGCCACCGCGTCCGGCCGGCGACAAGCCACGCTGCAACATCACCTGCAACGCCGGCACCGCATCAATGCCGCGCGACAGCAACGCGAACATCGGCGTATCGGAACAGGCGTCGCGCACGTAGGGATCGGCGCCGTGGCCCAGCAGCCAATCCACCGCGCGCGGCTCCAGCGCCAGCTCGGGGTCGAGCAGCAGGCCGCCCAGTTCTTCCGGCTGGCACAGCTTGGCCAGCGCGGCCATGCCTTCGGTGTTGCCGAAGCCCAGCGCCTCGCGCAGCAGGGTCAGCGGCGGGCGGTCCGGCAGCAGGCCGCTGGCACTGGCGGCTTCGCCACGCTCGGCCAGGCCGTCACTGACCGCGGCCGGCAACGGATAGGACGGATCCAGCAGGGCGACAATCGCCCAGCGCCCGGCTTCGGCAGCGTAGTCCACTGCACGGCGACCGACCGGATCGGTCGCGTCGGCGGCGATGCCCAACTCCACCAGGCGCTTGACCAGCAACGGCGAGACATCCTCTGCCATCACGGCCAGCTGCACTGCGTTGCGCCCTTCGCCGTCGACGGCAACCAGATCCGGCTTGTGCGGCAGCAAGTGTTCGACCACCGCGGCGCGCCCGGCACGGGCGGCTTCCAGCCAGGGCGTACGTCCCAGTGCATCGCGTGCTTCCAGGTTGGCACCGGCGGCCAGCAGCACGCCGATGATTTCAACGTGGCCGGCCAGCGCCGCCTCGTGCAGCGCGCTGCGGCGCTGGCGATCACGCGCGTCGGCACGTGCCTTGTGCTTGAGCAGCAGCTGCACGCCAGCCGGATCGTCGTCTTCGGTGGCGGCGGCGGCCAGCAGCACCGGGGTGCCCTCTGCCGGTTCGCTGCGCGCACCGCGTTCGAGCAGGAAGCGGGCCAGGCGCCAGTTGCCGACCTGGCAGGCCACGGCCAGCGGCGACCAGCCCTCGTTGTTCAGCGCATCGACTTCGGCGGCGGCATCGCGCAGCAGCGCGGCCACGCCTGGGTCGGAACTGCGCGCGGCATGGTGCAGCGGGGTGTTGCCATCGCTGTCGGTGGCACGCGAATCGGCACCGTTGGCGAGCAGGGTCATCACGGCTTCGGGGCGGCCATGCCAGCTGTCGCGGGTGGCGGCCAGCAGCGGGGTCATGCCCCGGTGCGGCGCGTTCACGTCAACGCCGCGGGCAATCAGTTCGCGCAGCAGGCGCAGGTCCGGCAGCACCGCCGCCAGCACCGCCAGGCTGCGCTGGTCGCGCCAGTTCGGGTCGGGCAGCGCATACGGATCGGCGCCGGCCTGCAGCAGCTGCAGGCCGCGGTCGATGCGGCCGTGGCGGGCGGCTTCATACAGGGCCGGGGTCAGCTCCTGCGGTGCCATCGCCTCCAGCGGCGCGGTCTCGGCCGCGGCAGCGAACATCGGTTCGTGTTCTGCGCTGGACGTCGCCATCGGGCTGGGTCGCAACGACACCAGCGGCGCCGGCGCGACCCGCTGCAGCAGCAGGTGCAGCACGGGAGACACCACCACCACCGCCAGCGCAGCGGGCCAGCGCGCGCTCTCCGGCAGCAGTCCCGGCCAGGCCGGCAGCACCACCAGCGCGGCCAGCGCGATCACCAGCGCCGCCACGCCGAGACCGCGCCAGGCGGTCAGGTCGCGACCGGCCAGCGCCTGCCAATGATGGGCCAGGCGGCCATCAAGCCGTTCGACATCGTTCCACAACGGCCAGGTGCGCCAGGCAGCGAGCAGGCCGGCACTGACCAGCACGCTCAGGCCCAGCACCGCCGCAAGGCTGCCGCTGTCACGCAGCGCCGCCAGCGGCCAGGCCAGCAGCAGCGCCAGCAGCAGCGGTGCGGCCGCCCACAGTGCCAGCAGCGCCGGCAGGTCCTGGCGTGCAACCACCTTCAGCGGCAGCAGCGCACGGCTGCGCCGCCACCACGATACGCCCAGCGCGAACGCCGGTTGCGCCAGGGCGGCGAGGACGGCACCGGCAACGCCGCCCACGGCAGCACCCAGTGCCAGCACCGTGCCCACGGCGAAGGCGATCGACAGGGCGCGCGGACGGGAGACGTCAGTCATAGTGGCGCGGCATCAGGCTGGCCACCGACGGCGGCACCTGCAGGTAGAACCCGCGCTCGCTCATGTCACTGCGAACCTTGTCCGGGTCGGCCTGGGCCAGGCGACGCTGGGCATCCAGGGCCACGTCCAGGACGAAGGTGAGCGCACCCAGCGAGGTGAGCAGCGGCGCAGGCAGCGCGCT
The DNA here is from genome assembly GCF_059368435.1 of Stenotrophomonas sp. YJH_SMC_54. Taxonomy (NCBI): domain Bacteria; kingdom Pseudomonadati; phylum Pseudomonadota; class Gammaproteobacteria; order Lysobacterales; family Lysobacteraceae; genus Stenotrophomonas; species Stenotrophomonas sp. YJH_SMC_54. Next base: position 104,102 of record NZ_JCAFRS010000009.1, on the reverse strand, counting down.
GAAATCATCGCGTCGGGGAACGTAGACGTAGGTGTCAGGCTTGAGTTGGCTTTTATAGACGTAGGCGTGCATGTCCGCGGGACGATAACCCGGGAAGAGCCATGATTGTGTCGGAAAGCCGACACCGGGGAAAGCCGTCGGCCGACGATGGCGGCGTGATCGACGGCGTTTCCCCGACGGGGTTCAGCAATGTGGCGGCGGCGTTCAGGCAACGCCGCTGCCCTGCGGTCGCTTACTTGACCTTGGCGTAGGTGCCCTTCAGCGCCACGCCAGCGAGGATCGTACCGGCATAGCATTCGTAGTTGGTGCTGCTCTTGAACTCGTTCTTCTTGTAGTAGCTGACGATGTCGACCACCGCGTTGGCACCGCGCGACTTGGCGCCGTCCTGCAGTGCGCGCAGCGCCGACAGCGCGACCCAGCGGCAGGCCTCGGCATCGCTCTTGTTGGCGGCGTTGGTCTTCTTGTTGGTCACGTCCTCGCCCAGGCGCTGCTGCACGCTGACCGGCTGGCCGGCCAGGTAGAAGCGCACGCTGCCGTCGATGCCGGCGTCCCGGGCGGCCTGCGAGGTGACCAGCTCCTGCAGGGACTGCTCAACGCGGGTGTCGCGGGCGGAGGCGGTGGAGGTCAGGGCCAGCAGTGCAGTGGCCGTGGCGATCATCAGGGTGCGGCGCATCGGAACATCTCCTTGTCGGGGGTGCGGGTGGTTTGAGGAAAAAGGCGGGATGGGACGGTGGATCATTCGCTCCAGCGGCGGAACACCAGCGAGGTGTTGATGCCGCCGAAGGCGAAGTTGTTGCTCATCACGTACTCGGCCTGCAATTCGCGGCCCTGCCCGGTGATGAAGTCGAGCTGGCCGCAGCGCGGGTCAACCTCGGCCAGGTTCAGCGTGGGGGCGAACCAGCCGGCACGCATCATCTCGATGCTCAGCCAGGCCTCGAACGCACCACAGGCACCGAGCATGTGGCCGACGTAGCTCTTCAGCGAGCTGATCGGTACGCGGCTGCCGAACACCTGCGCGGTGGCCTGGGTCTCGGCGATGTCGCCGTGATCGGTGGCGGTGCCGTGGGCGTTGACGTAGTCGATCTGCGCCGCCTCCAGGCCCGCATCCTCCAGCGCCAGGCGCATGGCCTGGGCCATGGTGTCGGCGCTGGGCTGGGTGACGTGCTGGCCGTCGCTGTTGGTGCCGTAGCCGACCACCTCGGCAAGGATGGTGGCACCGCGCGCCTGCGCGTGCTCCAGGTCTTCCAGGATCAGCGTGCAGGCACCCTCGCCCAGCACCAGGCCATCGCGGCCGGCATCGAACGGGCGCGGCGTGGTCTGCGGCGCGTCGTTGCGCACGCTGGTGGCGAACAGGGTGTCGAACACCGCCGCAGCGGTAGCGTCGAGCTGCTCGGCACCACCGGCGACCATCACCGTCTGCTTGCCGCTGCGGATCGCTTCATAGGCCGCGCCCACGCCCTGGCTGCCCGAGGTGCAGGCGCTGGAGGTGGTATAGACACGCCCGGACAGGCCGAAGAACACGCCGATGTTGACCGGCGCGGTGTGGCTCATCATCTTCAGGTAGGTGGTGGCGCTGATGCCTTCGGTGGTGAACTCGTTGAGCATGCGCCCGAACTCGCCGGTGGCTTCGTGGCTGCCCGACGAGGAACCATAGGCCACGCCGGTGCGACCGCTGCGCAGCACCGGGTGCTCGTGCAGGCCAGCTTCGCGCAGCGCCACTTCGGTGGCACGCACCGACATGATCGCGACCTTGCCCATGGAGCGGGTGGTCTTGCGGTTGTAGTTCGGCGGCAGCGCGAAGTCCTGCGCCGGCGCAGCCAGCTTGGTGTTCAGCCCGGCATAGACATCCCACTCGGGCATCGCGCGCACCGCGTTGCGGCAGCTGCGCAGGTGCGCCTCGATGGTCGGCCAGTCATGGCCGAGCGGACTGATCGCGGACGCACCGGTCACCACGACGCGACGATCGGTGGCCATCAGAGCATGCCCCCGTTCACCGAGATCACCTGGCGGGTGATGTAGCCGGCCGATTCGGACAGCACGAACGCCACCGTGGCCGCCACTTCGTCGGGACGGCCGACGCGGCCGGCGGGAATCAGCTTGAGCGCGTGTTCGATCACTTCATCGTTGAGCATTTCGGTCTCGATCAGGCCCGGGGCCACGCAGTTGACGGTGATCTGGCGGCTGGCCAGTTCCAGCGCCAGGGCCTTGGTGGCACCGATGATGCCGGCCTTGGCGGCACTGTAATTGACCTGCCCGCGGTTGCCGGCCAGTCCGGACACCGACGACAGGGTGACGATGCGGCCCGGCTTGCGCCGCCGCACCATCGGCATGATCAGCGGATGCAGCACGTTGTAGAAGCCATCCAGGTTGGTGTGGATGACCTGGTCCCAGTCTTCCGAAGAGAGCGCCGGGAAGGCGCCGTCGCGGGCGATGCCGGCATTGCAGACCACGCCGTAGTACGCGCCGTGCGCTTCGACATCGGCCTCCAGCGCGGCGCGTGCGGCCTCGCGGTCGGCCACGTCGAACATCAGTACGCGGGCCTGCTGGCCCAACGCGTGGATCTCGGCCACCACGGCCTGTGCCTCATCCAGGCGGCTGCGGCAATGCACCACCACGTCGAAGCCATCGCGCGCGATGCGCAGCGCGATGGCCCGGCCGATGCCCCGGCTGGCGCCGGTCACCAGCACGCTTCGATTCCCTGTCATGCCTGTCCACTCTCCAGATAGGCCATCGCATCGGCCGGTTCGAACACCGACACGTTGGCTGTCGCCCATTCGTCCTCGCCCGCCAGGATGCGGCAGGCGAACATCCCCAATCCATTGTCACCCAACAGCTCGCAGCGCGCCTGTACGCGCAGCCGCGAGCCGCTGGGGAAGCTGCAGCGCGCGCTGTTGTAGCGGCGGCTGCCGAGCAGGAAACCCAGCTGCGGTGGCTTGCCCGCTGCACGCGCACGGCAGCCGGCCCAGGCCGCGATGGCCTGTGCCATGTATTCGATACCCACCCAGGCCGGCACTTCGTGGTTTTCCACGAACAGGCCGGCCTCGGGCACCACCAGTTCCGCCTCGATGGTGTCCTGGTCCCAGTGCGTGATGCGCTCCAGCAGGCACATGTCCTGGCGGTGCGGTACCACCTCTTCAATTGCATACAGCATGTTCATCGACGCTCCAGCGCCAGCACGGCATTGCTGCCGCCGAAGGCGAACGAATTGCTCAGCACCCGCCGCGGTGCCTGCGCCAGGCGGGTGGCCGGTGCGACCAGCGGCAGCGCCGGCAGCGCGGGGTCTGCCACGCCGTCCCACCAGTGCGGTGGCAGCTGCTGCTGCGGGTTCTCGGCCAGCACGATCCAGCACAGTGCAGCTTCGATCGCGCCTGACGCACCCAGCGTATGGCCGGTCAGGGGCTTGGTCGAACTGGCCCGAATGCCGTTGCCCAGCACCTGCGAAACCGCCAGGCTTTCCATCGCATCGTTGTGCCCGGTGGCGGTGCCATGCAGGTTCATGTAGTCCACTTCATCGGCCGCCCAGCCGGCGCGCTGCAGCGCCTGCTGCAGGGCATCGATGGCACCCAGGCCCTGCGGATCGGGGGCGGACATATGGTGAGCGTCGGCCGACTCGCCCCACCCGGCCAGGCACACCGGACCCGGCTCGCGGGTGAGCAGGAACAGCGCGGCGCCCTCGCCGATGTTGATACCGGAGCGGTGCTGCGAGAACGGATTGCAGCGCAGGGCCGACACCGATTCCAGCGCGCTGAAGCCGGCCACGGTGAAGCGGCACAGCGAGTCCGCGCCGCCTGCGATCACGGCGTCGACGATACCGGCTCGCAGCATGCGTGCAGCCGACATCAGCGCCTTGGCACTGGACGAACAGGCGGTGGACAGGGTCCACGCGGGCCCCTGAGCGCCGCTGCGCTGGCGCACGAACTGCGCGGCAGTACCCATTTCCTGCTGGGCGTAATCGAAGCCCTGCGGCCACTGGCCCTGTTCGGCGTGGGTGCGCAGGGCCTGCTCGGATTCACCGATGCCCGAGGTGCTGGTGCCCAGCACCACCGCCACGCGCTCGGCGCCATGGCGGGTGATCGCGGCGGCCACCGCCGGAGCGATCTGCGCCAGTGCCACGTCCAGCAGGGCGTTGTTGCGGCCGCGCAGGGCCACCGGCAGTTCCTCCAGCGCCGGCAGTGGCGTGCGTACTTCTCCCAGCGCCAGGGTGCGTCCCGGCAACAGGCTGTCGTTGTCACTTAGCCCGCCCGGCACGTCGGCGAACATCGCCGACGCGACAGCGGCGCGGCCATCGCCGAGCGCGCAGACCACGCCCAGGTCGTTCAGGTAGATCGGTGCACTCATCGGTCCTGTCCGGCCATGTCGATCGATTCGATGCGCAGCGCATAGCCTTCGGCACGGTTGTCCAGCTGCACGCTGCCATCGTCCAGGCGCTGCAGTTGCAGCCACACCGTGCCATCGCGCGACAGGCTGCGCTGCTGGCCGTCGTCGCTGACCTGCCAGTTGGACGGCAGCGCGGCGGCGATGGCCGCGGTCGGCCAGAGCGCGAACTGCAGGTCATCCAGCACACGCTCGGCACGTACCTGCGGCGGCAGCCACGGCGCGCGCTGCTGGGTCAGCTGCTGGCCGTCCCACTGCAGGCGCACGCCGGTCTGGCCCATCGCCTGCACCGCCAGCTGCACCTGCTGCGCGTCGGCCTCCAGCAGCGCGTCGAGGTCGCGCTCATGGCTGCCGAAGCGGAAATGCAGCTGCTGCTGCAGGGCCAGCGGCGCCGGCAGGCTGGCCGGCGACAGCCGCAGCGGCGGCAGCTCCACCTGGGGCTTGGGCATGCGCCCGGCACAGGCGGCCAGCAGCAGGCACAGCAGCAGGGCCGCAGTACGGAAGATCAGGCGCTGCACAATTCCTCCAGCACGCGCATGCGGCGACCACTTTCATCGGCCACATACGGATTCTTGGTGTCCCAGGCATAACCGGCCAGGATGGAGCTGATCATGTCGCGCACTTCGGGCTGCTGCTGCGGGTGGTAGATGATCTTCTGGAAGCCGCCCTGGTACCAGCTTTCCACGAAGCGGCGGAAGGTCTTCACGCCGGCGCGCAGCGGGATCGAGAATTCAGCTTCCCAGTCGACGGTTTGGCCGGCATAACGGCGCTTGAGGCACTCGCTGGCCAGCTGCGCGGACTTGAAGGCAATGGTCACACCGGACGAGAACACCGGGTCGAGGAACTCGCCGGCGTTGCCCAGCAACGCGTAGCCGGGGCCCCACAGCGAGCTGACATTGGCCGAGTAACCCGTGATGCGGCGCACCGGCAGCACCGCCCATTCGGCATTGGCCAGCAGGCGGGTCAGGTTGGGGTCCTCGCCGACGATGGCCTGCAGCTTCTGCAGGTCGTCGCCTTCGTAGCGCTCGAAGAACGACGGCTCGGCGACCACGCCCAGCGAGCAGCAGCCGTTGGAGAATGGAATCGTCCAGTACCAGACGTCGATGTGTTCGGGATGGGTGGTGATCAGGATCTTGTTGCGGTCGAAGTCGGCTTCGGCCGGAATGTTGTCGCGCACGTGGCAAAAGATCGCGCCGCGCACCGGGAAATTGGATGGCGACTCCAGCTGCAGCAGGCGCGGCAGCAGGCGCGCGAAGCCCGATGCGTCGAGGATGAAATCGGCCTCGATGCGGTATTCGCTGCCATCCGGGCGGCGCACGCTCACCGCAGGCTGTTCACCGGGTTCGACCGACAGCACTTCATCACCGAAACGCAGCGTGGTTCCCATGCGCTCGGCGCCGCGTGCCAACACGTTGTCGAAGTCGGCGCGCTGCACCTGGTAGGTGGTACCCCAGCCCGGCGAGAACTTCTTCCGGAAGTCGAAGGCAGTACGCGCTTCACCGTGCACGAAAGCCGCGCCGTTCTTGTACTGGAAGCCGGCCTCGACCACATCCTGCAGCAGCCCGGCTGCTTCGATGTACTCCATGCTCTGTGGCAGCAGGCTTTCGCCGATGGAGAAGCGCGGGAACTGCTGGCGCTCCAGCATCAGCACCTGTCGGCCCTGCTGGCGCAGCATCGCCGCGGCCACGGAGCCGGCCGGGCCTGCGCCGATGATCAGGATTTCAGTGCGTTCGACAGCATCCACAGCAGTACTCATCGGGGCGTCCTTGTTGCTCGATCAGGGGAAAGAAGAAAAGCGGAAGGCGGACTCAGGCCGGCGGCAGGTCATGCGGTGGCGGCCGGAACAGTGGCGAGATCAGCCAGACCAGGCCGATGCCGAACAGCAGGGTCAGGCCGAACGCGCGCAGCGCCGGGGTCTGCGACAGGCCCAGCAGGCCGAACGACAGCCAGGTGCTGGCCGCACCCACGCAGACCGCCAGCCATGCGCTGGCATCGCCACGGTGTTCGATCAGGAAGATGCCGTAGTCGATGCCCATGCCCAGCAGCAGCATCAACGCCAGCACGTTGAACAGCTGCAGCGGCTGGCCGAACAGGCCCAGCAGGCCCAGGGTCAGTGCGCCGGCAATCAGGGTGGGGGCAAATACTCGCCAGGCCTGGCGGCGGTAGCGCAGCCACAGCGCACCGAACACCAGTGCGATGCCGACCAGCAGCAGCCCGCCCATCAGCTTGCGGTAGTGGCCCAGCAGCTTGGAGAAATCGGAGGTGCGGTCTACCCAGCGCACGCCGGGCAGGCCTTCGGCGGCACCCTCCAGCGTGGCCAGGGCATCGGCGCGCGACAGGTCATCGACCATCACCACGCTGATCATCTGCCCACCGACTTCACCCACCCACAGGTGGCGGAACGGCTGCGAGGCCGGCGAGGCCAGGAAGGCTTCGGCGGTGAGCGGCGCGGCGGCGAACTGCGGTCGCTGCAGCGGCTCGCCCACCGCCTCGGACACGGCCGACAGCACGCCGGGTTCCACCTTCGCGGTCAGCGCAGCATCGGCCTGCTGGCGTGCCGGTGATGGCAGCCAATCGCTGATCGCGCGATAGCCACCAATGCGCTTGTCGGTGGCCAATACACGCAGGCGCTCGGTCAGTGCTTCCTCGCGCTGCAGCAGCTGCGCGGCATCGACACCCTGCACCAGGTAGAACTGCGCCGGACTGGGCATGCCCAGCAACTGGCTCAGGCGGATCTGCTGCGCCATCAATGCCGGCGGCGAGGACTGCAGGCTGCGCAGGTCGTCGTTGCTCTGCAGGCGCACGATGCCGATGGCGGACAGTGCCAGCGCGACCACCACGAAGACCGTCACCGCGCGGCGGCCATGCAGCCGCGGGAAACGCTCCAGCGTATTGCCCAGCCACTGCGAGAAGCGGGTCTGGCGGATCTCGCCACCGTCGAGCCACGGGAACCAGAAGATCACCGTGAGGAAAGCTGCGGCCAGGCCCACCACCGAGAACAGCGCCATCTGGCGCAGGCCGGGGAACGGGGCCAGGCCCAATGCCAGGTAGGCCAGCGCACTGGTCAGCAGGGCCAGCCACAGGCCGGGCAGCAGATGCCGCAGCAGTTTCCAGCGACGATCGGCCGGTTCGGCCTGGCGCGAGGCGAACCAGTGAATGCCGTAATCCTCGGCCACACCCACCAGCGACGCACCAAACACCAGGGTCAGCACATGCACCTTGCCGAACACCAGCACGGTCACCGCCAGCGCCACGCCACAGCCGATCAGCAGCGAGGCGGCCACCAGCAGGATCGGGCGCAGCGAGCGGAATGCCAGCCACACCAGCAGCAGCACCGCCGCCAGCGACCCCCAACCGATGGTGTTGATCTCCTGGTTGGCCTGCACCGCGGCGGCCTCGGCATGCAGCGGCACGCCGGCATGCAGGATTTCAAGCTCAGGCGCCGCCGCCGTGGCGGCCTGCCCGGCACGTTCCAGCAGGCCATCGAGGTGGCGCTCGCCATCCAGCTGGAACGCCGAGCCGGGCGTATCGAACTGCAGCACGGCCCAATGCCTGCCCTCGGCTTCAAGCAGGCCGTCATCGCCCAACCGCAGGCCCGAACCCTGCGCCTGCTGCTGCCACCACTGCGGCCACAGCGACAACGGATCCTGGCGCCATTCAGTCAATCGCGGCGCACCCATCGGGCCATACAGCGCAGCCAGCGCCTGCTCGGCCAACACGCCCGGTTCGCTGCCCAGCAACTGCTCGCGCTGGGCCGGTGTCAGCAGGCGGTCGCGGTACGGCGCGTAGAACGCGCGCGCCTCGTCAAACCAGCCTTCGATCGAACCGCTGGGTACCAGCAAGGCATGGTCGGCATCCTTGGCCATGGCCGCCGCAAAGGCCGCCTGCGCGCGCTTGGCAGCCGCGCTGTCCTTGCTGCCGAGCAGCACCACGACCTGCCGCGAACTGCCATCGGCAATGCGCCGGGTGACGTCGCTCAACAGGCGGTCGTGCGCATCCTGCGGCAGCAGGGCGAGGATGTCGGTGTCGATCCGCGATTGCTGGCTCCACAGCTGCCACTGCTGTGCGCCCAGCGCCAGCAGCACCAGCAGCCAGGCAATGCCCAGCCAGTGCCACCAGCGCCGCAACCGGTCCGGTACGTTCGATGCCACGGCCTCACTCAAAGCGGCGGGCCTCGTCGGCATTGAGCGTGGCCGGCGCCTCGCTCAACGCGCTGAACTGGATCTGCGTGCGGTCCTTGTTGGCCTCGACGATCTCGACCTGGCGCACGTAGTGGTCGCCCTGCAGGGTCAGCGATTCGAAGGCCTTGGCCAGCATCGCCGACTTCGGCGTCAGGCGCAGCCGCCAGCCCTGCCCTTCACGGCTGGCCGCCACGTTGAACTGGCTGGACAGTGCCTGCACGTCGCCACTCATCAACGCGAACATGATCGCGTTCACTGAACGCATCGCCGGCTGCTGCCGCGCGTCCAGTTCGACGCGGGTGCTGCCATCACGCTGCCGGCTGAGGATGCGATCGGCGGTGACCACTACTTCCGAGGGGAACGGCTTGAGCGTGCTCCAGATCACGCCGTGCTGGCGCGCGACCACGAACCGGCCCTGCGAGCGCAGCGGGTTCTTGAAGCCACTCACCTGCTTTTCCTGGCTGAACTGGCCACGCAGCACATCCGGCCGCGCCACCGCCTGGGTAATCGCATCGATGGCGGGGTCGTCCGCCTGCACGCGCGGCGCGGCAACGAGCATCAGCGCGCACAGCAGCACGCTCGGAAGACGGGCAAGCATAGTCACGGCGCAGGCACTCCCAGGCGTTCCCACAGTACCGGCGGGCACTGGTACAGCATTTCCTTGCTGGCCGCGTCCACCGCGACCTGGATGGTCATCGCCCGGGTCAGCACCTGGCCGCTTTCCGCATCGAGGATTTCGTACTCGATCTTCAGCCGGTTCTCCCATTCCACGATGCGCGCGACCACGCGCAGCGCCTGGTTGAACAGCAGCGGGCGCACGTACTTCACCCGCGCATCGACCACCGGCCACAGGTAGCCCGATTCGAGCATCTGCGGGTAGTCGTAGTCGTAGCGACCGAGCAGCGCGCAGCGCGCGATCTCGAAGTACTTGAAGTAGTTGCCATGCCAGACCACGTTCATCGGATCGCAGTCATGGAAGGCGGGGGTCAACGCAATCTCGCCAACCCGTTCAATGGCCTCATTCACCGGCATACAGCTCCCAACGTTGCGCGCGGATCTCCACCAGCAGTTCCCGCAGTTCGCGATCCAGCGCGCGGTCTTCCTCGACCAGGGCGATGCGTTGCCCCAGGTCGGCGTACATGTCGGCCAGACTGCCATGCAGCTGCGCATTCAGGCCAACCCGTTCACGCAGGGCCAAGCCCTGGCGCGCGGCGATCAGCATTGCCGCCACCACCTGTTCGGTCAGCTCGATCACCCGCAGGCAGTCGCGCGCGGCGATGGTGCCCATGCTGACCTTGTCCTGGTTGTGGCACTCGGTGGAACGCGAGAACACGCTGGCCGGCATGGTCTGCTTCAGCGCTTCGGCAGTCCAGGCCGACACGCTGATCTGCAGTGCCTTCAGGCCATGGTTGATGGCCGCGCGCGGACCGGTGGCCGCCGACAGGTTGGCCGGCAGGCCATGGTTGTAACGGGCGTCCACCACCAGCGCCAGCTGTCGGTCGAGCAGATCGGCAACGTTGGCCACGGTGTTCTTCAGGGTGTCCATCGCCAGCGCGATGTGGCCCCCGTAGAAGTGGCCGCCATGCAGGATGCGCTCGCCGTCGGCGTCGATCAGCGGGTTGTCGTTGGCGCTGTTCAGTTCGGTCTCGATCAGCTGGCGCAGGAACGGCAGGCTGTCCTCCAGCACGCCGATCACATGCGGTGCGCAGCGCAGCGAGTAGCGATCCTGCAGGCGCTGTTCATTGCGCGGCGGGCGCTCGCTGTGCAGGTCGCTGCGCAGGCGCGCGGCGATGCGGCCCTGGCCCGGGTGCGGCTTGGCGGCGAACAGGGTTTCGTCGAAGTGGTGCGCGTTGCCGTCGCTGGCCAGCACGTTGAACGCGGTCAGGCGCGTAGCCATGCGTGCCAGGTAGTCGGCGCGCTGCCAGGCCAGGCAGGCCAGGCCGGTCATCACCGCGGTGCCGTTCATGATCGCCAGGCCTTCCTTCGGCCGCAGCTTCAGCGGGGTCATGCCGATCTTCGCCAGCACGTCCGCCGCCGGCTGCACGCGGCCGTCGTGCAGTACCTCGCGCTCGCCGCACAGCACCGCCGCCACGTAGGACAGCGGCGTCAGGTCGCCACTGGCACCGACCGAGCCTTCGGCCGGAATCATCGGCAGCACGTCGTGCTGCAGCAGCGTGGCCAGGCCTTCCAGCAGCGGCAGGCTTACACCGGACATGCCGCGCACCAGAGAGGCCAGGCGCGCCGCCAGCACCGCACGGGTCTCGACCGGGTCCAGGTAACGGCCCAGGCCGCAGCCATGGTAGGTGTACAGGTGGTGCGGCAGTTCAGCCACCAGTGCCGGTGGGATGTTCACCGTGCACGAATCGCCATAGCCGGTGGTCACACCGTAGATCACGCCATCCTCGCGCAGCAGGCGGTCGAGGAAGTCGGCACCACGCTGGATGTGGGCGCGGAACGCCGGCGCGTCGCTCAGTGCGGCCTCGCACTGGCGCTGGGCCAGGGCAACCACGTCTTCGATGGTCAACGGTGCATCGCCAAAGCGGCACGCGGGTACGGCGTCAGTCGTCATGCGGAGCCTGATCCCAGAAGGGGAAGAAATTGAACCAGTCCAATGGGGACTGGATGACCTGGAGTTCCAGCCAGCGCGCGAAGCGCTGTGCCTGTTCGGCCAGTGCCGCATCGCGTGAGCCGCGCGGCAGCACGATGCGTTCGGCGAACTGTTCGAATGCCACGCGGTAGCCTTCGCCCTGGTGCAGGCAGGCCATGGTGTAGACCGGGCAGCCCAGTGCGGCGGCGAGCACATAGGCGCCGATCGGGAACGGGGCGCGGTGGCCAAGGAAATCGGCGGTGACGCTGCGTCCGCCCTGCACCGGCGTGCGGTCGCCGACGATGGCGACGAAGCCCCCCGCCGCGACGCGCTCGGCCAGCATCACTGCCGTGGCCGGGCCCATTTCGGTTACCTGCACCAGTTCCACCGCCGCCAGCGGGTCCAGCCGTTGCAGCAGGCGGTTGAAGCGCTGCGCATGCGCGGTGTGCACCAGCACGGTGATGCGGAACCCCGGCACCTGTTCGGCCAGCACCTGGCACAGTTCCAGGCAGCCGATGTGCGCGGTCAGGATCAGCCCGCCTTCGCGGCGCGCGATCTTGTCCAGCACCAGGTCGCGATGCAGGTGGATGCGTTCGGCCGGATAGCGCCCGCCCAGGCCGAGGATCTTGTCCAGCATCGTGTCGGCGAAGGCGAAGAAGTGGCGCAGGCTGTCGCGCCGGGTCGGCGCACGGCCCAGCACACCGCTGTGTGCCTGCAGGCGCTGGAGGTACTGCATGGAGGCCTGGCGGCCGACGCGGTTGCCCAGCCAGTGGCAGGCCACCACCGGCCACACGCACAGACGGAACGGCCAGCGCCCGAACCAGCGGTGCACCCAGCACAGGAACAACACGCCGGCCACCGACGTCGATTCGCCGATGTCGGCCCAGTGCGGAGCGCCCTGCGCGGCCGCCATCTCAGCGCTGCCCCCGCAGGCGGCGCCACAGCAGGCGCGGTGCGCGCCAGAGCATGCCGAAGAACAGGCGGGTATGCATGCGGCTGATGCGCACGTTGTCACGCCACACATCGAAGTGCGACACGCCATCGGCGGGATAGGTCACGCGCGTGGCCAGGTGCTCGACCGGCAGCTGTCGCCAGTACAGGCGCACCATCACCTCGGTATCGAAATCCATGCGGCGGCCGATGGTCTCTTCACCGATCAGGCGCAGCACCGGCGGCAGCGGATACACGCGGAAGCCGCACATGGTGTCGCGCAGGTGCAGCGACAGCGTGTTGATCCAGACCCAGATATGGGTCGCGTAGCGTCCGTACAGGCGCGCCTTGGGAACACTGGCGTCGTAGGCCGGGATGCCGCAGATCACCGCACCCGGGTGCGTACGCGCCGCCTCGACGAAACGCGGCAGGTCGGCGGTATCGTGCTGGCCGTCGGCATCGATCTGCAGCACGTGGCTGTAGCCACGCGCAGCGGCCTCGGCAAAGCCGGCCAGCATCGCCCCACCCTTGCCCTGGTTGATGTCCAGGCGCAGCAGGTCGACGCCCTGGCGCTGTGCCAGCGAACGCAGCACCGTCGCGCACGCCTCATGCGAGCCATCGTCGACCAGCAGGCACGGCAGCCCGGCGGCCTGCACGCCGTCGACCACCGCCGCGATGGCGTGCTCGTGGTCATAGACGGGAATCACCACCAGTGGCGCGAACGCGGCACCGGCAACGGCCGGGTCAGTCCGCATCGGCGAAAACCACCTTGCCGCTGGCATGCACACCGTGGCTGGAGGTGTAGCGGAAGGCCAGCACATTGCGCGTGGCATCCCAGTCCAGCTGCAGGGTCAGCTCATCGCCCGGGCGGGCCACGTGCTGGAACTTCACCGCATCCATGCGCAGGAATCCGGCCGGCATGCTGAACGCCTGGCGGCCAAAACGCACGGCCCAGTCCAGCTGCGCCACGCCGGGCAGGATCGCCGCCTGCGGGAAGTGGCCCTGGAACGGCCGCAGCGCCGGGTCGAGGGTCATGCGCAACGTAGCGTTGGCAGCATCGCGGTGATCCCAGACCGGCACCGGCATGAGCGGCTGGAACAGCGCCGCCAGTGCCGCCTGGGTGACCTTGCCCTGTGCATTGATCGGCAGCGCCTTCACCAGGCGCCAGCGGCGCGGCCGGGTGACCGCGTCATGCGCCTGTGCCAGGCGCGCGCCAAGGCGCTGGCCCAGCGCGCGGCGCGCGGCGTCACCGCCCTCCAGCAGCGCCAGGCTGGCCGGTACCACCACCGCTGCCAGCTGCTCACGCTGTCCTGGCAGGACCAGTACTCTCACATCGTCCACTTCGGTGTCTTCGCGCAGCGCGCGTTCCAGCGCATCCAGCGAAACGCGGCGCTCCTCGATCTTGACGATGCGGTCGGCACGGCCCAGCAGGCGGAAGCGGCCATCGGCCAACGCTTCCACGCGGTCCTGGGTGCGCCACCAGTCGAGGGTTTCCAGATGCGCCGAGGCGACGGCCAGGCAGCCATCCTCGATGCGCCACTGCACGCCCGGCAACGGCTGCCACGGTGGCAGGTCGGTATCCCAGCGGCGCCAAGCGATACCCCCGGTTTCGCTGCTGCCGTAAACCTCGGTCGGTGCCACGCCCAGCCATTGCCGCACCTGGCGTGCGGCTTCTTCGGGCAGTGGGCCACCGGAGGAGAACACCGCGCGCAGGCGGCCGTGCAGGCTGGCCCAGTCGAGCTGCTCGGGCAGGCGCTTGAGGTGGGCTGGCGTCGCCACCAGCACCGTGTCGGTGCCGGCCAGCGCGCCCACCAGGTCTTCGTGGAAGAACCGGCGCGGATGGATCAGGCGGCCGGCGGCCAGCGGCCACAGCACCCGGAACAGCAGGCCGTAGATGTGCTGGTGGGACACCGTGCCATGCACCTGCACGCCTTCCAGCTGCGCGCCGAACGCAGCCTGCAGCGCGTCCACCTCGCGCGCCAGCTGGTCCATGCGCTTGTTGATCGCACTGGGCTGGCCCGTGCTGCCGGAGGTGAACACGCACAGCTCGCAGGCACGCTCGTCCAGCACCTGCAGTTCGCCGTCCACGCCAACGGTGGGGGCAACCAGCGCTCGGTAGTCGGTGGAAACATCGCCGGCGAAACCGCTCACCTGTGGCCGCAACGCCTGCAGCGTGGCCGGCAGGTTGTCGGCAGCCAGGAACACCCGCTTGCCGGCATGCCAGGCGCCGAACAGCGCAGCAGCGAAGGCCACCGCATCATCGAAGTACAGGGCCCAGTCACGGCCATCGGCAGCAGCAAAGGCCGCACGCCAGGCCAGCACCCGCTGGCGGAAGCGGGCATGGTCGATCACCTCGCCATCGCACACGCCGATGCTGCGCTGCGGCTGCGGGTCCACCAGCAGCCGGTCCAGGGCAATCCACTCAGCCATGCGCGTGCGCTGCCTTGACCCGACGCCGCACCAGCCACTCACCTGCAAACAACACGCCCATCATCACGTACGCCAACAATCCGTTGTAGAGCATCCAGACCCGGTCCGACGCGTAAAGCGCGGTCAGCAGGGCCAGGCTGCCGTTGAGAACGAAGAAGCCACACCACACCTGGGTGACGCGGCGGGTATAGGCCACCGCGAACGCCGGCAGGTCCGGCTCCTGCAACCGCGCCAGGCGTTCCACCAGCGGCGGGCCGAAGCGCAGGCTGGTTCCGAACACCGCCAGCATCACCATGTTGACCAGCGCCGGATACAGCTTCAGCGGCAGGGCCTGGTTCAGCACGGTGGCCAACACGGCCAGCAGGCCGGTTCCCGCGGCGGCGGCCCACCACAGCGGCTGGCGCGTACTCAGCGCACGCAGCAGGGCCAGGGTGAACAGCAGCAGCGACAGCCAGCGTGGCTCGAAACGGCCCATCGCCAGGTACACCAGCACCGGGTAGGCCAGCGAGATCGCAGCCACCACGACCGTGCGTGCGCGTGCCATGGCGGAGCCGCCGGCGCTGCGGTCAGGCGGCTGCCTGGTCCGGCAGCAACCCATGCACGACATCGACGATGTCCTGCACGGTGCGCACGGCCTTGAACGCTTCCGGCTGCAGGTTGCGGCCCAGCAGCGGCTTGAGCTGCACGATCAGGTCGACCGCATCGATGCTGTCGATATCCAGGTCGTCGTACAGGCGTGCCTCGGGGGTGATCCGGGCGGTTTCGATCTCGAAGCTGTCGGTCAGGATGCTGACGATGCGTTCGAACAGTTCATTCTTGGTCATGGCAATTCCTGGCGCCGTTACGACTGGCGGGCGGCGACGAACTCGCCGAGCGCGCGCACGCTGGAGAAATGGCGACGGGTTTCTTCCGAATCGGCCGAGAGGCTGACACCGTACTTCTTCTGCAGCGCCAGGCCCAACTCCAGCGCGTCGATCGAATCCAGGCCGAGGCCCTCGACGAACAGCGGCGCGGTCGGATCGATGTCCTCCGGCGTGATGTCCTCCAGCGAAAGGGAGGAAATGATCAATTCCTTGATCTCGTGCTCAAGTGCTTGCACGGGGCGGCTCTCCAGACAGGTCGAAATAACGAGAAAGGTGCTCGGTAACGCGGCGTGCCGCCAAGGCATCCCCCCTTGGCGAGTCGTCTTCGGCCAAGAAAGGCGCGATCGGGATATCTTCGCCGATCTGCAGCCGAACGTGAAAGCGACGTGAGGGGACACGATACCACTTCTGTCCCTTGGTCAGGGTTGGCGGGCTGCAGGTGATCCGCACCGGGGTGACGTCGATGCGGCCCCGTACGGCGATGTTGGCGGCCCCGCGCTGCAGGCGCGGCGGCTGCCCGGGCACGCTGCGGGTGCCCTCCGGGAAGATGACCAGGGTGCCGCCGGCATGCACCGCGGCCACGCAGTCATCGACCAGGCCGGCGCCATCGTCATTGGAAATGTAGCCGGCGGCCCGTACCGGACCGCGCATGAACGGGTTGCAGGCCACGGCCCGCTTGACCACGCAGTCGGCGTTGGGAAGCAGCGAGATCAGGCAGACCACGTCGATCAGGGTCGGGTGGTTGGCCAGCACCAGCAGGCCGTCACGCTGCAGGCGTTCACCGCCCTCGATCTCGTAGGTCATCACCCCAAGCCCGCGCATCAGCCGCAGATGGCTGGCGAACGCGACCTGGACCACGCGCCGGGCGCGCCGGCGACGGGCCACCGGGTCCCGCATCAGCAGCAGTACCGGCATCACCAGGACGCCGAGCAGCAGCCCGCCCAGGCCAAACGCAACAAAGCTCAGGCCGGTGCCAAACACCCGCCAGGCGTGGTCGAGGCGGCGCGGCAGCTCACTCACGGCGGCCCCAGCGCCAGCGCTGGCCATGGGCCACGTGCTCCAGCGCTGGCGCGCCGGACAACAGGAAGCGATGCAGGTCCAGCGCGTGCGGCAGCAGGCCAGGCACAGTGCTGGCCTGGCCGTCGGCCGGCTGCCACTGCAGCGCCAGCGTCGGCCGGCCCTCTGCTGGCGCGGTCAAACGCCAGCACCAGGCGAAGAACGGGTCGGGTTCGTCGGCGAACGTCGCGTAAACCTCCGGTAGCGGCGACTCGTAGACCACCACCCGTACCTCGCGGGCGCCATCGGCAAGCAGGGCGACGGCCTCCAGGCACGCGGCTTCGACCGTTGCCTGGCCAGCAGCCAATGCCAGGTAGTTGCCGCGATGGCCGCGGGCGATTGAATACAGCGCGGCGATCGCGTTGTGCACCGACAGGCCAAATCCGGTGGGCGACAACGGCTGGTCGCCGACCAGCGCCCCCAGCAGGTCCATCGAACGTGCGACGTCGCCATGGCGGCTGGCGAACACCAGCGGCACGTCGCTGTCGGCCCCCTGCCCGTCCTCGCACCAGCACGCGGTCTGGATCGCCATGCGGCCCAACCGCTCGATGCGACGGCGTTGCATTGCCGGAACCTCTGCCAGTGCCGGCGTATCCCCGCCGTGCGGCAGGTACGGCGCTTCGGCCCAGCCCAGCCACTGGCTACGCTCGCTCAGGCCGGGCGCCCACGCGGCCCAGTCGACAATGGAGAATTCAATCATTTAGCGTTGGTGCTTCAACGGGAGAACGATAGGCACGAGCCATTACGGCGACGCGCGGCGGCCCCCCATTCCTGCAGCCGTGCGTCCGTCCAGGACGTCGCCGGCTGCCCCCCTGGCTGCCGGAAAGGAGCGCACGCTAGCACGTCCCGCCCGGGGTGTGCAGGTTTCACATTCCCCAACACGGGGCCCGGCACCGGCGGGCCCCGCCTTCAACCCATCAGTGGTAACCGGTGTCGGCGTGCACCTTGCCGCGGAACACCCGGTACGACCACGCCGTATAGCCGAGGATGACCGGCAGCAGAATGACCAGCCCGACCAGGGTGAAGCCCAGCGAGGAGGCCGGCGCGGCGGCCTGCCACAGGGTCATCGACGGCGGCAGCAGGTACGGCCACATGCCCAGCACCAGGCCAAGGAAACCAAGCACGAACAGCGCCAGGCTGAGCAGGAACGGCGGCAGGTCGCGGCGCGGATGGGTCGCACTGCGCCACAGCGCTGCGGCCACCGCCAGGGTCAACAGCGGCACCGGCGACAGCCACCAGAAGTTGCCGTCGCTGAACCAGCGCGCCATCAGCCGCGAATCGAGGAACGGCAGCCAGCTGCTGACCAGGCCCATCGCTGCGATCACCGCCACCACCAGCGGCCGGGTCATCTGCCGTGCCAGCGCCTGCACGCGGCCTTCGGTCTTCAGGATCAGCCAGGTGCTGCCCAGCAGTGCATAGCCGGCCACCAGCGCAGCACCGGTCAGCATCGCGAACGGGCTGAACCAGGCGAACGGCCCGCCCTGATAGACACCGTCCACCAGCGGGATGCCCTGCACCAGGGTGCCGAGTATCACGCCCTGGGCAAACGTGGCCAGCAGCGAACCGAGGCCGAACGCCACGCTCCACAGCCGGCGCGATCGATGCGCCTTGAAGCGGAACTCGAACGCCACGCCGCGGAACACCAGCGCCACCACCAGCAGCAGCACCGGCAGGTACAGCGCCGACAGCAGCACCGCATAGGCCTTCGGGAACGCCGCCAGAAGGCCGGCGCCACCCAGCACCAGCCAGGTCTCGTTGCCGTCCCAGATCGGCGCGGCGGTGTTCATCATCAGGTCCAGCTGTTCCTCGTCCTCGGCGAACGGGGCCAGGATGCCGATACCGAGCACGAAACCGTCCAGCACCACATACATCAGCACGCCGAAGCCGATCACCGCGAACCACGCCACCGGCAGCCAGGTCATCAGGTCCATGTCAGCGCTCCTCCAGCGGTTCGTCGGCCGCCGACAGCGGGCGTGCCGGGGTGTGGCTGCCGTGGTCCAGCGACGGCCCATCATCGTGCGGACGCGGTCCGTGGCGCAGGATCTTCACCAGGTACCAGATGCCCCAGCCGAACACGAAGGCGTAGCCAACGACGTAGACCGCCAGCGACAGCGCGGTCATCCACGCGCTCTGCGGGCCGACCGCATAAGCGGTGCGCAGCACGCCATACACCACCCACGGCTGTCGGCCCATCTCGGTGACGAACCACCCGGACAGCAGCGCGATGAAGCCGCCGGGCAGCATCCAGTTCCAGCCGCGCAGCAGCCACGGCGAATCCAGCAGCTTCCTGCGCCACAACTGGAACGCCGACACCCAGGCCAGCAGCAGCATCAGCGTGCCCAGCCCGACCATGATCCGGAAGGCGAAGAACACCGGCGTCACCGGCGGCCGCTCGCTGGACGGTACCGAGGTGAGCGGGTCGAAGGTACCGTCCAGGCTGTGGGTGAGGATCACGCTGCCCAGCTTCGGAATGGCAACTTCGAAATCATTGCGCTCTTCCTTCTCGTTCGGCAGCGCGAACACCACCAGCGGTACGCCCTCGCCCTCCTTGGTTTCATGCCAGTGCGCTTCCATCGCCGCGATCTTCATCGGCTGGTGCTTGAGCGTGTTCAGGCCATGCATGTCGCCGACGAAAATCTGCACCGGCACGGTCAGTGCCGCGAACGCCACCGCTGCCACCAGCATGCGCCGGCCCGCTTCCACGTGCGTGCCCTTGCGCAGGTACCACGCGCCGACGCCACCGATCACGAAACAGGTGGTGATGAACGAACCCAGCGCCATGTGCGCCAGCCGGTACGGGAACGAAGGATTGAACACCACCTGCCACCAGTCCACCGGATGCACCACGCCGTTGACCATCTCGTAGCCGGCCGGCGTATGCAGCCAGCTGTTGGACGACAGGATCCAGAACGTGGAGAACAGCGT
Organism: Stenotrophomonas sp. YJH_SMC_54; assembly: GCF_059368435.1. Classification (NCBI taxonomy): domain Bacteria; kingdom Pseudomonadati; phylum Pseudomonadota; class Gammaproteobacteria; order Lysobacterales; family Lysobacteraceae; genus Stenotrophomonas; species Stenotrophomonas sp. YJH_SMC_54. The sequence continues at coordinate 84,756 of NZ_JCAFRS010000009.1, read as the reverse complement.
GCCCAGCGCCACCATGCAGGTGGACAGGAAATGCAGGCGCGGCGAGACGCGGCCCCAGCCGAACATCATCACGCCGAGGAAGCTGGCTTCCAGGAAGAACGCGGTCAGCACTTCGTAGGTCAGCAGCGGGCCGATGACCGTGCCGGCCACCTCGCTCAGCCGTGGCCAGTTGGTTCCGAACTGGAAGGCCATGACGATGCCGCTGACCACGCCCATGCCGAACGACACCGCGAAGATCTTCTGCCAGAAGAAATACAGCTCGCGCCACACGGGCAGCTTGGTGCGCAGCCAGCGCCATTCGATGAAGGCCAGCCAGCTGGCCGTGCCAATGGTGAAGGCGGGGAACAGCACATGGAAACTGATGACGAATCCGAACTGGATCCGGGACAACAACAACGCGTCCAAGGGACGCCTCCTGCCTGTGACCGGTGGGATACCGGACCACTTTAGGAGGATTTCGTTAAGACGGGATGCGACCGGGTGACGCGCTGCTTCACTTTGTCGCAGGTGAAGCTGGGTGACAGGATGAATGGGCTACAGGGGCTTCAGCAGGGTCAAGGGCGGCTCCTTGGTGATTCGCAGGGCCCGGGGTACCAGTGCAGTCAAGCAGGCCCCCATCACCAGCACGACAGCGCTCGATATCGAGAACCACGGTGAACCTGTGCTGCCGTCCTGCGGCGACCCTACCCACTGCAACGACAACGCGCCGAGCAGGGTGCCCAGCGTGGTGAACAGTGAAACCTCGAACATGATTTCGGCAAAGATCACGGATCCGCGAGCACCCAATGTCCGTCGAACCCCAATGGAGTGCCGGCGCCGATCAAGCCACGCGCCCACAACTCCGGAAACGCCGGCCATCAGCACACCGAGAACAACGGCGGTCATGACCGCGAGCACGGTCGTAGCGAAGCGATCAGCTTTGACGTAGGCGTCGCGATAACCCGCCAGCGTCTCGACACCGGCTGGATGCATGATCCGATAAGGCCGCTGCAGCGCATCGGCGGTGCGATCAAGCGATGAACGATCAACCTCCGACTTCCACTTCGCCAGATAATAGCGACTGGCGCCCATGGGAAGGCCCGGGAGCAGCACCCACTGCGAGTCCCGCTCATTGCCGCCTGGCGCCGGTCCAGCAACAGACGCAAATACGCCCACGATGACCCGGCTGCTGCCGGGGCCGAAATACAGGTGGCGGCCAACAGCATTCCCCGTTCCGAACAGATGGGCAGCCAGCGATTCACTGATCAGCACCACCGGAGCGCCTTCAATCGTGTCGTCCTCCGTGGCATCGCGCCCCAGGACGATTCCCGCGCCCAGCATCGCCAGCAAGCCAGAGCTTGCAGTTACAACGGGAACGCGATCACATCCAGCAACGTCTGCCGTGCCCGCGTTCATCGAATGCACCATGGCCGACTCACTGGTGCATACGCCGTATCGATGGGCTCTTCCCCCGAACGGAACAGCGTCGCTCACAACCGTGTCCTGAACACCGGACAGCAGTGCTGCAGACAGGTCTGCCCGCAGCACTGCTTCATCCGCGCCTTCTTCGACATCAGAGACTCTGACCACACCAATCGATGCTGCCTCCCGGATGCTCCCGGCGTTCAATCTGGCGAAGCTGTCCAGCGCAGATTGCAGTGCGAACGCACATGCCAGGCTTGCAAGCGCTGCCTGCACTGCAAGCAGTGCGGCGCTTCCCAAATGTCGTCGGGTCTCCCTCATCGATTCGAACATTTCAGGCAGCCCCCTTCGCGAAGGCACTCGACAGGGAGCTGACCCTGCAGATTTCAAACGACGGGACCAATGAACAGAGCAACGTCGTGACGACTCCCAGGCCAGCGGCCATCAGCATTGCCCCAGCATGCATCGCCGTTATCGCGCTGGGCAGAACGTCTCCCGCAGCAACCACCCGGATTCCCAGCGTGTAGGTGACGACAGCGAGCACACTGCTTGCGGCTCCCGCCGCGATGGATTCCCACATGAGCTGGATGAACACGTCCCGACGTCGCGCTCCCAGTGCACGTCGTATCGCGAGCTCCCGCCGACGGCGCCCCAGACTGAAGCTCAGCAGCGCCGCCGCGTTGACGATGCACACACCGAGAAGGATCAGTGACAGCCGAAGCTGCATCCTGGCCCGCTCCGGAACCAATCCCAGCCTGTCCAGCCACTCCATCAACGGCCAAAGTGCCACCTGCTGGGTGCCTGGTTCGATCCGAAGGCCCTTTGCCTGTGCATAGGCATCCAGATTCGCCCGGTAGGCGGCGACATCGTCCGCGGTGGGCAGCCACGCCCACAATTGGAGCCATGACACGTTGGCTCCTGCAGGGTCCGTGTCCTGGTCACCCCCCCAGATCGCCGTCCCATCCACAACAGTCAGCCTGTCCGCGATTGCGGTCTCAACCGGCAGGTAGATCTCGTCAGGTTCCACAAACGGCCGGCGTGTGAGATCTCCCTGAAACATCGGCACCGGATGCCAATCCTCCGCGACACCCACAACAGTGTAGGTGCGCCTGCCCAGTTCCAACCGATGACCAACACAGTCCTGCGCACACTCGCGCTCAGCAAGCGCACGCGACAGTACCACTATACGACTCGCAGCATGCCCCTCCTCGGCGGTCCATGCGCGCCCTTGAACAACAGCAATGCCAAGAACACTGAACACTTCGGGCGTTGCGAATCTCGCACGCAGCCTTGCGCTGGAGGCTCCCGGCCGGGAGAGCGTCACCGCCCCGCCCGCCATGGCGGCCTGCTTCCACGACCTCCCCTGGCCCAGAAGCGCCTTCGCATCCGGCCAGGTCAGTGCCTGTCCCGGATCCGGGGAACCACTGCGCAGGGCATCTGGACGCGCGTCAAGGTACGGGCGGAACAATGCGGAGCTCCGGCCTGGCGCGGGATCCGACGATGCCTGGAGAACAATGGAGAGCATCACGATCGTGATCCCCACCCCCGCACCCAGCATGAGAGCGATTGCCAGATGAGTGCCGATTCGTTGCTTGAATCGGGCAAGCGAAAGCTGGATGTAGTAGAGCATCATCCAATTGCATCCGGCGTTGGATTACTGGCGCACCTGTCCATGTGATTCTCACTCCATACCCGTGGAAGCTGATGGTTGAGAGTCTCTGATTGTGAAACTCCGACTCAAGCGGAGGCATGGAGTCTGCAACTTTCCTCAGGAAACACACGTAGCTCGCGGACCCTGAATAGAGCGACTGCCACTGATGACGAGGCCGACGTGACGGAGTCTGACGGGAAAGGCCAACTGCCGACGTGGAGACAACGCCCGACGCTTGGATATCTGATCGGAAGTTGGAGGAAGAAGCGTCCCAAAGCAGTTGCGGGCGTCAATGTTCTTCTAGACCCAGAAGTACCAGGCCGCTGCAGCCAGCAGCGCGCCAAACAACAGCACCTGAACCACCACATAGCCCACGCCACTGTCGCGTGACTCAGCGGCAATGCGCTTCTGCAGCGCCTCACTCACATCCGGCGTTTCTTCCCGCTGCACCTGCTCACGCAACGCCTGCGCCAGCGCGCGCTCTTCCGCATCACGAGGGTCGGTCGATGGGTTCACAGCAGTTCTCCGGCGGCAGCACGCCGCGTCAGTTCCTGCTTCAGGACGTGGCGCGCGCGATACAGGTGGCTCTTGATGGTACCGCGGGCCAGCCCGGTCACCTGTTCGATCTCGGCCAGATCGAAATCCTCCAGGTAGTGCAGGCCGACGATCAGGCGCTGCGGTGCACTCAGCCGTTCCAGCGCCGCGCCGAGCTGGCGCCCTGCCTGCAGCGCCTCGCTCAACTCAACCGGGCCCGGGCCTTCATCGCCGACACCCAGTTCCTCCGGCACCTCCACGGCCACCATCCATTGCGCCTCCAGCCGCCGCCGGCGCAGGTGCTGCAGCGCCGTGGTGTAAGCGACCCGGGATACCCAGGTGCGCAGCGAGCATTCAAAACGAAACCGGTGCAGCTGGCGGAACACCGCAAGGAAAGTTTCCTGCAGCAGGTCGGCCACCTGATCACGATCGCCCACCATGCGCCCGATCACATGCGCGCAGGTCCGTTGATGGGTCTCGACCAGCTGCGAAAACGCCACCTGCGAGCCATCGATGATGGCCCGCACCAGGGCTTGGTCCGCGTCCAGCGGTGCGGCGGGTGCCGCCGTCGCCGCTGCATCGTGACGGCGACGGCCCCGCAGTGCCGACAATGCTTCGCCGAACAGGCTCATCTACGGGGCGCCCCCTGTGCCCGTGGCATGTTCCGGCTCAGCCCTTGCGGACGGCGGGACGGGTGAAGTGCCAGGCCAGCAGCTGGCCGAGGCCGGCGCTGCCGACCAGTGCGGCGGCGGCGCCGAAGGTCAGGTCACGGGCACCCATCGCTTCCAGCAGGGCCATGGCCAGCGCCAGGCAGACCAGGCTGATGCCCCAGCGCAGCGCGCCCTGGCGGCGGCGCTCTTCTTCCAGCACGGCCAGCGAGCGGATCACTTCCTCGGGCACGTGCGGGGCCACCAGCTTGCTACGCGCGCGGGCATCGGCAATGGCGTGGATCGCGTAGGCGATGCAGATGAAGAGGGTGATCGGGATCAGTTCCTGCATGGTCGGGCTCCTGTTCGGTGGATGATGCGGGTTCAGGAGAATGGATGCGCGAGGCCGGCCAGCGGTTGCACTACTTTGCCGATTCCGCTGCCATGACCTGTGGCCCCTGCCTCTGGCCCTTGCGGCTGCTACGCTTGGCCGGTTTTCCTCTACTGGTGCCGTCCGCCCATGTCCCGAGTGCTGCCCCTGTCCCTCCTGCTGTCGGCCGTGCTGGCCGCACCGGCCGCGCATGCCGCGCCGACGCCGATCACCATCGAACAGGCCATGGCCGACCCGGACTGGATCGGCCCGCCAGTCGAGAAGGCTTGGTGGTCGTGGAACAGCCAGCAGGTGGAGTACCAGCTCAAGCGCAACGGCAGCCCGGTGCGCGATACCTTCCGCCAGCCGGTGGCCGGTGGCGTGGCCGCGCAGGTGGCCGATGACCAGCGCGGCACCCTGGACGTGGCCGAGCCGGTCTACGACCGCAGCCGCAGCCGCAGCGCCTTCGTGCGCAATGGCGACGTGTTCGTGCGCGACCTGCGCAGCGGCGCGCTGACGCAGCTGACCCGCAGCAACGAGCGCGCGGGCAACGTGAACTTTGCCGCCGACAATGGCGTGATCTGGCGCGTCGGCCAGAACTGGTTCCACTGGGCCGCCGCCAGCGGCGTGCAGCAGGTGGCCAGCCTGAAGGCCGAAAAGGATCCGCGTACACCGCCGAAGGCCGACGTGCTGCGCGACCAGCAGCTGCGCACGCTGGAAACCCTTCGCCGCGACCGTGACCAGCGCGAAGCACTGAAGGACCAGGACCAGCGCTGGCGCCAGGCTGACCCGACCCGCGCGCCGGGCCCGGTGTACCTGGGCGCCGACGTGGAGATCGCCGACAGCGTGCTGTCGCCTGACCTGACCCACCTGGTCGTGGTGACCAAGCCGAAGGACTTCGATGACGGCCGTGGCGGCAAGATGCCGCTGTACGTGACCGAGTCGGGCTACGAGGAAACCGAGGACACCCGCACCCGCGTCGGCCGTAACGGCTTCGAGCCGCACACGCTGTGGTACGTGGACGTGCGCACCGGCAAGGCCGAGAAGGTTTCGCTGGCCGGCCTGCCGGGCATCAGCACCGATCCGCTGGCCGAGCTGCGCCGCAAGGCCGGCAAGGACGCGCTGAAGGGCGAGCGCAGCCTGCAGGTGATGAGCGACTTCATGGGCGGTGGCATCCGCTGGAGCCCCGATGGCCAGCAGGCCGCGGTGATGCTGCGTGCCAACGACAACAAGGACCGCTGGATCGTCAGCATCAACGCCGCCGACGGCCGCGTGCAGAACCGCCATCGCCTGACCGACAACGCCTGGATCAACTGGGGCTTCAATGATTTCGGCTGGATGGCCGATGGCCGCACGCTGTGGCTGCTGTCGGAGGAATCAGGCTTCTCGCACCTGTATACCCAGTCCGGTACGGCCAAGCCGCAGGCGCTGACCAGCGGCAAGTGGGAAACCTCGGCGCCGGTGCTGTCGGCCGACGGCAAGGGTTTCTACTTCCTGTGCAACCAGCAGGCGCCGCATGACTACGAAGTCTGCGCGGTCGACACCGGCAGCCGCCAAGTGCGCGAGCTGACCAGCCTCAACGGCGTGGAAGACTTCTCGCTGTCGCCGGACGGCCAGCAGCTGCTGGTGCGCTACTCCGGCGCCTACCTGCCGGCGCAGCTGGCCGTGGTACCGAGCACCGGCGCAGGCCAGGCCCGCGTGCTGACCGACACCCGCACTGCCGAGTTCAAGGCGCGCCAGTGGATCCAGCCGAAGCTGGTGGCGGTGCCGTCCAAGCATGGCGCCGGCGTGGTCTGGGCCAAGTACTACGAGCCCGAAAACAAGGAACCGGGGAAGAAGTACCCGATCGTGATGTTCGTGCACGGCGCCGGCTACCTGCAGAACGTGCACCAGCGCTACCCGGCCTACTTCCGCGAGCAGATGTTCCACAACCTGCTGGTGCAGAAGGGCTACATCGTGCTGGACATGGATTACCGCGGCAGCGAGGGCTACGGCCGCGACTGGCGTACGGCGATCTACCGCAACATGGGCCACCCGGAACTGGAAGACTACAAGGACGGCCTGGACTGGCTGGTCGACACCCAGCAGGGTGACCGCGACCATGCCGGCATCTACGGTGGTTCCTACGGCGGCTTCATGACCTTCATGGCCCTGTTCCGCTCGCCGGGCACGTTCAAGGCCGGCGCCGCGCTGCGCCCGGTGGTGGACTGGCACCAGTACAACCACGGCTATACCAGCAACATCCTCAATACCCCGGACATCGATCCGGAGGCGTACCGCGTGTCCTCGCCGATCGAATACGCGCAGAACCTGCAGGACAACCTGCTGATCGCCCACGGCATGATGGATGACAACGTGTTCTTCCAGGACTCGGTGAACCTGACCCAGCGCCTGATCGAACTGCACAAGGACAACTGGTCGATCGCACCGTACCCGCTGGAGCGCCACGGCTATGTGCGCGCCGATTCCTGGCTGGACCAGTACAAGCGCATCCTCAAGCTGTTCGAGCAGAACCTGAAGTGAGCAACGCCGCGGCCACGATCCACATCGTGGCCGCGGTCATCCTGGATGACCGCGGCCGGGCGCTGGTAGTACGCAAGCACGGCGCCAGCCGCTTCATCCAACCGGGCGGCAAGCCCGAACCCGGCGAAGCGCCGCTGCAGGCGCTGGGCCGCGAACTGGACGAAGAACTCGGTGTGCAGCTGTGCGCCGAAACCGCCATCGCGCTGGGCACCTTTGAGGATTGGGCGGTGAACGAACCCGGCCATCGCGTGCAGGCAAAGGCCTGGTGGGTGCGGGTGGACGGCACGCCACAGGCATGTGCCGAGATCGCCGAACTGGCCTGGGTGCCACTGCAGCCGCCGCATGGCCAGCCCTTGGCACCGTTGAGCGAACACCATATCCTGCCGGCCGTCGCCACCCGGGTGACGGCCCGCTGATCGCGCGGGCACCGATTGCAAGGACACCGGATGTCAATGTCGATCCCGCCGATTCCCTCGCTGGTCCAGCCGACCTATCACGCCTGGGTGCGCCCGATCGCACACGCTTCGTTCTGGCTGTCGCTGCTGCTCACGGTGTACTTCGTGATGCAGGGGCTGCTGCTGTGGCCGCTGCACAACCTTCCGATCTGGCATCTGGTTGAGAGGGAAGTACAAGACCAGCACCTGCACAGCCTGATCTGGCTTTTGGCGCATCCGGTGGCCGCGTCGATGATTGCCGCGCTGCTGTGCCTGGCCTCGACGCTGGCCAGCTGGGGCCTGCTGCGCGAGCGCAGCTGGGGCCTGTGGAGCTTTGTGGTGATCTTGCTGCTGAGCGCATTGGCCAACTTTGCGATCGCCGGCTGGTTGGACCTGTTCATGCGTGACGTCATCCCGTTTCTCTCCGACGACGCCGTCCTGCAGCAGGAACTCCATCTGAAACGCTGGTTGATCACGCTGACCGTGGTGGCCATGTCATTGGTGCTCCTCGGCCTGCAGGGCTGGCTGGCCTGGCGCCTGTTGCGGCCGGACCTCCGCTCGCGCTTCCACTGAGCCACACCCTTCCCGCACGACAAGGACCGTCGCTTGCGCTTGCCGACCCTTCTCCCCGCATTGCTGCTGTTGACTGCGCTGCCTGCCGGCGCCGATGCGCTGCAATGTGGCGAGTACCGCAGCGCCGATGGCGGCATGACGCTGGTGTTCACCACTCCCGGCAGCGGCTACCACCACGATGATGGCAGCGAGCCGCAGCCGCTGTGGGTTGATCGCGGTGCGGCACAGACGCGGTTGGTCATGCTCGACGATGGCGTGGCGCAGCCGATCCGGATCAGCGCCGATGGGCAGCGCATCGAGCACGACGGGGTGGTGCTCTACACCCTGCGCCAGCCCCGCGCCTGCGCCAGCGAGCCCAGCGCGATGGATGGCAGCTGCCGCGCCGCTGGCAGCCACTGCGTTGCACGGCTGCCCACGGCCTCACCCGGCCAGGCCCAGCGTGCGTGCAGCGAAGGCGTTGGCGCGGGCTGCTCGACGCTGCTGCGCCAGCTTCGCGATGGAACAACCGTAGCCGGCAGCGATGACACCAGCCCCGCGCGCTTCGAACGCCCCCCCATCTGCCGCGAACACACGCCCGGCCATGACCCGCAGGCCTGCGAGACGCTGACCGGCGATGCGCTGGCCGCCGCCATGCAGAAGGTCGGTGAACGCCTGCAACAGGAAGACGAAAACATGCCGGATTCACCGCTTCCGGCCGCTGCACGCGATCGCCTGCAGCAGTTGTGCCTGCAGCACCGCAGTGGCCGCTTCTGCGTGGAAGTAGCCGCACAGCAACTGATCGCGCTGGAGCCCGCATTGGCGGTGCAGGCGCTGCAGGTAGTCTGCGATGCCGGCCGCACCAGCGCCTGCGAACGCATTGCACCGCTGCGCGGTCCCGGCGCCGACCTGCGCCTCGTCCCGGCCCAGCAGGTGCCCTGCGGCCGCTACCAGGCCGATGGAGGCGTGATCGACAGGCTCGACTTCGGCGATGGCACCCGGGCCCACCTGCAGAACGGCGCCATCCACCTGCAGCAGAACGGCGAAACCGTTGTGCTGCGCCAGTTCGGCAACGGCGATCTGCTCGGCATGGATGCGCAGACCGCCTACCAGCGTTACCAGCCCGTGCCCGGCACGGCACAATGCACGCCCCCGCGCGAGGGCCGTGGTTCGCCGTAGCGCCTGGAGTTTCCCGTTCGATCGTCAAGGAGACGACATGCATTCACCCGCACCGCGCCGCCGGTGGCTGGCCTGGGCGCTGCTGCTGGCCGCACCGACGGCCGCCGCACAGTCACCGCAATGCGGCCTGTTCAAGGCTGACGAAGGCAGCAGCACGCTGCGCATCAGCTCACCCAACCGTGGCGAACAGAAGCACTTCGGCAGTGCGCCGTCTCCGGTCGCGTTCCAGCAGATCGACGGAAAGCTGCAACTGGTGAACCTGGAACATGGCCTGCCCAGCGCGCTGCAGGTGCGCGACCGTGGCCGCACGGTCGAGGTGGATGGCACGACCTACATCCTGCTGGCCCCCGAACAGTGCGCCGCCGCAGCCACACCGGCTGAAGGCAGCTGCCTGGCCAATGCCGTGGCCTGCCTGGACAACCGTCACGAAGCCACTCCGGCCGCGCTGGAAGCAGGGTGCCGGGAAGGCGTGCCCGGCATGTGCCTGCAACTGGCTGATCGTTGGCATGAGGAGGCTAAACCTGTCGTCGAAGCCGATCCTGTCCAGCAGAAGGCGGCCCTCGACGCCGCCCTGTCCGGTATCAAGCTCCCCGCTGCCTGTGACAACGGTGGCTTCGAACAGGAAACCCCGGCATGTGCCGCCGCGCTCGAGGCCGACCCCGCAGTGCAGGCGCAGCTGGTCAAGGCCGCGATGACGGCAGCCATGACCGAAGCCATGGTGACGATGACGGCGCCGACCGTGCCGGTGATCATTCCGGCTGAGCGGCGGCAACAGTTGTTGCGGCTGTGCCGCGAGGTAGCGCATGGCGGCTTCTGCGAGCGGGTGGCCGAACTGTCCTGGGACGCGGGAGATCCCCTGCTGGCGGTGCAGGCGCTGGCTGCGGCCTGTACACCGGGCAACGACACCGCCACCTGCGAGCGTCTGCCGGCGTTGCAGGCGCTGGGCGCATCATTGCAACCGCAACCGGCAACGGCCCTGCCCTGCGGCAACTACCGGGCCGATGGCGGTCTGATGGACACGCTGGACTTCGGTGACAACGGCCTGGTCGGCGTTGGCTGGAACAGTCATCTCCGCGCCCGCGTCGAAGAGGGCGACATCCGCATCCGCCACGACAGGGGCGGCGACTTCGTGCTGCGTCCGCTGCCTGGCGGCCAACTGCTGGGCCTGGATACCTGGACCCGCTTCCAGGTGTTCACCCCCACTGGCGATGGCCCGGGCCGCTGCAGTGCACCGAAGCAGTACACCGTGCTGCCGCTACCCCAGGATTGCCCGCAGGCGCTCGCTGCCGGCGGGGCGGAAGCCTGCTGCGCGCAGGGCAAGCTGCAGGGCTGCAACGTACTCGGCAACCGCCTTGCGCTGTCCGGGCACTGGCTGCAGGCCGCCGAGCACTACACCACGGTCTGCCGCGCCGGCGTCCGCGAGGGCTGCGAGAACCTGGTCACGGCCCAGGGCAACGATGCCGAGGTGGATGCACATGCACTGCTGGACCGGCTGTGCAAGGCCGACCGCAGTGGCCTGCACGTGGCCTGCGACGTGCTCGGCACCCAGAACTGGGAACTGATCGATCTGGGCCGCGCGCTGCAGAAGGCGGCCGATGACGCGGCATCAGACGACACCCCGCCGCCACGCCATTCCAACCGCAAGCGCTGAGCCGGCCAGGGCCTGTCCGCAGCTTCGGGCGGGCCCTGCGGTAAAGTACGCGCCATGAACGAATTCGAGCGCGTGCGCGCCTACCTCACCGACCTGCAGGACCGCATCTGTGCGGCGATCGAGGCCGTCGATGGCCGGGCCCGCTTCCAGGAAGACCTGTGGCAGCGTGCCGAGGGCGGCGGTGGGCGCACCCGCGTGCTGCGCGACGGCGCGGTGTTCGAGCAGGCCGGTATCGGCTTTTCCGATGTGTCCGGCAGCCGCCTGCCGCCGTCGGCCTCGGCCAACCGCCCGGAACTGGCCGGCGCCTCCTGGCGCGCCACCGGCGTGTCGCTGGTGTTCCACCCGCTCAACCCCTACGTGCCGACCACCCATGCCAACGTGCGCTTCTTCCAGGCACAGCGCGACGGTGAAGTGGTGGCCAGCTGGTTCGGCGGCGGCTTCGACCTGACCCCGTTCTATCCGTTCGACGAGGACGTGCAGCACTGGCACAAGGTGGCACGCGATCTGTGTGCTCCGTTCGGCGACGAACGCTATGCCGCGCACAAGCGCTGGTGTGATGAGTACTTCTTCCTGCGCCACCGCAATGAAACGCGCGGCGTCGGCGGGCTGTTCTTCGACGACCTGCACGGCGACTTCGAGCGCGATTTCGCTTATCTGCGTGCGGTCGGCGATGGTTTCCTCGACGCCTACCTGCCGATCGTGCAGCAGCGCAAGGACACCGCGCATGGCGAGCGCGAGCGCGAGTTCCAGCTGTACCGCCGCGGCCGCTACGTGGAGTTCAACCTGGTCTACGACCGCGGCACGCTGTTCGGCCTGCAGAGCGGCGGCCGCAGCGAGAGCATCCTGATGAGCCTGCCGCCGCGGGTGCGCTGGGAGTACGGCTTCGTCCCGGAAGCGGGCAGCGCCGAGGCGCGCCTGGCCGACTATCTGGTGCCGCGCGACTGGCTCTGATCTTCCGGCGCCACGCCTGACCCGTGGCGCCCTCTCCTGCCTGTGGTGCGCCCTGCACCGGACAGTCCCTGCTCACTTCCTTCAAGGATGACCCCATGCCCGCCGCTGTTTCCCCCCGCCCCCGCGCTGCGGGCTGGCGCTCCCTGCTGTTGCTTGCATTGGCCTCGGCCAGCCTGCCGGCCGCCGCGCAGTCGATGGCCTGCGGCACCTACAAGGACAGCAGCGGCAACACCACGCTGACCCTGGAGAGCGAAGGCCACGGCTTCCTGTCCGGCCCCTACCAGGCCACCGAGGAGCTGCGCATCGCCCGCCAGGAAGACGTGCTCGGTACCGGCAACCTGTCCACGGGCCAGCTGGAAAACTGGTACTTCTCGGACAACGACCGCACGATCAGCACGCCCTATCGCGAGTTCACCCGTGAGCACGCCGCCGCCTGCAAGACGATGCCGCAGCCCGTCGAGGACGGTTGCGTGATGAACACCTCCGAGTGCCTGGAGGCGCTGCCAGAGGCCGCACCCGTGAAACTGCACGCCTGGTGCGCCGAGGGCGTGGGCGCAGCCTGCATGCGCCTGCTGGAGACCTACCAGCAGCAGGCCAGGGACGCAGCGCCCAGAGAGGAAGAACCGCCGATTCCCGAGATCTGCAGGGAGGAGCTGCCCTCGTTCGACGCCGAGGGTTGCATGACGGCAGCCAAGGAGATTGCCTCGGAAATGATGGGCAAGGCCCTGCTCGGCCTGCAGCATTCCGTGGATGCGCCTCTGCCACCTGCACAGCTTGATGAACTGATCGACCTTTGCCGCGTGCAACAGGGCGAAACGTTCTGCGCCGACACCGCCGAAACCTTGTGGAGCAGTGGCCGCCTGCAGCAGGCCCGCGATGCGCTGCAGCGATCCTGTGCACAGCGCGCGGATGCCCCGGCCTGCGGTCCGGCCAAGGACCTTGCCGTTCTCGCCACCGCCCCCGCGGCAGCGCTCACGCCGGTGCCGGCTGCCGCACTGCCCTGTGGCAGCTTTGAAGCCGAGCGCAGCGTGCTGTCGCAGCTGCGTTTCCTCGAGGGTGGTGTGGTTGAGGCCGGTGGCCGCGAACAGCCACTGCGGGCAAGCCTGCGCGATGGCCGCATCCTCATCCACCGCGATATCGGCAGCGACTTCGTGCTGCAGCTGCTGCAGAACGGCAACCTGGTCGGTATCGACAGCGGCAATCGATTCGCCTATTACGAGCGCAAACCGGCAGCCGGCACTACCCGCTGCACACCGTGAATGATGCCCTGTAGCGCCGAGCCCATGCTCGGTGCTGCACGATCAGGTGCCCTTTCGCGGAAGGATGGTGATGTGCCCGGTCGTCTCCAGCAGGGCGATCTGCACATCCTCGATCCGCAGGCCACCCTGCTGGCGCAACGCAGCATCGAAATCGGCCCGGCTGATCAGTTCGCGGCGGAGAACACCCTCCAAAAGCCGGCCATCGCGCGCGATTACGGTAGGTTCTCCTTCGATCATCCGCTCCATGCGTCGATTCCGGATGGTCAGCCAGCCCACCCCATAGTTGAGCAGGATGAGGGTCGCGGCCAGCAGCAGGCCGCCGCCCAGCGAGGTATCGGTGCCCAGCAGCGCGTTCTGCACCGCATTGCCCAGCAGCACGATCAACAGCACGTCGAAGGGCGTGATCTGCCCTAGAGCCCGCTTGCCGCCAAGCCGGACCATGCCCAGCACCACGACATAGACCACCACCGCGCGCAGGATGAACTCCCACCACGGCATTGCCAGTGCGAACAGGTCGGGCATGGTCTTCCCCTGTGGAACGGTAGCCCAGCCTAGCACCAAGGATCTGACCCCATCTCTGGTGCTGCGGCGGCACAAATAAAAAGCCCCGCTGACCAGGGGGAGGTCAACGGGGCCGGGGAACGGGCACTTGGGGAGGAGTCCCCGTTCCGAGATCTGCTCCAGGGGATGGGAGAGATCCACAACAGGCGTTGCGCCTGTCGAGAGTTATAGAAGCACTCCGAACACTAACGGTTCGTGAAGGGGCCCAATTTAATGAACCTCGATCAGGACAACATTCATGATCGAGTCAGAAACCTCTGACGAATGAACGAATTCACGTCGTTTTCGGCCTGAAATGCCCTCAGTGCGCTTCGTCCCAGTTGTTGCCGACGCCGGTATCGACCACCAGCGGCACCCGCAGTTTGGCCGCTTGCGACATGCGCTCGACCACCTGCAAACGCAAGTCTTCAACGAAACTGCTTTCGGTTTCGAACACCAGTTCATCGTGCACCTGCAGGATCATCCGTGCCGGTGCGCCGCTGTCACGCAGCCACTGGTCCACGTCCACCATCGCGCGTTTGATGATGTCGGCGGCGGTGCCCTGCATCGGCGCGTTGATCGCCGCGCGTTCGGCACCGGCGCGCAGGCCCTGGTTACGTGCATGAATGTCGTTCAGGTACAGGCGACGACCAAACAGGGTTTCCACATAGCCCTGGTCGCGGGCCTGCTGGCGCATCCGCTCCATGAAATCGCGCACGCCCGGGTAGCGGCTGAAGTACAGCGCCACGTAGTCCTGCGCCTGGCCACGGTCGATGCCCAGGTTGCGGGCCAGGCCGAAGGCGCTCATGCCGTACATCAGCCCGAAGTTGATCGCCTTGGCGGCGCGGCGCTCGTTCGGGGTCACTTCCTCCAGCGTGCGCCCGAACACCTCGGCGGCGGTGGCACGGTGCACGTCGGCGCCCTGCTCGAAGGCACGCACCAGGCCCGGGTCCTCGGACAGGTGGGCCATGATCCGCAGTTCGATCTGCGAATAGTCGGCCGCCAGCAGCTGGAAGCCCTCCGGCGCCACGAACGCACGGCGGATGCGACGGCCGTCCTCGGTGCGGATCGGGATGTTCTGCAGGTTCGGGTCCGACGAGGACAGGCGGCCGGTGGCGGCTCCGGACTGGTGGTAGCTGGTATGCACGCGGCCGGTATCCGGGTTGACCATCTCCGGCAGCTTGTCGGTGTAGGTGCTGCGCAGCTTGGCCAGCCCGCGGTACTCCAGGATCACGCGCGGCAGCTCGTGCTGGTCGGCAATCGCCTCCAGCGCCTCTTCATTGGTGCTGGGCTGGCCCTTGGGGGTCTTCACCACCGCCGGCAGCTTCAACTCGTCGAACAGCACCGCCTGCAGCTGCTTGGGCGAATCCAGGTTGAAGCTGCGCCCGGCCAGCTCGGTGGCTTTCTGCTGCGCGGCCAGCATGCGCGAAGACAGGTCCTGGCTCTGCCGGCGCAGTTCGTCGGTGTCGACCCGCACGCCGTTGGCTTCGATGCTGGCCAGCACCGGCACCAGCGGCATCTCGATGCCGCGGTAAACGCTGTCCAGCGCCGGCTCGGCCAGCAGCTGCGGCTGCAGCGCGTGGTGCAGGCGCAGGGTGATGTCGGCGTCCTCGGCGGCGTAGCGGCTGGCCTCGTCGATGCCCACCTGCGAGAACGGAATCTGCTTGGCGCCCTTGCCGGCCACGTCCTCGAACTTGATGGTGCTGTAGCCCAGGTAGCGCAGCGCCAGCGAATCCATGTCGTGGCGGGTGGCGGTGGAATTGAGCACGAAGCTCTCGAGCATGGTGTCGTCGTGGTAGCCCTGCACCTGCACGCCGTGGCGGCGCAGCACGTGCAGGTCGTACTTGCCGTGCTGGCCCAGCTTCTTCTTCGCCGGGTCCTGCAGCACCGGGCGCAGTGCGTCCAGCACCTGCTGCATCGACAGCTGGGCCGGCGCACCCGGGTAATCGTGGCCGACCGGAATGTACGCCGCCCTGCCCGGCTCGACCGCCAGGCTGATGCCCACCAGCCGCGCACGCATCGCGTCCAGCGCATCGGTTTCGGTATCGAAGCTGATCAGGTCGGCCTGCTGCAGGCGTTCGACCCAGGCCTGCAGCTGCTCGGCGCTCAGCACGGTCTCGTATTCACCCGGCGCGGACAGTGCCGGATCCAGCGTGCCGGCGGCGGGCGCCTCGACGCTGCCACGCGCGAAGCCGGCCGCAGTGCCGCGCAGGCTCGGGGTCGCCTCGCTGGCGGCCACCGGTGCCGGCACCGGCGCACCCAGCTCCTTCAGCGCCTGGGTGAAGCCGTAGCGCGCATACAGCTCGGTCAGCTCCGGCACGTCCTGCTCGCGCAGGGCCAACGTGGTCGGGCTGGCGTCCAGCGCCAGGTCGGTGCGGATGGTCACCAGCTCGCGGTTCAGCGGCAGGCGCTCCAGCGCCGCGCGCAGGTTTTCGCCGATCTTGCCCTTCATGGTGGGCGCGGCCGCCATCACCCCATCCAGGTGCTGGTACTCGGCCAGCCACTTGGCAGCGGTCTTCGGCCCGCACTTCTCGACGCCCGGCACGTTGTCGACCGCGTCGCCCATCAGCGCCAGCAGGTCGATGATCTGGTCGGCGCGCACGCCGAATTTCTCCATCACCGCCGCGTCCGAATCCATGCGGCTGCCGGTCATGGTGTTGACCAGCTCGATGCCCGGGCGCACCAGCTGGGCGAAGTCCTTGTCGCCGGTGGAAATGGTCACCTTCAGGTCCTGCGCCAGGCCCTGGAGGGCCAGCGTGCCGATCACATCGTCGGCTTCCACGCCGGGGACGCGCAGGATGCTGATGCCCAGCGCCTCGACGATGCGGCACATCGGCTCGACCTGGCTGCGCAGCTCATCGGGCATCGGCGGGCGGTTGGCCTTGTACTGGTCGTACAGGTCGTCACGGAAGGTCTTGCCGGGCGCATCGACCACGAACGCGACGTAGGCCGGGCGCTCCTTCAGCGTCGAACGCAGCATGTTGACCACGCCGAACAGTGCGCCAGTGGGTTCACCCTGTGCATTGGACAGGGGCGGCAGCGCGTGGAACGCGCGGTACAGGTAACTGGACCCGTCGATCAGGACTAATCTGCTCATGGGCCGATTCTACGCGCCCGTGCCTGCACCGCGACGACACGGCACGCACCTGGCGATGGGGCATAATCAGGGCTCTCTCCAGGCAAAGGCCCCCGCCGATGAAGACCCTGATGCTGGCTTCCCTGCTCCTGCTCGCTGGCTGCGCCAGCATGGGTGGCGCAGGTGCTCCCCCGGTGGACGTCAAGGGCGCCGATGTCTCCAAGCGCACCATGGACAACGGCGATGTCATCGAGGAATACCGTGTGTCCGGCCAGCTGCGCATGGTCAAGGTGACGCCATCGCGCGGTGCTCCGTTCTACATGTACGACAAGAACGGCGATGGCCGTTTCGACAACGACAAGGACGGTGTGTCGCCGGTGTACTGGAAGCTGTACAGCTGGTGATGTGACCGGGGTCGGATCCCTCTCCACAGGAAAGGGCTCTGACCCCTCAAGGCCATCGGCACGGCCCATCCACGCATGGCGTGGATCTACCGGGACAACGAACGTGGATCCACGCCATGCGTGGGTGACCGCCTATCAGTAGATCCACGCCATGCGTGGATCCGCCCCCCGATCCCCGACAAAAAACAACGCCGGCGCGCATCCTGCGGCCGGCGTCGGGTCCCCTCCCCGGGAACGCTTGAATCAGTGGTGTGGATCAGCGGATGACCAGCACCGGCAGCGTGCTGCGTGCCAGCACTTCGGCGGTCTGGCTGCCCAGCAGCACGCGGGTCACGCCACGGCGGCCGTGCGAGGTCATCACGATCAGATCGCTGTTGCGCTCGCCGGCGGTCTCGATGATGCCGTCAGCCGCGTAGCGGTCCAGCACGTGCACCGGATTGGCGGTGATGCCCTGCTCGGCCGCCTTGGCCAGCGCCGGCTGCAGCACCTTCTGCGCACCTTCCTCGCGGTCGGCCTTGTACTCCGGGCTGTTCATGTAGCCCACGCTCCAGCCCATGGCATCGTACATGCCGACGGCCCATGGCTCGGAAACAGTCACGATATCGACCTCGGCATTGAGGTCCTTGGCCAGCTCCAGGCCCTTGGCCAGGCCCTTGTCGGCCAGCTCGGATCCGTCGGTGGCAATCAGGATGCGCTTGTACATGGTGGGGCTCCGTAGCGATCTGCCAGATGGGAACGACACCATTGCACACCGGATGTGCAGGCCGTGCCTTGAGCAGAATCAATCCGGCGCCGTGCAGGGGCGTGCGCACCGCCCGCTTGCACGCACCGGTCGGGCGGCGCATGCTCGGCGGGCGGCGCACTGCCGCGCTCAAGGATGACCGACATGCAGGACAACAAGCCGCCCGTTTGGAGTTCCCAGAAGTCCATCATGGTCGCCGCGATCATCGCCTTGGCGGTGCTGTTCGGCGGCTACCAGATCGGCAAGGACATGGCGCTGCGCGACAACGCCCGGCAGTCAGCCGGCCGATAACCTGCTGCCGTAGAGTCGAGCTTGCTCGACTCTACAGCGCCCCTACCTTCAGGCGATCTGCACCACGCGTGCGTTCTGGCACAGCGGATAGCTGCCCACGAATCCGGCAATCGCATCACGCATCGCTTCGAACGATTCGCCGTACATGTACAGCGCGGTTTCGGTCGGGCCCTGCCACCAGCTGCAGATCTCGCCCAGGCCGTCGATGTTCTCCGACAGCTGTTCGAACACATGGTTGGAATCGCACTGCTCGTAGACTTCGTCCGGCAGGTTCAGGCCATCCAGGTAGATGCCCAGGCCTTCGGTCACGCCGAAGCTGCGGTCGGCTTCACCCGCGCCCTGCAGCTGCGAACCCTTCGGTGCACCCAGCTGTTCCAGCAGATCGATCAGCTTCGGCACGCCGGCCGCATCGACCAGGGCAACTTCGATATCACCGTATTCGACCTCGCCGAGATCGGACATCGCGGTGCCGCCGCCAGTCAGCTCGCCCACCTGGGCCGCCTGCAGCAGCGCATCGAGCGGATCTTCGAACAGTTCGTGGCGATGCTCCGGCTGCAGCCGGGCGTTCAACTTCACGGTGACGTGCAGCGTGGGTTCGGTCATGGAGGCGTTCCTGGAAGATGTCGCCGCCTATTGTAGGACCGAGCCGTGCCCGGCTGCGTCTCCCTGACCAAAGCCACTCCCCCTGTCTGTCAGCCGAGCTGATAATGCGCGGCGCAAGGACACCATTCCAACAGGGGGAATACATGAAGTCGATCATTGCACCGGCACTGCTGTTGTTGCTCACCGGCTGCGGCATCCGCACCGAAGTGGTGCGCGTGAACGTGCCCGACATCCGGGTGAACCCGGAACAGGGTCCGGTGGTAGTGGTTGCGTCGGTGCGCGACAACCGCCCCCAGTACTTCCCGCAGGTGCAATCGGCAGCGCGCGCAAAGAACATCGGCGGTGTCATCCGTGCCGGCAATGGTGTGCTGGTGGAACTGGAGACGTCCACGGCCTCGGACAAGGCCCGCGAGATCATGATCCAGGCCCTGCGCAACATGGGTTACCGGACTGCAGACAACTGCGAAGCGTCGTGCACGCGCCTGGAGGCTACGCTGACCGATCTTTCGGTAAGTTCTCCGGTGAATGTTTGGCGCGCAGCGACGTACACCCAGCAGATGCTTGCAGACATCGCGGTGCAGGTGACGGCGCGCAAGGACGGGCAGACGCGCACCTTCACGGCTTCCGGCCACGGAGCAAACATCTTCCAGGTGGCCTCGCGGGAGAACTGGGAGATCGCACTGGAGCGCGCGGTAAAGAGTTTCACCAGCAGCCTGCAGCAGTCGATGTCCGAACAGGATGCGGCGGCCGGTTCAAAGGCGCAGGACTGACGCTCGGCTCTTCAGAGCTGGCGGTCAGCGCAGGAACGGGGTCACCTTGCGCTTGAGCAGCTCCACCAGCACCGGGTCCATGTACTCGTAGTCGTCCGGAATATCCAGGCAGATCACCCGCTTGCCGTTCATCCATGTCTTGTAGCGGCTGGACAGGCGGTTGCGGTGCGCCTTCTCCATCACGAACACCAGGTCCGCCCACTGCAGCAGCTCCGGGCTGAGCACTTCATCCGCGTCGGCCAGCAACCCGGCCGATGCGGTTTCGATGCCCGGCCACTCGGCGAACACCTGCTCGGCCGTCGGGCTGCGCAGGCGGTTCTGGCTACAGAGGAAGAGCACGTTGCGGGTCATGGGCTCGGCTCTACAGGTGTTCCAGCCACTCCTCGACGGCGATCAGATCACCGTCAGGTTGGCATACGCCATCACCAGCCACTTGCTGCCGGCGTCGGCAAACTCGACCTGCACGCGGGCGTGGGCGCCGCTGCCTTCGTAGTCGGTCACCATGCCTTCGCCGAACTTGGGATGGGTGACCAGCGCGCCGAGCTTGACTGGCGGCGCCTCGATCGAGGCATGGCCCATCACCCGGCTGGCGCCCATCGAGGCCGGCCGCGAGACCTGCACCTTCGGGCGCACTTCGTGCAGCAGTTCGCGCGGGATCTCGCGCAGGAAGCGCGACGGCAGGCTGTAGTTGTCCTGGCCGTGGATGCGGCGCGACTCGGCATAGCTCAGCACCAGCTTCTGGCGCGCGCGGGTGATGCCGACGTAGGCCAGGCGGCGCTCTTCCTCCAGCCGCCCGCTTTCCTCCAGCGAACGTGCGCTGGGGAACAGGCCGTCTTCCATGCCCGCCAGGAACACCAGCGGGAATTCCAGGCCCTTGGCCGAATGCAGGGTCATCAGCTGCACGCCGTCCTCGCCGGCCTGCGCCTGGCCTTCACCGGCCTCCAGCGCGGCGTAGGCCAGGAACGCGACCAGCTCGTCCATGTCCTCGCCCACTTCCTCGATGTCGTCGGCGCGGCGCACGAAGCGCGAAGCGACCGAGACCAGTTCGTCGAGGTTGTCGGTGCGCGATTCCGAATCCAGCGAATTGCGGCTTTCCTTGCTCCAGTGCTCGCGCAGCTGCGAGCGGGCCAGCACGTGGTCCACGCGCTCGGCCAGGGTCATGTGCACGGTCTGCGCCTGCAGCTCGTTGACCAGCCCCAGGAAGCCGGCCAGTGCATTGCGCGCGCGTGCGGCCAGCGCGTTGCCCTGGGTGACCAGCATCGTTGCTTCCCACAGCGAGATGCCCTGCGCGCGCGCCTCGCGGCGCACTTCGTCCAGCGTGCGGTCGCCGATGCCCCGGGTAGGCGTGTTGACCGCGCGCTCGAAGGCGGCGTCATCGTTGCGGTTGGACAGCAGGCGCAGGTAAGCCAGCGCGTCCTTGATTTCGGCACGTTCGAAGAAGCGCATGCCGCCGTACACGCGATAGGGCACCTGTTCGCTCAGCAGCGCCTCTTCCAGCGCGCGCGACTGCGCGTTGCTGCGGTAGAGCACGGCCACTTCGGTGTAGCTGCCACCGTCGCGCACCCACTGGCGGGCACGCTCGACGATGTAGCGCGCCTCGTCCATCTCGTTGTACGCCGCGTACAGGTCAATCGGTTCTCCGTCGCCACTGTCGGTCCACAGCTGCTTGCCGATGCGATCCGGGTTGTGCGCGATCACCGCATTGGCAGCGCCGAGGATGTTGGCAGTGGAGCGATAGTTCTGTTCCAGGCGGATGGTCTGCGCACCTGGGAAATCACGCAGGAAGCCCTGCACGTTCTCGACCTTGGCACCGCGCCAGCCGTAGATGGCCTGATCATCGTCGCCGACCACGAACACGTGGCCGGAATCGCCGGCCAGCACGCGCACGAAGGCGTACTGGATGGCATTGGTGTCCTGGAACTCGTCCACCAGGATCTCGCGGAAGCGGGCGCGGTAGTGCGCCAGCAGCGCCGGGTTGTCGCGCAGCAGTTCGTGCGCGCGCAGCAGCAGCTCGGCAAAGTCGACCAGGCCGGCGCGGTCGCAGCGCGCCTGGTACTCGATGTAGGCCTGGCGCATGGTTTCCAGCCACGCATCATGCGGCTCGGGCTGGATGTGCTGCGGGCGGCGACCCTCATCCTTCTGTTCGTTGATCCACCAGGCGATCTGCTTGGCCGGGTACTTGCCGTCGTCCAGTTCCAGCGCCTGCACCACGCGCTTGACCAGCCGCAGCTGATCATCTGAATCCATCACCTGGAAGCCTTCGGGCAGCTTGGCGTCCTGCCAATGCAGGCGCAGCAGGCGGTTGGCCAGGCCGTGGAAGGTGCCGATCCACATGCCGCGGCTGCCATTGGGCAGCTGCGCGTCGATGCGGTGGCGCATTTCACCGGCCGCCTTGTTGGTGAAGGTCACCGCGAAAATGCCGTGGGTCGGCACGCCTTCGACTTCATGCAGCCAGGCGATGCGGTGGGTGAGTACGCGGGTCTTGCCGGAACCGGCACCGGCCAGCACCAGGTGGTGGCCGGGGGGAGCGGAGACGGCTTCGCGCTGGGCCGGGTTCAGGCCATCAAGCAGGTGGGAGACATCCATGCCCCCATTTTACGGCATCGCCGTCGCGGCTCCTGCGACCACCTGGGTGGCCAGTGCCTGCGCCTGCTGACGCAGTTCAGGCACCGCCAGACTTTCCCACAGGCTGCCGATGCGCAGGCTGCCGAGCACGCCCAGCCGCGCCTGCGGCTGGCCACCGGCGGCACACAGGCGATCGCCCGGCACCGTGCTGTCCAGGCCCAGCCCATGCGGGCCGGGGCGGGCCAGGCCATCGGCCTGCAGCTGCTGCAGCAACGGATTGCGCAGCGCACTGGCGCGGGTTTCGACGCCGGTGGCGTTGATCACGCCGCCAATCGTCCACTGCTGTTCATTGCCCGAGGCATCGCGGCCGCACAGCTGCACGGCATCGCCATCACGCCAGACGCGTTGCAGGCGGGCACGGTGGACGCGCAGCTGGCCGCTGTCGATCAGCGCCTGCAGCTGAACATCCACCTCTTCGGCGATGCGGTGGCGATGCACATCCCAGTAGCGCACCACGTGGCGCAGGAAGCGGCGCTGGTCGGCCGCATCGAGGCTGCACCACAGCGCCTGCCCGTGCGGGCGGATACGGTCCATCACGCCTTGCCACGGCAGATCATCGGCCCGCGCCTGGCGGGCGAAGCCACGCAGCGCGTGCAGGCGCTGGCGCAGGTTCATCGGCAGCAGCACCGCCGGATCGAAGCTGGGCAGGCCACCATGCGCATGCGGCAACGGCAGCAGGCCGTGGCGCGAGATCACATGCAGCGGGCCGGTGTGGCCGGCAGCGACCAATGCCAGCACGGTGTCGGCCATGCTCAGGCCGGAGCCGACGATGGCCACGGCCTGCTCGCCGGCCAGGGTGCGCACGCCGTCGTAGTCCCAGGCCTCGATCACGTCATCGGCGGGCAGTGCCTCGGCACCGGCCACCGGCAGCGGCCGCATGCTGTTGCCGGTGGCCAGCACCGCCTGCGCGGCGTGCAGCGTGCTGCCATCGCCGAGTGTCAGCTGGTAGCCATGGTCATCCGGCTGCAGGCCCAGCACCGGCTGCGCGATCACCTGCAGCTGTGCCGGGCTGGTCGCAGCGGCCTCCTGCAGGCGCTGCTGCAGGTAGGCAGCAAAGTAGTGGCGGCACACGTAGCGCTCGCCCAGCGCCTCGCGCGCCTCGCCCGGGTAGGCATTGGCGGCCATCAGGTAGTCGAGGAAATCGCCGGGCTGGTCGGCAAACGCACTCATCTTCGCCGCCGGCACGTTCAGCAGGTGCTCCGGCCACGGCGTGGCGTAGGCGATGCCCTGCGCCAGCTGCGAGGCGGGTTCGAAGATGGCCAGCGCCAGCGGCGCCTTGGCCTGGCGCAACACCTGGATCGCCACCAGCACCCCGGCCGCACCACCACCGATGATTGCCAGGTCCAGTTCGCCATTACGCGGTGAATCAGTCATGTGCCAATTGTAGGCCATCGGCGATGACGGGCCGGATTGCCGGAATGGGCGGCCGGCATTGCTTCACATCAACGCATCGGCCAGCCGTGCAATACCTTCGCGGCTGCGCCGCCACGCAGGGCGGCTGCGCCACTGCTGCAGGTCCAGCTGCCGCGACTCGCGCAGATAGCCATCCTCGATCGCGCACAGCTGCTGCACCAGCGCGCGGTCGTAGCAGATCAGGCCGATCTCGGCATTCAGCGCGAACGAGCGGATATCCATGTTGATCGAGCCGAGCACGGCGATGTCCTCATCCACGCTCATGTGCTTGGCGTGCAGGAACTGCGGCTCGTACAGCGCGATGCGCACGCCACAGCGCAGCAGTTCATCGTAGTAGGCCTCCTGCGCCCACGACGTCAGCCGCTGGTTGTTGCTGGCAGACAGGATCAGCTGCACCTGCACGCCGGACAACGCCGCAATGCGCAAGGCGCTGAGCGTGGCTTCGTCCGGCACGAAGTACGGGGTGACCATCACCAGCCGTCGTCGCGCCAGGTGGATCAGCGCGGCTACCGCGTCGCGCGCGTTGCTGTACGGGTAGGCCGGGCCGCTGGGCAGCAGCTGGGTGGCGATGTCGTCGCCGCATTCGGGCACATCGGTGATCACATCCAGGCGCTGGCCGGTCTCCATGTACCAGTCGCTGGCGAATACGGCTTCCAGGTGCGCCACCGCCGGGCCGCGGACGCGCGCCACCAGTTCGCGGTTCGGGTGGCCCGGCACGAACTGCGGGCCCGCCAGGTTCTGCGAACCGACATAGGCCACTTCGTTGTCGATCACCGCGATCTTGCGGTGGTTGCGCAGGTCCATGCGTCCGCTGCGACGCCAGCGCAGGCCACCGGGCAGCATCGCGCGCACTTCGATGTCGCGCGCCTGCAGGCGCTTGCGATAGGCGCGCAGGCCACGCTTGGCGCCCACCGCATCGAGCAGCACGCGGCACTGCACGCCACGCGCGGCGGCACGCTGCAAGGCCTCGACAATGGCCTCGCCGACCGCGTCGTCGAACATCAGGTAGTACAGCAGGTGCACGCGGTCTTCGGCCTGGTCGATGTCGGCGATCAGCGTGTGCAGCGACTCGTCGTAGTCGGTCAGCAGATCGACGGCGTTGCCGTGTACCGGCATGAAATCGCCTTGGCGCTGCACCAACGGCACGATCTCGGCGCTGGCGGTGTCGGGCTGTGGGGTCCAGCGCAGGCGATGCTGCAGCGCCTGCTCCTCACGGATCACCTGCGAGGCCTCGGCCTGGCGGCGGATGCGCTCGCGCGACAGCCACGGATGGCCGAACAGCAGGTACAGCGGCAGGCCCAGCAGCGGTACGAAGCCGACCAGCAACAGCCAGCTGCGCGCCGCGCCGGGCGTGGTGCGGGTGGGAATCCAGCACAGCGCGACCAGCCGGATCAGCCAGTCGATCAGCAGCAGGTAGGAACCCAGCAACCACTCGAACAGCATCGTGTCGCCCGTCGGGAGGTGATGAGCCATTCTGCCCACCGGCCCTTGTAGAGTCGAGCCGCGCTCGACTGCGTTGAAGCAGCGTGCCAACCAAGGTTGGCACCTACCGGGGGTGGGGACCGCGTGTCGACCAAGGTCGACACCTACCGAGCACGGGGACAGCGTGTCGACCAAGGTTTGGCACCTACCGAGCACGGGGACAGCGTGTCGGCCAAGGTTGGCAGCCACCGGGTGTGGGAACAGCGTGCCGACCAACGGTCGGCACCCGCCACCTGGATGCCAGACATGAAAAAACCCGCCACAAGGGCGGGTTTCTTCGCGGGGACCAGCAATCCTTGCGGATTACTTGATCTTGCCTTCCTTGTACAGGACGTGCTTGCGCACGACCGGATCGTACTTCAGGAATTCCATCTTCCCCGGGGTGTTCTTCTTGTTCTTGTCGGTCGTGTAGAAGTGGCCGGTACCGGCCGAGGAAATCATACGGACCTTATCGCGCTTGCCTGCCATGATGCTTTACTCCTCAGACCTTTTCGCCGCGCGCACGCAGCTCAGCCAGAACGGAATCAATGCCGTTCTTGTCGATGGTGCGCAGTGCATGCGCGGAAACACGAAGCTTGACCCAGCGGTTCTCGCTGGCCACCCAGAAACGGCGCTCGTGCAGATTCGGCAGGAAACGACGACGGGTCTTGTTGTTGGCGTGCGAGACGTTGTTACCCGTCTGCACTCGCTTGCCGGAAACCTGGCATACGCGGGACATTGCGCACCTCGATAGTAGTAGTTGTCAGCCCGTAGCCCGGGAGACGGCGGCCTCGATGGTTGCCCACCACACGTCAAGAGAATCAAAGGGTTACGCTGGCGTTGGGCGGCCGGGGACGTGCTCCCGGGGGCGCCGCCCGGTAGAAAACCGGACACAGCGAGCCGCGCATTATGCACGGGTTCAAGCACTTGCGCAAGTTACCCACAGGCTGCGGCTGAACCGGCAGGGCCGGGAGCCCGCCAACCAGCATACTGCTCCGGTTCACTGCGGAGCTTTCCATGCGGCTGCTGGCCCTGACCTACGGAACCGAAGGCGATACGCGTCCCCTGGCCATGCTCTGCCATGGGCTGATCGGCGCAGGCCACGAGGTGACACTGCTTGCCGATGGCGGCACCCTGGGCAGCGCGCAGGCACTGGATGTGCCCCATGCAGCTCTTGAAGGTGACATCCATGACGAAGTGGTCGCGCTGGTCTCGCGTGGCAACGGTGTTGCCGCCGCCAGTAGCGGGCTGGCACGGATGGCGCTGCAGCATGTCAGCGGCTGGATGCGCCAGGCCGATGCCGCTGCCGAAGGCTGCGATGCGATTCTGACCGGTGGCCTGGCGGCCTTTGTCGGCATGAGCGTGGGCGAACGCCGCGGACTGCCGGTCATCGGCACCGGCATGATCCCGCTGACCCCGACGCGGGCCTTCCGCTCTCCGTTCCTGCCACCGGGACGCTCGCCGGGCTGGTTGAACCGCGCCAGCTATGGGCTGGTCAACGGCCTGATCTGGCGCCAGTTCCGTCGGCCGATCAACGCAGCCCGCAAGCAGCTGGGGCAATCGCCGCGCCGCTCGCTGTGGCCCGGCCTGCCGATGCTCTATGGCATCTCGCCGCAGCTGCTGCCGCCACCGGCGGATTGGCCGGCCGACCACATCGTCTGTGGCCAATGGCGCCTTCCTGATGCGCCCTGGATACCCCCGGCCGATCTGCAGGCCTTCCTCGATGCCGGCCCGGCGCCGGTGTATCTGGGCTTCGGCAGCATGACCGGCTTTGATCGCGAGCGCGTGTTGCCGGCCCTGCTGCAGGCGCTGGCGCCACGCCGGGTGCTGCTGTTTCCTGGCTGGGTGGGACTGCCTGCGATGCGCTTGCCCGATTCGGTCTTCGTACTGGGGCCGACTCCACACGAAGCGCTGTTCCCGCGTTGCGCATTCGCCATCCATCACGGTGGCAGTGGCACCACGCATTCGGCCTGCCGCGCCGGTGTTCCTTCGCTGGTGATGCCGTTCGCCGCCGATCAGTTCTTCTGGGCTGATCGTCTGTATCGGTTGCGGGTGGCACCGGCGCCGCTGTCAGCGAAGCGACTGGATGCAGCGACGCTGGCGGCAGCCATCACCTTTGTTGAAACCGACGCAACGCGTACACGCGCTGTTGCCTTGGGCGCGGCGATGAGCCATGAGGACGGGGTGGCATGTGGCGTAGCAATGATCGAACGCCGGTTGCGGCCGGTGTGACATCGGCCAGGCCTCAGCGCAGGTGCGGAATCACCTGCGCCAGCAGGTGCGCATCCTTCAACGCGCCATGCAGGCCGCGCTGGCTGGGAATGCGCAGGCGCTGCAGCACATCATCCAGCTTGTTGCCCTGACCCGGCCAGCGTCCCCGCGCAAGCTTCAGGCTGCAGGTGATGCGGCAGTGCTGGGCCAGCGTGCCGGGGATGCCGGACAGGCGCAGCTCGTTGTCCAGGAAGCCCACATCGAAGGTAGCGTTGTGCGCGACCATCTCGCTGCCGCGCAGGAACTCCAGCAGTTCGACCGCCTTGCTGGAGAACAGCGGCTTGCCCACCAGCATCGCATCGCTGATGCCGTGCACGCGCTGTGCGCCCCAATCCACCTTGCGCTGCGGCTGCAGGTATGTGTGGAACTGGCGGCCGGTGAGCTGGCCATCGATCAGTTCGACGGCACCGATTTCGATCACCCGGTGCCCCAGGCGGTGGGAGATGCCGGTGGTTTCGGTATCCAGTGCAACGATGCGGCTCATCAGGGTGTGCGTTCTCCAGTACGTGCACGCCGATTCTCGCACGCGGCCGATGCACTCACCCCAACGCTTCCACCACCCAATCGATGAACACCCGCAGCCGCTGGCTCATGTGCCGGTTCGGCGGGAACATCACGTGCATCGGCATCGGCGGCAGCTGCCAGTCCTGCAACACCGGCAGCAGCTCGCCGCGCGCCACGTGCGGCTCGGCCATGTAGCTGGGCAGCGCCACCACGCCCAACCCCGCCAACGCAGCGGCCAGATAGGCGTTTCCATCATCGAAGCCGACCGTATAGCGGCCCTGCACCTCAACGCGTTCATCGCCGCGCTGTGCAACGAACACGCGTGCGCGGCCACTGCGCGGGCTGAGGAAGCCGACCATGTGGTGATCGGGGCCTTCCAGCGCGCGCGGATCGGTCGGCAGGCCGAAACGCTGCACATAGCCCGGACTGGCGTGGAAACCGATCGGCAGCGCGCCGAGCGGTCGCGCCACCAGTGCCGGGTCGGCCGGGGTGCCACCCCGGATCACGCAATCGACGTTGTCGGCGATGACATCGACTTCGCGGTCACTCACGCCGATGTCCAGCTGGATCTCCGGGTAGCGCGCCTGGAAATCCGGCAACGCCGGCACCAGCCGCAACCGCGCGTACGGCCCGGGCACATCCACGCGCAGCCGCCCGCGTGGCTGGGTGGCCGCGTCGCCCAGCCCGCCCTCCACTTCTTCCAGCTCGGCCAGCAGGCGGGCGATGCGCGGGTAGTAGGCCGCGCCATCGGCGGTGACGCTGACCCGGCGCGTGGTGCGGTTGAGCAGGCGCAGCCGCAGGTGTGCCTCCAGCTGCTGCACCAGCTGGGTGACCGTGGTGCGGCTGATCTGCAGGGTCTGCGCGGCGCGGGTGAAGCTGCCGGTTTCCACTACCCGGGCAAAGGCCCGCATCGCCTCGAAACGGTCCATTGCGGGCCATGATTGTTTGGAATTGGCAATCAATCTAGGCCGATCATCGCGGTTTATCCAGACAGCACTGGCGCGGAGGATGGCGTTCTCTCCCACGGGATCTTCCCCATGTCACAGCGTGATGTCGTTTTCCCCACCGGCCGCCAGGCCCTGTACGAGCGCAACCGCTACTCGCCTGCGATCCGTTCCAACGGCTTCCTGTTCGTCTCCGGCCAGGTCGGCAGCCGTGAGGACGGCTCGCCCGAGCCGGACTTCGAAACGCAGGTGCGCCGCGCCTTCGAGAATCTCAACGCGGTGTTGGCTGCTGCGGGCTGCACGTTCGATGACGTGATCGACGTGACCGTGTTCCTGGTCGATCCAGAGAAGAACTTTGAGAAGGCCTGGGCGATCGTGCCCGAGTACTGGGGCGAGGCGCCGCACCCGACCCTGACCGGCATCGGCGTGACTTGGCTGTATGGGTTCCAGTTCGAGATCAAGGTGATCGCGAAGCTGCCGTGATACGGGTAGTGCCGGCCGCTGGCCGGCAACGCGGTGGGGTCGAAAAGCGTGTCGACCAAGGTCGACACCCACCAAGGCAGGAAGTCCGCACCCACCAGGGCAGGATGCCCCCAGGCCGTCCACCTGAACGGGAGATTCCGACGAATTCCCGAACTGACCATTGATATTGTATCCGGCGAAAACCGCTTGCTAGCCTCCCTTCCATGCGCCGGATCACCCGCCAACTGCGTACGTACCTGATGATGCTGCTGATGGCGGCATTCGTGGTCGTGCCGGTGGCCGACGCGCTGGCCTGCACGGTGGAACCGCACGCCAGCACGGTGCACGTGGAGTCCGCACCGGATGCCGATGGCGATACCGACGGCAAGCATGTTGGTGCCTGTGGCCACAACCACTGCCACCACTCCAACCTGAGCCTGCCGGCCAGTACCCTCGCCGCCTTCGGTGCGCCACTGCCGGCGCGCTGGATGAATGCCGGCGACGCGGCGACCTATGCGGTCGCCCAGGATGAATTGACGCGTCCCCCCCGGGCGTGAGTTGAGCGCGTCCCGCGATTGCGGGCTCCCGTTTCACTCACAACCGGAATCCTCCTATGTCGATCCTGACACCTCGGTCGCCGCGCGCGGCCGGGCTGGTCGTCGCCGTGTTGCTGGGCCTGGCCCCGGCGGCATCGGTGATGGCGCAAGCCGCCCCTTCCTACGACGCCCTGCTTGAACGCCTGGACCAGCTGCCCGGCACCCGCGTGGGTGCGGCGCTGGCCGAGGCCGCCGACGCGCGCGCCGACCAGGCCCGTGCATTGCCCAACCCTTCCCTCTCCTACTCAGCTGAAAATGCCTGGGGCACCGGCTCCTATGGCGGCATGGGCAAGGCCGATACCGTGCTCACCTTGTCCCAGCCGCTGGAGGTCTGGGGCCAGCGTGGCGCGCGCGTCCGTGCGGCCCGGGCCGAAGCCCAGGCGGCCAACCTGCGTGGTGCCCAAAGCCGCAGCGACGTGGCCAGCCAGCTGGCGGTGGTCTACGCACAGGCGGAAAGTGCACTGCGCCGCTACACCCTGGCCGAAGAAGCACTGACCCTCACCCGCGCTGACGCCAACGCCGTCAACGCGTTGGTCAAGCAGGGCCGCGAACCGCAGCTGCGTGCGGTGCAGGCGCAGAGCGAGGTGGCCAACGCCAGCGCCGCGCTGGATGAAGCGCAGGCGTTCCGCGATGCCGC
This sequence comes from Stenotrophomonas sp. YJH_SMC_54, assembly GCF_059368435.1. Lineage (NCBI taxonomy): Bacteria > Pseudomonadati > Pseudomonadota > Gammaproteobacteria > Lysobacterales > Lysobacteraceae > Stenotrophomonas > Stenotrophomonas sp. YJH_SMC_54. The sequence continues at coordinate 54,268 of NZ_JCAFRS010000009.1, read as the reverse complement.
GCTGGCCCGCCTGGCCGGTGCTGCACTGCTGGATGCACCGGTGCAGTCGATCAACGACAGCCTGCTCGACCGTGCGCCGCCGCTACCGCGTGGCGCCACCGACGTGGCACTGGCGGTGCGCATCGCCGAAGCCGAAGCCGATGCGGCGGGCAAGCTGGTCGAGCTGGAGCGCAAGCGTGCCCTGCCCGACCTAAGTGTCACCGCTGCGCAGACCCGCTTCCGCGAAGGCGGCGAGCGTGCCTACAACCTCGGGGTCAGCCTCAGCATCCCGCTGTTCGACCGCAACCGCGGTGGCATCCGCGCCGCCAATGCCGACCAGCGCGCGGCCGAAGCGCGCCTGGACCAGCAGCGCCGCGACAGCGAGGCCGAGCGCCTCTCTGCGGTGGCCGGGTTGAAGGCCGCCAGTAGCCGTACCCGCGCCGCCGATGAAAGCGTGGTCGCCGCCGAAGAGGCGTATCGCCTGGCCCGCATTGGCTTCGACGCCGGACGCATCTCGCAGCTGGAACTGCGCAGCACGCGTAGCGCCCTCATCGCCGCCCGCGGCACCGCCGTGGATGCGCGCCTGTCGCGCGTCGCCGCGGAAATCGATCTTGCCCGCCTGGAAGGGCGCGCACCCTTTGTGGAGGCTCCATGACTCTCTCCCGTACTTTCCCGCTGATCGGCGGCGTACTGCTGACCGTCCTGCTGGCTGGCTGCGCCGGCAACGCGCAGACGCCTGCCAATGAAAACCCCGCTGCGGCCAAGGCCGGCACCGACGATGGCCACGGCCATGCCGCCGGCAGCAAGGAAGCCAAGGCAGAAACCGCGAAGGCACCTGCTGACGCCGACGAAGGCGTGGTGCAGCTGACCCCGGAGCAGATCAAGGCCTCCGGTATCGAAGTGGTCGCGATCGGTCGCGGTGGCGGTGGCTCCACGCGCCTGTCCGGCCGGGTCGAACCGTCGGTCGGTGCACGCGCCTCGGTGGCGTCGACCGTGACCGGCCGCGTCGAACGCGTTCTGGTCGCACCGGGCACCGCGGTGAAGCAGAACCAGGCACTGGCGATCGTGGTCAGCGGCGAAGCGGCGGTGTTCCGCGCCAATGCGCTGGCCGCAGCGGCCGAAGCCGAAGCCGCGCGGCTGGCCTATGGCCGCGACAAGGCGCTGGTCGACCAGGGCGTGGTCGCCCGCCAGGAGATGGAAGCCTCCCGTGCACGTTCGCTGGCGGCACAGGCCCAGGCTGCTGCCGCGCAGGCCCAGGCCGCCGCCAACGGTGCGCCCGATGCCAGCGGTCGCGTGCGCATCACCAGCCCGGTGGCCGGCATCGTCGGCAACGTGCAGGTCACCCCGGGCGGCGTGGTCGCCGCCGGTAGCGCGGTGGCCGACGTCGCCGACCCGACGATGAACGAGCTGGTGTTCACCGCACCGCCGGCGCTGGCCGCGCAGGTCACGCCCGGCATGAAGCTGGAAGTCAGCGTGCCGGGTGGCAGCTTCACCGCCACCGTCACCGGTTCGGCCGCCGATGTGCGCCAGCAGGGCGGCGTCGCGGTCATCCGTGCCACGCCGGTGGATGCCTCGTTGCCGCCGGCAGGTTCGCCGGTATCGGCGGTGGTGGTCACCGAAGGCCAGGACGACTCGCTCAGCGTCCCGGCCGATGCAGTGCAGAACGTCGATGGCAGCAGCGCGGTGTTCGTCGCCGTCGAAGGCGGCTTCAAGGCGCAGCCGGTGCTGGCCGGCCGTCGCGCTGGTGAACGCATCGAGATCCTCGGTGGCCTGACCGGCAGCGAGCGCATCGTTGGCAGCAACGCCTTCCTGCTCAAGGCCGAGCTGGCCAAGGGCGAAGCCGAGCACGGCCACTGAGGAGGCGACCATGTTCAAGCTGATCATTGAAACAGCGGTGCGCCACCGCTGGCTGGTGGTGTTCATGGCGGCGCTGATCGCCGCGGTGGGCCTGTTCCAGCTGGGCAAGCTGCCGATCGACGCGGTGCCGGACATCACCAACCGCCAGGTGCAGATCAACACGGTGGCACCGGCGCTGACCCCGGAGCAGATCGAGCGGCAGGTGACCTACCCGCTGGAAACCGCGCTGGCCGGCATCCCCGGCCTGACCACCACGCGTTCACTGTCGCGCAATGGCTTCTCGCAGGTCACCGCGATCTTCACCGATGCGACCGACATCTACTTCGCGCGCCAGCAGGTGGCCGAACGCATGCGCGAGGCATCTGAAGACCTGCCCGATGGCGCGTCGCCGATGCTGTCGCCGGTTACCACCGGCCTCGGCGAAGTGCTGATATGGACCGTGGACTTCACCACGTTCGATCCGGCCAGGCTGGCCAAGCCGGGTGAAGCCGGCTGGCAGGCCGGCGAGGTCTACCGCACGCCGGAAGGCAATCTGCTGCGCACGCCGGAAGAACGTGCGACCTACCTGCGCACCGTGCAGGACTGGATCATCGCGCCGCAGATGCGTTCCAGCCCGGGGCTGGCCGGCGTCGATACGGTCGGTGGCTACGTCAAGGAATATGGCGTGCATCCGGACAGCGCCCGGCTGGCCGCGCACGGCCTCGGCCTGGCCGATCTGGTCACCGCCCTGCAGCGTTCCAACGTGCAGGCCGGTGCCGGTTTCGTGCAGCGCGCCGGCGAAGGACTGGTGGTGCGTGCCGATGGCCTGGCGCTGACCACCGAGGATCTGGCACAGGCCCCGGTGGCCACCCGCAATGGCGTGGTGGTGCGCGTGGCCGATGTGGCCGAGGTCGGGCTGAGCCGCGCGCCGCGCCTGGGTGCGGCCAGCCGCAACGGCCATGAAGCCGTACTGGGTACCGCGCTGATGATTGCCGGCGGCAACAGCCGCACCGTGGCGCAGGCCGCTGCGGCGCGCCTGGAACAGGTGAACAAATCGCTGCCGGCCGACATTGTGGCCGCGCCGGTGCTGGACCGCAGCGTGCTGGTCAATTCCACCATCAAGACCGTGGCCAGGAACCTCACCGAGGGCGCGCTGCTGGTGGTGGTGGTGCTGTTCCTGCTGCTGGGCAACCTGCGTGCAGCGACGATCACCGCGCTGGTGATTCCGCTGTCGTTCGTGTTCGCAGTGATCGGCATGAACCGCTTCGGCATCAGCGGCAACCTGATGAGCCTGGGTGCACTGGACTTCGGCATCCTGGTGGACGGTGCGGTGATCGTGGTCGAGTCGACGCTGCTGATGTTGGGCCAGCGCCGCGCCGAACTGGGCCGTGCGTTGACCGCGATGGAGCGGCTGCGCGTGGCCGCCGATTCGGCGATGAAGATGGCGCGCCCTGCGGCCTTCGGCCAGCTGATCATCCTGCTGGTGTTCGCGCCGATCCTCACCCTGGAAGGTGTGGAGGGCAAGACCTTCCACCCGATGGCGGCGACCTTCATGCTGGCCCTGGTCGGTGCCTTCCTGTTCTCCTTCACCTTCGTGCCGGCGATGGCCGCGCTGCTGGTGCGCGAGCCGAAGGTGAAGGACGGCGATACGCATGCGGACGACGGTGAGCATGAAACCAGGCTGATCCGCGTGCTGCGTGCGCGCATCGAGCCGGTGGTGCGCAAGGCCGTGGCGCATCCGCGCACGGTGCTGGCCGGTGCGGTGATGATGGTGGTGGTGGGCATCGGCGCGTTCTCGCTGCTGGGCCGCGAGTTCATGCCGACGCTGGACGAAGGCAACGTGGCGATGCAGGCCCTGCGCGTGCCGTCGACCTCGCTGGAGCAGTCGCTGGCGATGCAGCTGGCACTGGAAAAGGCGATCGCCACGCAGCCGGAAGTGGAGACCGTGTTCTCGCGTACCGGTACCGCCGAGGCGGCCATCGACCCGATGCCGACCAACATCTCCGACAGCGTGATCGTGCTGAAGCCGCGCAAGGACTGGCCCGATCCGAAGCTGGACAAGGAAGCACTGGTGGCACGCTTCGAGAAACTGGCCGGGCAGCAGCTGGGCAACAGCTTCGAGTTCAGCCAGCCGATCGAACTGCGCTTCAACGAGCTGATCTCCGGCGTGCGTACCGACCTGGCGGTGATGATCTTCGGCGATGACTTCAGCCAGCTGCAGAAGGTGGCCGACCAGGTGGCGCTGAAGCTGCGTGCGGTGAACGGCGCGGCCGACGTGCGGGTGGAACAGATCTCCGGCCTGCCTACGCTCAACGTGGCGATCGACCACGTGGCGGCGGCGCAGTACGGCCTGACTGCCGCAGACGTCAGTGATGCACTGTCCACCGGCATTGGCGGCACCGCGGCCGGCAAGATCTTCGAAGGTGATCGCCGCTTCAACGTGGTGGTGCGCCTGGACGATGCCTCGCGCAACGATCCGGACCAGCTGGCCTCGCTGCCGATCGCCACGCCTTCGGGGCTGGTGATTCCGCTGTCGTCGGTCGCGCGCATCACGGTCAGCGAAGGACCGAACCAGATCAGCCGCAACAACGGCAGCCGCCGCGTGGTAGTGCAGGCCAACGTGCGTGGCCGTGATCTGGGCGGCTTCGTGGGGGAAGCACAGGCGGCGGTGGCAGACGTGGCGCTGCCGCCGGGTGCGTACCTGACCTGGGGCGGTCAGTTCGAGAACCTGCAGCGCGCGGAGAAGCGACTGGCAACGGTGGTGCCGGTGGTGTTCCTGCTGATCGGCAGCCTGCTGTTCATGGCCCTGCGCAGCGGCAAGGAAGCCATTCTGGTGTTCAGCTGCGTGCCGCTGGCGCTGGTCGGCGGCATCCTCGCGCTGCTGCTGCGGGGCATGCCGTTCTCGGTGTCGGCGGCGGTCGGCTTCATCGCCGTCTCCGGCGTGGCCACCTTGAACGGCCTGGTGCTGATGCAGGCGATCCGCGAACGCCTGGATGCCGGTGACCTGCCGCTGCAGGCAGCGATCAACGGTGCATCGAGCCGTATCCGTGCGGTGCTGACCACGGCGCTGGTGGCGATCGTCGGCTTCATTCCGATGGCGATTGCCAGCGGTTCCGGTGCGGAAGTGCAGAAGCCGCTGGCGACGGTGGTGATCGGTGGCCTGATCACCGCCACCGTGCTGACCCTGCTGGTGCTGCCGACCTTTGCTGCACGGGTGGCCAAGCCGCGGGCGGTGGGGTGAGCTGAGAGGGGGTCGGAGCCCTTTCCTTGGGAAAGGGATCCAACCCCGTGACCGGGTCGGATTGCCGGCCAGCGGCCGGCACTACCCGGTAGCGGTCAGGCCTTCTTGCGCTCGGCGATGTAGGCCTGGATCTGCTGTTCCAGCACCGGCAGCGGCACCGAGCCCTGCTTGAGCAGGGTGTCGTGGAAGCCCTTGATGTCGAACTTGTCGCCCAGTTCCTTCTCGGCCTGCGCGCGCAGGCGCACGATGGCGATCTCGCCCAGCTTGTAGCTCAGTGCCTGGCCCGGCCAGGAGATGTAGCGGTCCACTTCGGTGGTCACTTCATGCTCGCTCAGCGCGGTGTGGTCACGCAGGTAGGCCAGCGCCTGCTCGCGGGTCCAGCCCTTGCTGTGCACGCCGGTGTCGATCACCAGGCGCGCGGCGCGCCACATCTCATAGGTCAGGCGGCCGAAATCCTCGTACGGGGTTTCGTAGATGCCCATCTCCACGCCCAGCTTCTCGCAGTACAGCGCCCAGCCTTCGCCATAGGCGGAGATGTAGGCGTTGCGGCGGAACTCGGGCAGGTTCTTCTGTTCGGCGGCGATCGCGCCCTGCAGCGCGTGGCCCGGATCGGACTCATGCAGCGTCAGTGCCGGCAGGTTGTACAGCGGGCGCGACGGCAGGTTGTAGGTATTGAGCCAGTAGGTGCCCATGCCACCACGGCCGGCGGTCCAGAACGGCGCGATATCCGGCGGCACCGGCACGATGGTGAAGCGCGCGCGCGGCAGCGTCATGTATTTGCCCAGCTGGCCATCGGCGCGCTTGGAGATCCACGCGGCACGCGACAGCAGCTCTTCCGGCGTCCTGGCATAGAACTGCGGATCGGTACGCAGGAAGGTCAGGAACTCGGCGAAGCTGCCCTTGAACTTCACCTGCTTGATGATGTCGTTCATTTCCTTCTGGATGCGTGCGACTTCATCCAGGCCGATGCGATGGATCTCGTCCGGCGACAGGTCCAGCGTGGTGTATTCGTGGATCTGCTGCTTGTAGTACGCCTTGCCATCAGGCATCGCTTCGGCGGCCAGGGTGGTGCGCGCCTGCGGCACGTACTCGTTGACGAAGAAGGTGCGCAGCTGCTGGAACGCCGGCACCACCTTGCCGCTGATCGCTTCACGCGCCTGCGCCTGCAGCCTGGCCTGCTCGGCGGCCGGGATGGTGGTGGGCAGTTTCTTGAACGGCGCGTACAACGGCGATCCGGTCGGGTCCTTCAGCTCGGCGACGGTGGCGATGGACACTTCGCGGCCATCGAGCACGGCACGCGGCACGCTGAAGCCACGCTTCAGGCCGGCACGCATGTTCTCGGTCTGCTGGCCGAAGTATCGCGGCACATCGTTCAGCCGTGCGATGTAGTTCTGGTAGTCCTGCACGGTCTTCATCTCGCGCCGGGCCATGAAGGACAGGTTGGACCAGAACGAGGAGTCGGCGTTGAACGGCATCTCGTAGCCGCGCAGGCGCGTCTCTTCGGCCAGGTTGAACACCTGGTCGTGGTAGATCGCGTAGTTGACCTGGTTGTCGGGCGACAGGGTCTTCAGGTCGATCTTCTTCAGCGCGGCGAGGGTCTCGTCCCACACCTTCAGGCGCGCCTGCTGCGCGGCCGGGCCGACATCGGGCATGCGGGTGGCATTGGCCGGCGCGTCTTCGTCCTCGCTGGCCTCGCCGCCGCCCTGCTGGCGCCACTTCCATTCCTTCTCGTACAGCGCGCGGAAGGCGGCATCGGCGGGCGATTCGGTGGCCACGCTGGCCGGTGCGGCGGTGGCAGGCGGCGCGGCAAGGGCCACGGCGGGGGCGGACAGGGCAATCAGCAGGGCAACGGCAAGACGGGTTTTCACGAGCACAGGTTCCCGGGAAGGCAGACCCCGATGATGGCACCGCCCACGGCCCACGGCATGGGACGAAGGTCCTGCCTGCAGCGCAGGCAGGACCGGGAACCGGCCGCAGGCCGGGGCCCCAGCGCCGAAGGCGCGTGGTAGAGCCGACTGTCAGTCGGCTGCTCTTCCGCCACATGCAGCAAACCCCGCGCTCCGCGCGAAAGTCGACTGACAGTCGACTCTACCCACGGCAGGCAGGGCCGGGAACCGGCCGCAGGCCGGGGCCCCAGCGCCGGGGGCGCGTGGTAGAGCCGACTGTCAGTCGGCTGCTCTTCCGCCACATGCAGCAAACCCCGCGCTCCGCGCGAAAGTCGACTGACAGTCGACTCTACCCACGGCAGGCAGGACCGGGAACCGGCCGCAGGCCGGGGCCCCAGCGCCGGGGGCGCGTGGTAGAGCCGACTGTCAGTCGGCTGTTCTTCCGCCATATGCAGCAAACCCCGCGCTCCGCGCGAAAGTCGACTGACAGTCGACTCTACCCACGGCAGGCAGGACCGGGAACCGGCCGCAGGCCGGGGGCCCAGCGCCGAAGGCGCGTGGTAGAGCCGACTGTCAGTCGGCTGCTCTTCCGCCACATGCAGCAAACCCCGCGCTCCGCGCGAAAGTCGACTGACAGTCGACTCTACCCACGGCAGACCGCATCCCGGCGCAGCCTCAATGGCTGGCCCTGTCCCGCTTCCAGCCCCTGTGCTTGATGTCCAGCTGCAGGCTGTACAGCGCGGTGAACGCCGGGAACAGGTTCTGCAGCACGCCTACCGAGTCCTGCTTGGCCGAGAACAGGAAGTAGCTCAGCGTCATCAGGCTGCCGACCACGCTCATGTACCAGAACAGCCGCGGAATCACCGGCTTGCCCGCACGCTTGGACGCGATGAACTGGACCAGCCAGCGGCCGCCGAACATCAGCGCGCCGGTATAGCCGATCAGCTTCCAGCCGGTCACATGCAGGCCGGTCCAGTACAACCAGGTCAGCGGCTGGTCGAGCCAGTGCAGCTCCAGATCCATCAACGCTCCTCCACCGCGGTGCGCTTGCTGCGGGTGATCAGCCACGCCACGCCGCGCAGGTCACGGATGCCGACCAGTGCACGGCCCAGGTTGTTGTACTTGGACACGCCGGCGGTACGGTGGCGGTGGTTGACCGGCACGCTGGTGGTCTTCCAGCCGGCACGCTGCATCAGCGCGGGCAGATAGCGGTGCATGTGGTCGAAGTACGGCAGGTCGAGGAACGCGCTGCGCTCGAACAGCTTGATGCCGCAGCCGGTATCGGGCGTATCGTCGCGCAGCATGCGTGCGCGGATGGCGTTGGCCCACTTGCTGGCCCAGCGCTTGCTGCCGCTGTCCTGGCGGTTGATCCGCCAGCCGGCGAACAGCTTCACCTGCGCCTCGGCGGCATCGCGCGCGGCCAGCAGCTTGGGGATATCGGCCGGATCGTTCTGGCCATCGCCATCCAGGGTGGCGATCCACGGCGCCCGCGCATGCTTGACACCGGTGCGCACGGCGGTGCTCTGCCCGCTCTGGTTCACATGGTGCAGCACCCGCAGTTCCGGTGTGGTCGCCTTCAGGCCCTGCAGCACCGCCAGGGTGTCATCGCGCGAGTGATCATCGATGTAGACGATCTCGAACGGCAGCCGGCCACGCAGTGCAGCGGTGATTTCGGCAACCAGCGGGGCGACGTTGTCGCGTTCGTTGAACACCGGGACGACAACGGAAAGCTCGGGTTGGCTCATAAGGCACTCGGCCAAAGGGGGACAAAGACCGCGCATTCTCCGAAGCCGAGGTTATCCGAAGATGAATCCGGCTGTGTGAGGATCCGTCCTCAGGCGCGGTCGCCAAAATACTCGCGGCACCACTGCACGACGGGGGGCAACCCTTCTTCGATCGGGGTCACCGCGTCGAAGCCGAATGCGTCATGGGCGCGCCGGGTATCGGCCATCGTGCGCACCATGTCGCCCGGCTGCATCGGCTTGTAGACCTTCTGCGCGGGGCGACCGGCGGCCTGCTCGATCACGCTGATGAAGCGCTCCAGCTCGACCGGCGTATGGTTGCCGAGGTTGAACACCCGGTGCGGTACCGGACCATCGGCCGGATGCGCGAGCGCGCCGAGGATACCCGACACGATGTCGGAGACATGTGTGAAATCGCGCTGCATGCGGCCCTCGTTGAACACGTCGATTGGCCGCCCGGCCAGCACCGCGCGCGAGAACAGCAGCGGTGCCATGTCCGGCCGGCCCCACGGGCCATACACGGTGAAGAAGCGCAGGCCGGTGGCATGCAGGCCGTACAGCTGCGCGTAGGTGTAGGCCATCAGCTCGTTGGCCGCCTTGGTCGCCGCGTACAGCGAGCGCGGCTGGTCCACGCGCTGGTCCTCGGAGAACGGCGGCGTGGCCGAATCACCGTAGACCGAGCTGCTGGAGGCATACACCAGGTGCTGCACGCCACGGTGACGGCACAGTTCGAGCATGTTGACGAAGCCGACCAGGTTGCTGTCGACGTAGGCGTGCGGGTTTTCCAGCGAATAGCGCACGCCGGCCTGCGCGGCCAGGTGGATCACCGCAGTCGGCTTCACCTCGTCGAACAGTGCCGCCAGGCCCTGCTGGTCGGTCAGGTCCAGGGTGCGCAGGTCCAGCGCCGGGCACAGCGCAGCCACGCGGTCGCGCTTGATCTGCGGGTCATAGTAGTCGTTGAAGTTGTCCAGGCCGACCACGGGCTGGCCGGCCTCCAGCAGCGCGCGGGCGGTGTAGGCACCGATGAAGCCGGCAGCGCCGGTGAGCAGGATGGTCATGACAGGGGCCTGGAAACGAAGTTCAGGCCCCTGATGTTACCGTTCTCAGAACAAACCGAAACGCTTCTTCGCCACGTTGGTGCGGCCGGGTTCGATCACGTCCTGGATGTTCTTCGCATCGAAGCGGTCGAGCAGCACCTCGGCGCCCTTCCTCAGCTTCAGGTCCATCTCTTCCGGGTACAGCGGAACCAGGCTCATGAAGCTGATGGTCCTGCCGTCCTCCAGCGCCAGCGTGGCGAAGTCCTCCGGGGCGGTCACCGGCGACAGCACGATGGCACCGTCGAAACCCACGCCCGGCGCGTAGGGCTCGCTGGGATGGCCGTTGGGAATGGTGTGGCCGAAGCCCAGCCAGGTGTCGTACTCGTGCGGCAACCGTGCCATGCCCTTCAGCAGGCGCACCGGCCAGTAATTGCGCTCGTCCTCGAAGGCGTCCTGGGAGATCGGCCAGTCGGCCGGCAGGGTCACCATCAGTTCCATGTAGCGCGGCACGTCCGCGTCCACCTCGGCGGGCACGGTCATCGGCAGGTCGCTCATGCCGGAGGTGACCAGGCGCAGGTACGGGCAGTGGTCATTGGCCGGCACCACGTGCACGTCGATGTGCACCAGGTCGGAGATGATCTCGTGGAAGACACCGGACACCGGGCCCAGATGGCGTTCGAGGTGGGCGCTGATCGCCTCGATGTGCTGTTCTTCGCCGATGGCGGGCACGAAGTCCTTTTCGCGGCGATGTACCAGTATCTGGGTGCCGTCCGGGCTGACGTCCTCGTATTCGTTGCTCATGTCCTGTTCCCTGGATGAGGCCACGGACCGGAGAGCAGTGCATCCCCGGCACGCGCGGCGGTGCGTTCCCTGTCATCTGCAGGACGCGGCGGGAACAGGCCGCACCCCCTGGCGCTGCGCCGGGCTCAGCCCTGGCGCGTGCGCAGCTTTTCCAGCACGCCGTCCAGGGTGTCCAGGTCGGTGTAGTGGATGATCAGCTTGCCCTTGCCGCCCCGGCCGTGGTTGATCGCCACCTTGGCACCCAGTGCTTCGGACAGTTCGGTTTCCAGCGAGGCGATGTCGGCCTGCTGCACCTTCTGCGTCGCCACCGGGCGGTTGCTCGGCACCTTGCCGGCGGCGAAGGCCTGCGCACGGCGCTCGACCTCGCGCACCGACCAGCCTTCATCGGCCGCTTCCTGCGCCAGCTTGCCAGCCAGCTCGGGAGCCAGGGTCAGCAGCGCGCGGGCGTGGCCCATTTCCAGGCGGCGGGTTTCCAGCAGCAGTCGGATCGCCACCGGCAGCTCCAGCAGGCGCAGCAGGTTGGACACCGCCGCGCGCGAGCGGCCGACGGCCTCGGCGGCCTCGGCATGGGTCAGGGTGAACTCGCTGATCAGGCGCTGCAGCGCCTCGGCTTCTTCCAGCGGGTTGAGGTCTTCGCGCTGGATGTTCTCGATCAGCGCCATCGCGATGACGGTGCGGTCTTCCAGCTCGCGCACCACCACCGGCACTTCGTCCAGGCCGGCCAGCTGCGATGCGCGCCAGCGGCGCTCACCGGCGACGATTTCGTAGTTGCCTGCCGGCAGCTGGCGCACCAGGATCGGCTGGATCACGCCCTGCGACTTGATCGAGTCGGCCAGCTCGGAGAGCTTGCCCTCGTCCATCTCGCGGCGCGGCTGGTACTTGCCCGGCTGCAGCTGGCCGACCGGCAACTTGCGCAGCACTTCACCCGGCAGCGGCTCAATCACCGCGGTGGTGGCCTGCACCTGGCTGACCGCGCCTTTCGGGCCCAGCAGCGCGTCCAGGCCACGGCCGAGGCCTCGCTTCTTGGCTGCCGGCTTGCTGCTGGTCATCAGACGGTCTCCACGGCCTTGGCGGCCTTGTTGCGTTCGTTGTTGCGGCGGATGATCTCGCCGGCCAGGCCCAGGTAGGCCACGCCACCGCGCGAGGCGCGGTCGTAGCCGACGATGCTCTGGCCATGGCTGGGCGCCTCGGCCAGGCGCACGTTGCGCGGCACGATGGTGCGGAACACGCGGTCGCCGAAGTGCTCGGTGAGCTCGGCCGACACTGCGTTGGCCAGGTTGTTGCGCACGTCGAACATGGTGCGCAGCACGCCTTCGATCTCCAGCGCCGGGTTCAGGCTGGTGCGCAGCGCTTCGATGGTTTCCACCAGCGCGCTCAGGCCTTCCAGTGCGTAGTACTCGCACTGCATCGGCACGATCACCGAATCGGCGGCGGCCAGCGCGTTGAGCGTCAGCAGCGACAACGCCGGCGGGCAATCGATCAGGATGTAGTCGTACTCGTCGCGGATCGGCGCCAGTGCGCGCTTCAGGCGCTGCTCGCGCTCGCTCTGGCCCATCAGCTGGATCTCGGCGGCGGTCAGGTCGATGTTGCCCGGCAGCAGGTCGTAGCCTTCGGCGGTCTGCACGCGCACATCGGCGGCGCTGTTCTCGCCCAGCAGCAGATCGCAGGTGGAGGCCGCCAGCTCACGCTTGTCCACGCCGCTGCCCATGGTCGCGTTGCCCTGCGAGTCCAGGTCGACCAACAGCACGCGCTTGGGTGCGTTGGCCAGGGAAGCGGCCAGGTTGACGGCGGTCGTGGTCTTGCCGACGCCACCCTTCTGGTTGGCGATGGCGATGATGCGGGCCATGCGGGTGTGCCTCGTCGACGGATGGTTGGGACCGGTCATTATGCGTACAACCGGCCCCTTGCGGAAATCGTGGATCGCCAACCCGTTGTTCCACAAAGGGCTGGCGGCGGGAATCAGGGACCTGTAACGGTGACCAGGTGGCGTTCGCCGGCCAGGCCGGGCACGCTCAGCGGGGTCACCTCACGCACCTGCCAGCCAGCCGGCAGTTCCGCGATCTCCTCATGCGGGTAGACGCCCTTCATGGCCAGCAGCACGCCACCGGGGCGCAGCAGATGGCCACCGACGCGGACGATGCCAGCCAGGGTATCCATTGCGCGCGCGGTCAGCTGGTCGTAACGACCGGCCTCGTCCAGCGCTTCGGCCCGCGATTCGGCCACGCGGGCGTTGCCCAGGCCGAGCTGGCGCACGGCCTCGCGCATGAAGCGCGCCTTCTTGCCGTTGCTCTCCACCAGGGTGACCTGCAGGCCCGGGCAGGCGATCGCAAGCGGGATGCCGGGCAACCCGGGGCCGGTACCGAGGTCGGCCAGGCTGCCATCAGCCACGAACGGCTGCATCGCCAGCGAATCGAGCAGGTGGCGGGTAACCATCTCCTGCGGGTCGCGGATGGCGGTGAGGTTGTAGGTGCCGTTCCAGCGGTGCAGCAGGGCCAGGTAGCGCAGCAGCGGCGGCGCCAGCGCGGCGTCCAGGCCCATGCTGGCCAGGCCCTGTTCCAGCGTGGCAGCCACGCTGGCGGGAAGTGGGTGTTCGCTCATGCCGACATTATCGCCGGTTTTGCGCGCTGATTCCCCGCTTCAGTGCGGATACCAGGCCAACGCCGCACGGAACTGGCCGCTGGCCTGCCATTCGTGCAGGTGCCAGCGCGCGGCCTCGCCCAGTTCCGGGTCGCACCAGCGCAGGTGCAGGGCGCCATCGGCCCCCGGCGCCAACTGCAGGCGGTGCAGCCCGAACGAGATGCCCTGCCCGTGCGCCTTCAGGATCGCCTCCTTGACGCACCATACGCGGAAGAACCAGTGCTCGCGGTCGGCCTCGTCCAGGCGTTCCAGCCAGGCCACCTCCTGCGGGTGGAAGAAGCGCCGCACGATTTCCAGAAGACGCGGCCGCGGCCGCAGCAGTTCCAGGTCCACGCCCAACCGCACGCCTTCGCCCAGCGCCACCAGCAGCACCTCACCGCTGTGGCTCCAGCCGGTCCCATAGTGGGCCAACGGGCCGCTCAGCTCCGGCCGGCCCTTGTCGTCACGGACCAGTGGCAGCGTCTGCGGATCGGTGCCCAGCGCCTGCGCCAGTACCTGCCGGGCCTGCGGTTCACCGCGCTGGCCCGGCACGTGCGGACGCCGCCAGACCGTTACCGGACCGAAGCGCCACGGGCCGTCGAGGGTGGCTGGCAGGCTCATCCGCACGCGTCCATCACGCAATTGCACGACGGGTTCACGGCCGTGCGCGTCAACTGGTCACAGTTTCCCACCGGAGGTTCGATCATGGGCATCATCATCTGGCTGATCGTCGGCGGCATCGTAGGCTGGCTGGCCAGCATCATCATGAAGCGCGATGCCCAGCAGGGCATCATCCTCAACATCGTGGTCGGCATCGTCGGCGCGCTGATTTCCGGCTGGCTGTTCGGCGGCGGCATCAACGAAGCGATCACCATCCGCACCTTCCTGTTCTCGCTGATCGGCGCGGTGATCCTGCTGGCGATCGTCAACCTGTTCACCCGCAAGAGCATACGGTGATCCGAGGGTAGCGCCGGCCACTGGCCGGCAGATGTTCCAGAACGGGCCCGGCAATCGTCGGGCCCTGTTCGTTCAACCGATCTGCACCCAGGCCGGCGCATGGTCGCTCGGGCGTTCCCAGGTGCGCGGCGCGCGGTCGATGCCCGAGGCCACCGCGCTGCCCTTCAGCGCATCGGAGACCAGGGTCAGGTCGATGCGCAGGCCCAGGTTGCGGCGGAAGCCGGCGGCACGGTAATCCCACCAGCTGAAGGTGCCCGCCTCGTCGTTGTGCAGGCGGAAGCCATCGTGCAGACCCAGCTGCAGCAGCTTGTTGAGCGCGCCGCGCTCGGCGGTGGAGGTCAGGATGTGGTTGTCGTTCCACACCTCCGGGTCGTGCACATCGCGCGCGTCCGGGGCGATGTTGAAGTCACCCATCACGATCAGCTTCGGATGCCGCTGCAGTTCTTCGGCGATCCAGGCATGCACCGCTTCCAGCCAGCGCAGCTTGTAGTCGTACTTGTCGGTGCCGATGTCCTGGCCATTGACCACGTACAGGTTGATCACCCGCAGGTCGCCGAAGGTACCGGCAATGACGCGCTTCTGTTCGTCCTCGAAACCGGGAATGCCGATCTGCACGTCCTGCGCCGACTCACGCGACAGCAGCGCCACGCCGTTGTAGGTCTTCTGGCCGGCGAACACGCTGCGGTAGCCGGCGGCGATCAGCGCCGAATCGGGGAACTTGTGGTCCTCCAGCTTGGTTTCCTGGATACCGACGATGTCCGGGCCGAACTCCCTGAGCCACTGCTCCAGGTGCGGCAGGCGGACATTGAGCGAATTGACGTTCCACGAGGCGATCTTCATGCGGGCATTCTACCCGGGTGGGCTTGGCACGCGTGCCACCCCAGGTGGGCACCCACCGGTAGTGCCGGCCGCTGGCCGGCAACTGCAGGGTCTTGCCGACGGTCCATGCAGTTGCCGGCCAGCGGCCGGCACTACCGAAGCAGCAGCTTCAACAACCCCGCAATCTTCGAATACGGCGGCCGCAGCCGGTCGCTGGCCGCCCAGCGCGACTGCCACAGCACCGGCAGCCGCTTGCTCATCGCATCGAACCCGGCGCGGCCGTGGTACGCGCCCATGCCGCTGGCCCCCACCCCACCGAACGGCAGGCCATCGGCGGCGAAGTGCAGCAGCGTGTCATTCACCGTCACCCCGCCGGCCACCACCTGGCCGAGGATGCGTTCCACCGTCGCCGTGTCATGACTGAAGGGATACAGTGCCAGCGGCCGGTCACGGGACAATACGTCGGCCAGCGCCGCCTCCAGATCCGGATAGGCCCGCACCGGCAGGATCGGCCCGAAGATCTCCTCGCGCATCAGGTCCAGGTCGTCCGGCGGGTCCAGCACCACGGTCGGCACCAGCAGGCGCTCGCGGTCGGCACGCGCCTCATCCACCTGCGCCAGCGGAATCACCGGCACCCCGCGCTCGCGCGCCTGCGCCAGGTACCCCTGCAGGCGCCGGTACTGACCCTCGTTGATGATGCGGGTGTAATCGTCAGCATCGCTGAAGTCGCCATAGCGCTCGCGCACCTGCTGCTGCAGCGCCTGCACGAACTCGCGCTGGCGCGCGGTATCGATCAGCACGTAATCCGGCGCGATGCAGGTCTGGCCGGCGTTGAACCACTTGCCGGTGGCCAGCCGTGTGGCTGCTTTGTCCAGCGGGAAATCGCGACAGACGATGGCCGGCGACTTGCCGCCCAGTTCCAGCGTGACCGGCACCAGATGTTCGGCGGCGGCGGCCATCACCTTGCGGCCGACCGCCGTCGAACCGGTGAACAACAGATGGTCCAGCGGCAGCGAAGACACTGCCTCCGCCACGTCCGCCCCGCCCTGCACCACCGCCACGCGATCGGGCGGGAACACACTGGCCAGCAGATCGGCCAGGAATGCACTGGTGCGTGGTGTGTGTTCCGAGGGCTTCAGCAACACATGGTTGCCGGCGGCAATCGCGGTGGCCAGCGGCACCAGCGCCAGCGTAACCGGGTAATTCCAAGGCGAGATCACCCCGACCACGCCCAGCGGCGTCGGCCGCAGCTGCGCACGCGCGGGCCAAAGCCGCCAGCCCGCCCCCACCCGCTGTGGCTTCGACCAGCGCCGCAGGTGGCGGCGCAGGTGATCGATGGCCGACAGCACGCTCATGCCATCGGCCAGCTTCGATTCAACGCGGGCGCGATGGCCAAAGTCCTCGGCGATGGCTTGGGCCATCTCGTCCAAACGTGGCTTCAACGCCTCGCGCAGGCGGCGCAGGTCAGCTTCGCGCTGGTCCAGCGACGGGCGCTGCGACTGCCAGGCGCTGCGCAGGGTGTGCAGGAGGGCGGGGAGGTCTTCCGGCGTAGTGGTGGTCATGGGCCGACTATACGGGGTGCTGCGCGACGCAATGGTAGTGTCGGCCGCTGGCCGGCAACCTCATGAATCTCCGCGGACATAAAGCCGTTGCCGGCCAGCGGCCGGCACTACCGGAATGCGAGCCGAGTGGGCACGCCCCACAAACAGAAAGGCCGCGGTCTGCACCGCGGCCCCTGAAACCCGGTGAGTGCCGACCGTTGGTCGGCACACCGGTTACTTGGTGATATCCACGTCCTTGGTCTCACGCAGGAACAGGCCGCCGATCACCACCGACATCAGCGCAATGATGATGGGGTACCACAGGCCGTAGTACAGGTTGCCGGTACCGGCCACCAGCGCGAACGAGATCGCCGGCAGGAAGCCACCGAACCAGCCGTTGCCGATGTGGTACGGCAGCGACATCGAGGTGTAGCGGATGCGGGTCGGGAACAGTTCGACCAGATAAGCGGCAATCGGGCCGTAGACCATGGTCACGTACAGCACCAGCAGCCACAGCATGAAGATGGTGCCGGCGATGTTGATGCGGGCGCCATCAGCCTTGGCCGGGTAGCCGGCGGTGGTCAGGGCGGTCTTCAGTTCCGCACCGAATGCATCGGCCTTGGCCTTGCCTTCTTCCTTGGTCAGGCCAGCGGCCTCATACGAGGTGACGCTGGCACTGCCCACGTTCACCATCGCCAGCGAACCGGCGGCGGCGGGCTGCACGTCGTACGGCACACCGGCCTTGGTCAGCGCGGCGGTGGCCACGTCGCAGGAGCTGGTGAACTTGCGCAGGCCCACCGGATCGAACTGGAATGAACAGGTGTTCGGATCGGCGACGACCAGCGCCGGCGAGGATGCACGCGCTTCTTCGATGGCCGGGTTGGCGAAGTGGGTCAGGCCCTTGAAGATCGGGATGTAGGTGATGGCCGCCAGCAGGCAGCCGGCCAGGATGATCTTCTTGCGGCCAATGCGGTCGGACAGCCACCCGAAGAAGATGAAGAACGGCACGCCCAGCGCCAGCGCGGCCGCGATCAGCAGGTAGGAGGTGGTGGCATCGACCTTCAGCATGCTGCTGAGGAAGAACAGCGCGTAGAACTGGCCGCCGTACCAGACCACGGCCTGGCCGGCCGCCGCACCGAGCAGGACCAGCAGCATCAGCTTCAGGTTGCCGCCCTTCAGGCTGTCACGGAACGGCGTCTTGGAACCCTTGCCCTCGGACTTCATCTGCTGGAACAGCGGCGACTCGCTCAGCTGCAGGCGGATCCACACCGACACGCCCAGCAGCAGGATCGAGACCAGGAACGGGATGCGCCAGCCCCAGGCTTCAAAGGCTTCATTGCCCAGGAAGTAACGGCAGGCCAGGATGATCAGCAGCGACATGAACAGGCCGAGCGTGGCGGTGCACTGGATGAAGCTGGTGTAGAGGCCGCGCTTGTCGTCCGGCGCGTGCTCGGCCACGTAGGTGGCGGCACCGCCGTACTCGCCGCCCATCGCCAGACCCTGGGCCAGGCGCAGGATGATCAGGATCACCGGTGCGGCGAAACCGATCGAGGCGTAGTTGGGCAGCACGCCGACCAGGAAGGTCGAGATGCCCATGATCAGGATGGTGACCAGGAAGGTGTACTTGCGGCCGATGCGGTCGCCGAGGCTGCCGAAGAAGGCCGCGCCGAACGGACGCACGAAGAAGCCGGCGGCAAACGCCAGCAGGGCGAAGATCATGCCCGTGGTTTCATTGACGCCACTGAAGAACTGCTTGGCGATGATGGCCGCGAGCGAGCCGTACAGGAAGAAGTCATACCACTCGAAGACCGTGCCGAGGCTCGAGGCGAAGATGACCTTCTTGTGGCCCTTGGTCAGGGTGCCCGCTTTATGTGCGGTGCTGGGTGTACTGGACATGGGACGCTTCCCCTCCGAAGCAATCGTTGTTGGTGGGTGCCGACCTTGGCCGGCACTCAATTCGGTAGATGCCGACCTTGGCCGGCACTCCATCTCGGTAGATGCCGAACTTGGCCGGCACCCCATCTCGGTAGGTGCCGGCCGCTGGCCGGCACGCTCTTAGAAGCTGTACTTCGTGGTGAACTGCAATCGGGTGATGTCACCCTTGTTGCCGTTCTCCACTTCGCGACGGCCGTACATCAGCTCGGCGCCGATATCGACCTTGGGCAGCGGCGAATAGAAGATGTTGCCGCGGATGCTCTGCACGCTCTTGGTCACCAGCGGGCCCAGGATGCTGTCGTTGTCGTAGTCGCTGCGCGCATAGATCAGGTTGGTGCGCAGCTTCGGTGAGAACGCATGCCGCCAGCCCACGTAGCCGGCCAGCACGCCGGTCGGGTTGAGCTCGTCGCGGGCCACGTCGTAGGCGCTATCGGCGGTGATGCCCAGGCCGATGTAGCGGGCGATGCCTTCGCCGCCGGTCAGCTGGTAGTGCAGCGAATCGCTGTCACCCATCACCCACTTGCCGCCCAGGGTCAGGCCGCCAGCCACCTTGTCGGCCTTGGCGCCGGTGGCCTGGTTGTCGACCTTCAGCTGACGGACGATGCCGCCGACACCGAAGGTGCCCCAGTCACCCTTCCAGCCATAGCGCAGGGTCAGGTCAGGCAGGCTGCCACGGTCGGAGTTGGCGCTGGTGTTGGTCCAGGCGCCGGTGACCGGGTTGCGGGTACCGGTAAGGGTGGTGGTTTCCGGGTTTTCCAGCGCGACGCTGAAGCCACCCTGGGTGTAGCGCACCTGGGCCTGGCGCACGAAGATCACGCCGTCGGTGGGGCCGACGAAGTCGACCGCTTCCGGCAGTGCGGCCGCGTCCATGAAGTTGGACCAGGTCTGGCCTGCCATCCAGTTGTTCCAGTACATGTAGGCGTGGCGCAGGGTCACACCGTAGGTATTGGTGGCGGTCTGGTTGCCCAGCGAGTTGCCGAAGAAGTCCATCTCGAAGAACGCACCGGCCTTGTTGCCCGACTCGCTCACGTTGTCGATGCCCAGGTTGAAGCGCGAGAACTTGGCGTGGGCATTGAAGTCGGTGCCCGAACGCTTGCCGCTGCCGCCGGCGCCTTCCACCGGGGTCTGGCCCGGCAGGTACAGCGAGCGGCCGGTGGCGTCGTCGGCCAGCTGGCCATCGCTGGTCTGGGTGGCCAGGAAGTCGGCCTTGATGAAGCCGCCGATCTTGACCGTGGTACCCGGCGCCGCGCCCGGGGTGATGGTGGTGACCTGGATCGGCTGCTTGCCGGCCGGCACCGAAGCAACCGGCTTCTGCCCGGCCTGCACCGTGCGCACTTCGGTCACCGCCTGCTGGGTCTGGCTGATCTGGGTCTGTTGTTGTTGCTGCGAAGACAGCAGCAGCTGGACCTGGCGTTCCAGTTCGGCAACGCGTGCTTCCAGCGCCTTCTCTTTGGCGGTCTCAGCGAACGCCATGCCCGGTGCGACCAGGGCGACCAACAGGCAGGCCGCCAAAGGTGTGCGCACGGCTTTCAACGTACGGTGGCTCATGTTGCCCTCTCTCCCAAGTGGCAAGGTGATGCCGCGCGTGGGGCACGGTCGAGCCGAGACTGCGGGGCGATTATGTATAGCGGCTATTCGCCATTGGTCGAACCCGGCCCTGCTGGGCGCTCACTTTCGACCATGGTCTAACCAGAGTGGTGACGCGGCCGGGGGTGGATGGGGCAAACTGAAGGGGATCGGTCGCTGCGATGCTGCGACCGCACATACAAAGTCAACGTGCAAGTGAGGGTGCCATGGCTGATATCTACCCCGTCGATCCGCAGTTCGCCGCCAAGGCACGCATCGACAAGACGTCGTACGAACAGCAGTACCAGGCTTCGGTGACCGACCCGGATGGTTTCTGGGGCAAGGCCGCCGAGCGCCTGCAGTGGATGCGCAAGCCGACCAGGATCAAGAACGTCAGCTACGACCTGTCCGACTTCCACATCAAGTGGTTCGAAGATGGCGAGCTCAATGCCAGCGTGAACTGCCTGGATCGCCAGCTGGAAACGCGCGGCGACAAGACCGCCCTGCTGTTCGAGCCGGACGGCCCGGATGCACCGGCCCAGCACGTGACCTACCGCGAGCTGTACGAGCGCACCTGCCGCCTCGGCAATGCACTGCGCAATCTCGGCGTCAAGAAGGGCGACCGCGTCACCATCTACCTGCCGATGATCGTCGACGCCGCCGTGGCCATGCTGGCCTGCGCGCGCATCGGTGCGATCCACTCGGTGGTGTTCGGTGGCTTCGCGCCGAACTCGATCGCCGACCGTGTCAGCGACTGCCAGAGCAAGCTGATCATCACCGCCGACGAGGGCCTGCGCGGTGGCCGCAGGATTCCGCTGAAGGCCAACGTCGATGCCGCGCTGAAGCTGCCGGGCACCAATACCGTGGAAACCGTGCTGGTGGTGCGCCACACCGGCGGCGCGGTGGACATGCAGGCCCCGCGCGACCGCTGGTTCCACGATGTGGTGGACAGCCAGCCCGCCACCTGCGAACCGGAACGCATGAACGCGGAAGACCCGCTGTTCATCCTCTACACCTCCGGTTCCACCGGCAAGCCGAAGGGCGTGCTGCACACCACCGGCGGTTACCTGCTGTACGCGGCCTACACCCATGAAGCGGTGTTCGACCTGCGCGAGGACGACATCTACTGGTGCACCGCCGACGTCGGCTGGGTCACCGGCCACAGCTACATCGTGTACGGGCCGCTGGCCAACGGCGCGACCTCGCTGATGTTCGAAGGCGTGCCGAACTACCCGGACACCTCGCGCTTCTGGAACGTCATCGACAAGCACAAGGTGACCATCTTCTATACCGCCCCGACCGCCATCCGTGCGCTGATGCGCGAAGGCGAGGAGCCGGTGAAGAAGACCTCGCGCGCCTCGCTGCGCCTGCTCGGCAGCGTCGGCGAGCCGATCAACCCGGAAGCCTGGCGCTGGTACTACGAGGTGGTCGGCGACAGCCGCTGCCCGATCGTCGATACCTGGTGGCAGACCGAGACCGGCGGCATCCTGATCTCGCCGCTGGCCGGCGCGATGGACCTCAAGCCGGGTTCGGCCACCCTGCCCTTCTTCGGCGTGCAGCCGGCGCTGGTCAATGCCGATGGCGAGATCCAGGACGGCCCGACCGAGGGCAACCTGATCATCCGTGATTCCTGGCCGGGCCAGATGCGCACGGTGTACGGCGACCACCAGCGTTTCATCGATACCTATTTCCGCACCTACCCGGGCAGCTACTTCACCGGCGACGGTTGCCGACGCGACGAGGACGGCTATTACTGGATCACCGGCCGCGTCGACGACGTGATCAACGTGTCTGGCCACCGCATCGGCACCGCTGAAGTGGAAAGCGCGCTGGTTTCGCACCCGAAGGTGGCCGAGGCGGCCGTGGTCGGCTTCCCGCACGACGTGAAGGGCCAGGGCATCTACGCCTACGTCACCCTGGTGGCCGAAGAGGCACCGAGCGACGAGCTGCACAAGGAGCTGATCGCCTGGGTGCGCAAGGAGATCGGCCCGATCGCCACGCCGGACCACCTGCAGTGGGCGCCGGGCCTGCCGAAGACCCGCTCGGGCAAGATCATGCGCCGCATCCTGCGCAAGATCGCCGAGAACGCGCCGGACCAGCTCGGCGACACTTCGACCCTGGCCGATCCGTCGGTGGTGGCGTCACTGGTGGACGAGCGCAAGGTGCGCTGATGTACGACCGGGGTCGGATCCCTTTCCGCAAGGAAAGGGCTCTGACCCCATCTGCTTTCCCCCACGGTTCCCCCCGACCATGACCACCCTCCTGATTGCCGATGACCACCCGCTGTTCCGCGAAGCCCTGCGTGGGGCCGTGCAGCGGGTCATCCCCGGCGTGCAGCTGTTCGAGGCAGACAGCGTGGAAGCGCTGTACGCGCTGGCCGACCAGCACAACGACGCCGACCTGGTCCTGATGGATCTCAACATGCCCGGTGCGCAGGGTTTCAATGCACTGGTGCACATGCGCTCGCTGCATCCGCACCTGCCGGTGGTGGTGGTGTCCGCGCGCGAAGAGGCGACGGTGATGCGCCGCGCGCTCGACCACGGCGCGCTGGGCTTCATTCCGAAGTCTGCGGATTCGGACACCATCGGCCACGCACTGGGCACCATCCTCGATGGCGAGACCTGGGCGCCGCCGGAAGCGCACAACGTGCCGCCCACCGAGCGTGAGGAACGCGAAGTCGGCCAGCGACTGCGCGAGCTCACCCCGCAGCAGTTCCGCGTGCTGCAGATGCTGGGCGCCGGCCGCTTGAACAAGCAGATCGCCTACGACCTCAATGTCTCCGAAGCGACGATCAAGGCCCACGTCACCGCCATCCTGCGCAAGCTGGGCGTGACCAACCGCACCCAGGCCGTGCTGATGGCCGGCAAGCTGGCGATCGACGACGACGCCATCGTGCTGCCGCCGGAAGAAGACTGAGGTAGTGCCGGCCGCTGGCCGGCAATCGCCTTCAGCCCCTGAAATCACCCGAAACCGCTTCGGTAGGTGCCAAGCTTGCTTGGCACGCTCTCGCCGTTGCGCATGCCGGCCAGCGGCCGGCACTACCCGGCACCGTTGCGCTCGCGATATAGCCATCGCTATACAAACCAGCCCAGCCTGCGCGTTTCGCTGGAAATGCGCCACGCGCGAATCGCGATGCTAAGCTTCGCGTCCCCTTGGGGAGTAGCCGGATTCCTTCGCAGGAATCGTCCACGTCAACATACTCGGCCGGTGCGCCGTGGCGTGGACAACCATGATGGTTGGCGAGACCAGCGGCCCGCGCGCGCAACGTCAGGTTGGGCGCGAGCGCAGGCCGTGCGTCCGTCCTGGCCCGACCTCAGCCGCTGTCCATGTCCCCCATTTCGATCCTCCTGATCGGCTTTGCCATGTCCACCGATGCCTTTGCCGCCGCGATCGGCAAGGGTGCGGCCATGCGCAGGCCGGTGTTCCGCGATGCCTTGCGTGCCGGCATCATCTTCGGCGTCATCGAGGCGATCACGCCCATCATCGGCTGGCTGCTCGGTCGCGCCGCGCTGCAGTACGTCGAAGCCTTCGACCACTGGATCGCCTTCGGCCTGCTCGGCGCGCTGGGCATCCACATGATCTACAACGGCCTGCGCCCGGACAGTGCCGAGGAAGACGAAGACCCTTCGCAGCACCACGGCTTCTGGAAGCTGGCGCTGACCGGTTTCGCCACCAGCATCGATGCGATGGCGGTGGGTATCGGCCTGGCCTTCATGGATGTGCATATCGGCGTGATGGCCGCGGTCATCGGCCTGTGCACGCTGACCATGGTCACCGCCGGCATCATGCTCGGCCGCGTGCTGGGCAGCATGGTCGGCAAGCGTGCCGAGATCATCGGTGGCGTGATCCTGGTGATCATCGGTGCGACGATCCTGTACGAGCACCTGCACGGCGTGGGGTAACGCTTCCGCGATTACGTGGTTGCCGGCCAGCGGCCGGCACTACTGCGCGTCGCGCAGCGCGCCGAGGAAGGCGCGCAGCGAGGCCGGCTTGATCGGCTTGGTCAGCACGCGATAGCCACGTTCGCGTGCCATCCGCTTCAGCTCGTCGCGACCATCGGCGGTCAGCAGCGCACCCGGCAGCGGGTAACCGGCGGCTTCGCGCAGGGCCACCAGGGCGTCCAGGCCATCCATGCGGTCGTGCAGGTGGTAGTCGACCAGCATCACCTGTGGCCGTTCGGCCACTTTCTCCAACGCCTGATCCACCGTCGATGCCGTGATCACCTGCACCTGCCAACGGCCGAGCAGTGCGCGCATGCCGTCGAGGATCTCCTCGTCGTTGTCCACGCACAGCACGCGCAGGCCAGCCAGCGAATCGCTGCGTACCGGTGCGGCCACCGCCTGTACCGGCGTGGCCAGCTCGGTGTAACCCGGCAATGGTGCCACCCGCGGCAGAATGATCGAGAACATCGATCCCTTGCCGACCCGGCTGCGCGCATTGAGGCGATGGTCAAGCAGACGCGAGATGCGCTGGCAGATCGACAGGCCCAGGCCCAGGCCCTGCTCGCCCCAGTCGAACGGCTGCTGGTAGCGGTGGAACTCATCGAAGATCTGCCGCATGTGGTGCTCGGGAATGCCAGGACCGGTATCCCAGACCTGCAGCTCCACTTCATCGCCGCGCTGGCGCACGGCCAGCACGATGCGACCCTGGCGGGTGTAACGCAGCGCGTTGGCCAGGAAGTTCTGCAGCACGCGGCGCAGCAGGCGGCGGTCACTGCGCACCCATGCCGGGCGTGCGAACAGGTCCAGGCGCAGGCCACGGCCGGCGGCGACCGGGGTGTACTGCGCGGCCAGCTCACGCATCAACGCACTCACGTCGAACTCGCCGATCACCGGGTGCAGGCCACCGGCATCCAGCCGAGACACATCCAGCAGGCCATCGAGCAGCTCTTCGGCCGCACGCAACGACGCATCCACACGCTCGGCCAGGTGCTTCTGCTCATCGCTCACGTGATCGCTGTCGCGCAGCGCGGAAGCGAACAGGCGTGCGGCGTTCAGTGGCTGCAGCACGTCATGGCTGATCGCCGCCAGGAAGCGGGTCTTCGACTGCTGCGCGACCTCGGCCTCATGCGAACGCTCGGCCACGCGCTGTTCCAGCGTTTCGTTAGCTTCCAGCAGGGCCTTTTCCGCGTGCTTGTAGTCGGTGATGTCGTTGTAGCTGGTCACGTAACCGCCGCCGGGCAGCGCCTGGCCACGCATCTCGATCACCTTGCCATCGCTGCGGGTGCGCTCGAACACGTGCGGTGACCCCGCGCGCATGTAGCCGATGCGTCGGTTGATCTGCACTTCGATATCACCCTCGCCCAGCTCGCCGCGCTCGGCGTTGTAGCGGATCAGGTCGGCCACAGGGCGACCTACGTAGAGCATGCCGTCGGGGTAGCCGAACATGTCCTGGTAACGACGATTCCATGCGGTCAGGCGCATGTCCGGATCGACCACGCTGACCCCGGCGCTGATGTTCTCCAGCGTGGTCGACAGGATCTCGCGGTTGAAGCGCAGTTCCTGCCCGGCTTCGTCCAGCACCGCCACCACTTCGCCCAGGTCCATGCCCGAGCCACGCAGCAGGCTGGTCAGCAGCAGGCGCGCCGAGGCCGCACCAATCGACGCGGCCAGCAGGCGTTCGGTGAACTGCACCCACGGCCGGTCGGCCGGCGCCGAGGATTGCAGCTCGCGGCCCAGCGACTGTGCCTGCTCGAAGAACGAACGCCGCGCGTGGCGCTCGCCGACCACGCGCGAAGCCAGCGCCAGCAGATCGCCCACATGCACGTGACCCGGCCAACCACCCGCCACCGACGGTCGTTCGGCATACGGGTCGAGGAACGGCGCGGCGCGCAGCCGCTCGTCCACACCGGGCCGCCAGCGTGCAGACACCAGCATCATCGTCGCCGCATTGACCAGCAGCGACCAGAACGTGCCATGGGTCAGCGGGTCCCAGCCGGTCATGCCGAACAGCTGCTGCGGGCGCAGCCACTCGATGCCGAACGGGCCGTGCTGCACCCAGCCAGCATCGACCCAGCCGGCCATGGTCATCGCCGGCAGCAGCAGTGTGTACAGCCAGGTGGCGAAGCCCAGCAGCATGCCCACCTCGACACCACGCCGGCTCGCGCCGCGCCAGTACAGACCGCCGATCAGCCCGGGCGCGAACTGCGCCACCGCCGCGAACGCCATCAGGCCGTACGAGGCCAGCGTGCTGTCGTTGCTGCTGGTGCGGTAGTAGCTGTAGGCCATCAGCGCCAGCAGCAGGATCGCCAGGCGGCGGATCCACAGCACGCGCGAGGCAACGTCGGCGGCTTCCTGATGGTCGCCACTGCGACGCAGCAGCACCGGCATCACCAGATCGTTGCTGACCATGGTGGCCAGCGCGATGGACGAGACGATGACCATGCCGGTGGCGGCGGAGAAGCCGCCCACATAGGCGATCAGCGCCAGCGCGTTGCGGCCTTCGGCCAGCGGCAGGGCCAGCACCATCGAGTCGTCGGCGACGCTGCCGCCGGTGCCGAACAGGGTCACGCCGGCGGTGGCGATCGGCAGCACCATGCCCGAGATCAGTACCAGGTAGCCACCGAACATCCAGCGCGCGCGGCGTACGTCGCGCACGTCACCGCACTCGACCACGGCCACGTGGAACTGGCGTGGCAGGCAGATGATGGCCAGGAAGCTGAGCAGGGTCTGCGAGATGAAGCCCACCGGCGGCAGGCCGGTGAACAGCGTATGCACCGACTCGACCACCGCGTCGGTGCGGTTGCTCAGCCACAGGTAGGCGAACACGCCCACGGCCAGCATGGCCAGCAGCTTGATCACCGATTCGAAGGCGATCGCCAGCATCATGCCGTGGTGGTGCTCGGTGGCGTCGACCTGGCGGGTGCCGAACAGGGTGGCGAACAGCGCCATCAGCAGCGCCACGTACAGCGCCGGATCGGTGAAGAAGCCGGTCGGGCCGCTGTTGCCGGTCAGCACCTGCAGGCTCATCGCCACCGCTTTGTACTGCAGGGCCAGGTACGGGATGATGCCGATCAGGGCGATGATCGCCACCAGTGCCGCCAACCGCCGCGAGCGGCCGAAGCGCGAGGAGATGAAATCGGCGATGGAGACCACGTTCTGGCTGCGCGCGATCAGCGCCAGGCGTTCGATGATGCGCCAGCCGAACAACAGCAGCAGCAACGGACCGATATAGATCGGCAGGTAGCCGATGCCGTTGCGCACGGCGGTACCCACCGCGCCGTAGAAGGTCCACGACGAGCAGTAAACGGCCAGCGCCAGGCTGTACACCACCGGCCGCAGCCACGGCCGATCGGGATACATCGGCCGGCGGTCACCCCACCACGCCACGCCGAACAGCAGCGCGGCATAGGCAACCGAGACCAGCAGCAGGATCCAGCTGGAGACCACGCGTGCATTTCCGTCGGAACAGGGGCCAGTAGATCACGACCGTTGGTCGTGAGGGTAGGTCATGGCGGTGGGTCACGACCGTTGGTCCGTCTGGTGGGTCACGACCGTTGGTCGTGACGGGGACATCCGTGCCCACTGACAGTGGGCACCTACCGGGAATCAATGGGCACCCACCAGGAAGCGGTGGGCACCTGCCAGGTACCGGCTTTATTGGGCCGGCACGCCCATTTCCTTCAGCAGCTCGGGCGCCGGGTAGACCTTGGCCAGCAGCCAGCGCAGGTAGCGCATGTCCACGTGCACGGCGCGCTTGTAGCGCGGGTCGAACCACCAGCTGGCGCTGACCGATTCCCAGTTGCTGTCGAAGTTCAGGCCGATCAGTTCGCCCTTGGCGTTGAGCACCGGCGAGCCGGAGTTGCCGCCGGTGGTATCCAGGTTGGTCAGGAAGTTGACCGTCTGGGTCTTCAGCGCCGGGTCGGCGGTGCTGCCGAAGTCACCCTTGGCAATCGCCGCCAGCAGCGGCTTGGGCGCATCGAACGGATAGGCGTTGGTGTTCTTCTCGACGATGCCGGCCACGGTGGTCACCGGCGAGTAGGTCACGCCATCGCGCGGGTGCAGCGCCTCGACCTTGCCGTAGCTGATGCGCAGGGTGCGGTTGGCATCCGGGTACACGGCGCGGCCCTGCTTGGCACGCCAGGCGAACAGCGCCTGCATGTAGGCCGGGCGCAGGCGCAGCTGCTCGCCTTCGCGGGTCTTGCTCTCGTTCTCGATGCGCAGCTGCGCGGCCACCAGCGGGCCGGCCACGGCGATCAGCGGATCGGCGGCCAGCGCCTTGCCTTCGCGTGCGGCAGCGAAGCGCGACAGGCGCTGCGCCTCGTCACCCAGCTGGGTGCCCGCATACAGGGTGTCCAGCGCCTTGGCCAGCTGCTGCGGCGTACGGCCGAAGGCCGCGTCGAACTCGGCCACGCGCTGCGCGTCCGGCAGCTGCTGGTAGCGGGTCAGCAGAGTGGTCAGCAGCGCCTTCTCGACCTCCGGTGCGTAACGGCGCTGGACCTGCTTGAGCACGCCTTCGATCATCGCCTGGTCGCGCTGCTGGTAGCCGCTTTCGCGCTGCGCGTCCGGCTTGGCCGATTCGATGCGCAGGCGCTCCAGCAGCAACGCCGAACGCAGCAGCTGGCTCTGCGCGGCCATCTGGTCCAGCAGCAAGTCACGCTCGCCCACCGCCGCACCCAGCGACAGATTGGCCAGCAGTGCCTTGATGTCGCCCTGGTACTTGCGGTCGGTGGCCGCCAGCATCGCCGTCTCGTCGGCGGCACGCTGGGCCTTGGCGTCGCTGCGCAGCAGGCCTTCCAGCTCACCCGCGGCGCGCTTGCGGTTGTTCTTCAGCGACTGCAGCTGCGAGGCGTAGCGGGTGCGCGCCTGCGCGTCCTTGGCGCTGGCGGCCTCGATGGTGTCGATCATCTGCTGGAACACCGACACGCGGCGCGGCAGCACGGTATCGATCTGGCCAGCGAATTCGGCCGCGGTACGGTGGCGATAGGTGATGCCCGGGTAACCGGCCAGCATCGCGTAGTCACCTTCCTTCGGACCTTCCACCGACATCTGCAGGTGCGCCGGCGCCTGGTAGGGCACGTTGTCCTTGCTGTACGCGGCCGGCTTGCCGTCCTTGCCGACGTAGGCGCGCAGCAGGGTGAAGTCGCCGGTGTGGCGCGGCCACATGAAGTTGTCGATCTCATCGCCGTAGTTGCCGATCGCGCGCGGCGGCGCGTACACCAGGCGCACGTCGCTCAGTTCCAGCTGGGCGATGCGGTAGAAGTCGGTGCCGTAGTACATGTTGGCCACCGAGCAGCGCACGCTGCCGTCCTTCTCGCACTCGGCCACGATCTGCTTGCTGGCCGCATCGACGGCATCGAAGTAGGCGCGGCCGGTCTTGCCACGCGCCTGCGCCAGCACCTGATCGGTCACCTTGTCGAAGCCGACGGTGACCAGCACGCGGAAGTCCGGGTTGGCCGGGCGCTCGTCGCCACGGTCCCTGGCGATGAAGCCACCAGTGATCAGGTCGTGCTCGGGCGAGCTGTTGTACTGGATCACGCCCATCGCCACGTGGTGGTTGGTCAGCAGCAGGCCGTCGGCGGACACGAACGAACCGGTGCCGCCACCGGCACGCACCACGGCGCTCAGCGGCGGCGCAGTGACGTTGGCCAGGTCGGCCGGATTGCCCTTGAAACCTGCGGCCTGCAGCGGCTTGGCCAGTTCCGGCAGCTGGGTCGGCATCCACATGCCTTCATCGGCGTGGGCACCGGCGGCGAGGGTCAGGCCCAGGGCCAGGGCGGTGGGAAGGGCTTTGCGTGGTGACATGAGGCAATCCGGTACGACAGAACAACCCGGGACCATAGCCCGTGGGGCGCTGTCGGGCAACGCCCGATGGTCAGGGGGTCGGGGCCACTCCTACAATCGCGGTTCCCTGCACAACGGACGTCAGCAGATGATCGTCGGTATCGATCTTGGCACCACCCATTCCCTCATCGGCATGCACACGGCAACCGGGCCGCAGCTGTTCCCCAATGCCCATGGCGAGCTGTTGACGCCGTCGGTGGTGAGCCTGGTCGATGGCGCCGTGCTGGTTGGCCAGCCAGCCCGCGACCGCCTGGTCAGCCATCCACAGCAGACCGTGGCCCACTTCAAGCGCTGGATGGGCAGCGATCGCGAGACCCGGCTGGGTGAGCGCAGTTTCCGCCCCGAGGAGCTTTCGGCCATGGTGCTGCGCTCGCTGCTGGCTGACGCCGAAGCCGCACTGGGCCACAAGGTGGAGGAGGCAGTGATCAGCGTACCGGCCTATTTCTCCGACGCCCAGCGCAAGGCTACCCGGGCAGCCGGCGAGCTGGCCGGCATCCGCGTCGAGCGCCTGATCAATGAACCCACGGCCGCCGCGCTGGCCTATGGCCTGCAGGAGCGTGACGGCGAAGGCTGCGTGCTGGTGCTGGACCTGGGCGGTGGCACCTTCGACGTCTCCATCCTGGAACTGTTCGACGGCGTGGTCGAAGTGCATGCCAGCGCCGGCGACAATTTCCTGGGCGGCGAGGATTTCCTGCAGGTACTCGTGCGGGCCTTCCATGCCGACCAGGGCACGTCCGCCAGCGACCTGTCCGCTGCCGAACAGGCGCAGCTGCTGCGTCGACTGGAACTGTTCAAGCGCGAACTCAGCCTGAGCGGCGCTGCCAGCCTGCAGTTGCCCCTGGCCGGCAGCGAACGCCAGTGGCAGATGGACGAGGCGCGCTACACCCAGCTCTGCGAACCGCTGCTGCTGCGCATGCGTGGGCCCATCGAACGCGCGATCCGCGACGCCCGGCTCAAGCCCGACGCGCTGGACGACATCATCCTGGTCGGCGGTGCGGTACGCATGCCGATGGTCAGCAAGCTGGCGACCCGCTTGTTCGGTCGGCTTCCGCTGCGCCATATCCATCCGGACCAGGCGATTGTCTTGGGCGCCGCCGTTGCAGCGGGATTGAAGGCGCGCGACGAATCCTTGCGCGAAGTCGTGTTGACCGATGTCTGCCCCTACACGCTCGGCACGCAGGTGTCCCGCCAGGATGCTGCCGGTGGCGAACGCAGCGGCTACTTCCACCCGATCATCCAGCGCAACAGCGTGGTGCCGGTCAGCCGCGAGGATCGCTTCTACCCGCTGCACGAGCGGCAGGACGCCATCCGTATCGACGTGTTCCAGGGCGAGAGCCCGACGGTGGATCGCAACATCAAGCTCGGTGAGCTGACCGTGCCGCTGACCCATTCTGTCCCGATGCAGGAGCGCAGCGTCACCGCCCGCTTTACCTACGACGTGAACGGGCTGCTGCAGGTCGAAGTCACTGAGGATGCCACCGGCAAGCGCCACGAGCTCATCCTGGAACAGAATCCCGGGCTGCTGTCACCCGAAGAGATCCAGCAGCGCCTGCGCGCACTGGAAGCGCTGAAGATCCACCCGCGTGACGCCCAGCCCAACCTCGCGGTGATCGCCCGCACCGAGCGCCTGTACGAGGAACGCATCCATCACCGCGAACAGCTGCAGTCGTGGCTGAGCAGCTTCCGCCATGTGCTGGAAAGCCAGGACGCCATTGCCGTCGAGCGTCATCGCCGTCAGCTGGACGAGGCACTGGACACCCTCGAGCGCGATGCATGAGCTGGGCACTTCACGTCCTGGAGCTGGACGAAGCCGCTGACGAGCGCGCGATCAAGCGCGCCTATGCAAATCGCCTGCGGGTGACTCGACCCGACGAGGATCCCATCGCCTTCCAGCACCTGCATGAGGCCTATCAGGCGGCATTGGACTGGGTCCGCCAGGAAGCGCTGGCCAATACCGCAGACGAAGACGAACCGGCGGAGCATGCAACCGACATCGCACCCTGGCCGCCCGACGCAGACGTGGCATGGGCGCCGCCCGAAACGCGTTCGTACTCGCCTCCATGGCCACCTCGCGGCACGCCTGTGCTGCTGCGCACGGCACCAGTGGCGGAACTGGAGGGAGCGGTCCACGTATCGGGCCATGCGCACACGATCCTGCGCATGGCCCATCTGTCTTCCCCTGAAGACTTCGGCCCCTGGCTGGAGGCCACGCCGGTGCTGTGGTCGCTGCGCTACAAGCCATTGGTGGGCGACGCGCTGCTGGATGAACTGGCACGCAGTCACAACAGCGTCAGCGCAGCCAACATGGGTCTGCTGGCACGCTGCTTTGGCTGGGATGATGTACACGATGGCGTGGATCCGGACAGGCTGGCATCGATCCAGTCGCGCGGTCATCGACGCTGGGCCGCCGAGACCGGGAATGCGGCAGAGCTGTCGGCACTGCTTGAACAAGAGGGCAGCCTGCGGCTGGGGAGGATCACAGTCAGTCGTTGCCTGCGCTACCTGTCGCAGCCATGGAACCTGCGGCGATCCCTCTGGCAGGCGCAGCTGCCCGAGCACATCAGTGAAGTCAACGCGCTGCTGGATGCCATCGAGTCGGGGGGAAGCGAGCAGTTGCCCGAGGCATGGCATCCGCAGCAGATCCTGTTCTGGCGAAGTCTTGCCGACGTCTCCCGGCCCAGGCGGTGGCGCTGGCAGGTGAACGCGCTGCGTGGCGTGCTGCTGGGCGTCTGCAGCCTGTTGTTCTTCGGTGGAATCGCAGGTGTCTCGTTGGTCCAGGGAAAGGCGGGCGAAGCCTCGATATTCGTCCAGATGGGGGCGCTCCTGGGCCTGCTGCTGGCGGTGATGGGAGTACTGTGGGTGCCTGTTCGCTGGGCGCTGCGCCAACTTACGCTTGACCTCACTCATCGGCGTGCAGGGCTGCTGCTGGCCCTACCTGCGCCGTTGATGGCGATCGGCAGCCTGGTTCTTGTCCATGGCTTGGGCCACCGCATGGAGGGTACGCTGCTGATCTTCATGGCACTGCCCTTGGCGACTGCGCGCCTGTGGCGACGCGTCGGTGCCCGGATGCGATTCGGAGTCCGCCACGGCGTGTTCATGGTACTTGCCATGCTGATCGCCGAAGCAGGCATCGTTCTCACCCTGCTGCAGTGGGGCGCCGAGTTCGTGCACCGCGCGCGTCGTCACGCGCCGATTGACCGGCTTCCGCCGGCCTCTGGAAACACTGCGTGAACCGGGCGCTGGACGCTCTCGGGCTCGACGCCAGCGCCGACGAACGGGCGATCAAGCGCGCCTACGCGCAGAGACTGCGCGCGGCGCGCCCGGACGAAGACCCGGTGGCATTCCAGACGCTGCACGAGGCTTATCAGGAAGCGCTGCGGTGGATACGCAACCGTGCGCAGTGGCAGGAGGAAAGCAGTGCAGAAGCGCTCGCGACCACGCCTGCGGACAACAGCCCGCCCGAGCCACTGGAGCCGTACGACAGCCATTCGCCGATGGACCACATGCCGGAGCTGCATCATCCATGCACGCTCGACACCGACATGCCGGACGATGTGGTGGAGCCATCATTGAACCTGCCCCGGTTTGCGCGCCTGCTGATCAACACCGCCGGCGACACCGACCCGGCCAGCTTCGAGCACTGGCTGGCCGGGCGTCCGGAGCTGTGGTCATTGGCCGACAGGCCACGTATCGGTGACGTGGTCCTGCAGCAGCTGCTGCACCAGGGCGGCCCGCTGTGCGAGTCCAATTTCGATCTGCTCGGTCGATACTTCTGCTGGGATGAGATCCGGGCTGATATCGATCCCTACCGGGTCCGTGCACGACGCAGCCAACTGCATCGCCACTGGCAGCTGCAGCCGCGCAACCATGCGGCCCTCACCACAGCACTGGACCGACCGCAGGATCGGGTGTCCCCCCATGAAGCCCGTGCCCGCGTGGAACGCTTGACCCGGCCGTGGCACTGGCTGCAATCGCTGCTGTCGTCCTGCGTGCCCGGGCGCGCAGGCACCATGCGGCGCACGATGCAGCATCTGGGGGTGCATACCGTCCGCGACACGCTGGCGCCACTGGACGCGGATCAGGTCGCCTTCTGGCTGGCGATATCGCAGCCCAGGCGCTTCAACATCCCGAAGTTGCAGGTCGCGATTGTCCGCTGCCTGCTGGGCGCGCTGATCGTACTGGCGGTTCTGGCGGTGCTGGCACTACTGGGTGATGCCGTGCGACCACGTGCGCTCAACACGTCCGGCATGAAACGCGCGGCAATCCATGCCTCGGTGGTCATCGTGTCCGGCGCCCTCATGCTGGCGCACTTCGTGGGGTGGACTCCATCGCGAACGGCGTCCGCGCCAACACCGGCCGAACCACCGTCGCCGCTCGATGGGCAAGGCGTGCTCACGCACGGGCCTCGTCCGCGCAGGCCTGCTCCCTCATTCGCAGTCGTGAGCCAGCTGGACCCTGGCACCGGCAACGGTTGAATGGCGGCGGGTTATTTCTCCCGCCGCCAGTTGATCGACCCACGGTTTTCCACCGTGCTCGACTCCACTTCCACGTCGAAGCCACGACGCAGCAGGTACTTCAGCGTGATCACCGAACCGGCACCGACCAGCGACACGCCGTAGCCGACGTACAGCTTGGGCGAGATGTACTTGCCGACCCCGATCACCGAGCCGCCCAGCGCGCGCGACTGGCTCACGCCGGCATCGTCCAGGCCCAGCTTGGCGCCCAGCTGCGACGCCAGCAGGCCGCTGCCAGCCGAGAGCGCCGCCGAGGCCGCGTTGACCTGCTGGGCCTGGTCGCTGCTGGCACCGGTCAGGCTGCGCCCCAGCACCAGGTAGGCCAGTGCCTCGGACTGCGACATCGCCGGCTCGGACCACACGTCCGCGCGCGGCTGCTGCGCACGCCCGGTCACGTCGATGCCGGCGGTGACATCACCGATCCGGCGCTCGGCACGGATGTTGATGCGCGGGTCGGACACCGCGTTGTAGTTCCAGGTGAGGTTGCCACGGGTGATGGTCAGGTCCTGCCCGTATGCCTTGTAGCGACCACTCACTTCCAGGCCACCATTGGCGGTCATTTCGCGGCCAGGCTTGGCCCAGACCTGCATCTTGCCGGTCAGCGCGCCCTTCAGGCCGAAGCCGGTCATCTTGACCTTGTCGCCAAGACTGACGGTCAGGTCCATGTCCAGCGGCGAGGTGCGCGACTCTTCCGGGTCGGCCGGGTCCAGCACCACCACGTCCTCGGACACCGAGGTGCCACGATCCAGGCGTTCGAGATCGATGTCGGCCTCGGGCACGTGCACGGTGCCGCGCAGCTCCATCGCCGCCTTGGCCAGCGTGAAGTCGAGGTTGGGGTTGGCGACGATGCGCAGCTCGCTGGTGTTGGACAGCAGCACGTTCTCGCCGTGGATCTTCAGCTGCAGCGGCTGTGCATCACCAAACCACGACAGGCCACCATCGACATAAAGCGTGCCCTGGCCCGAGTTGGCCTGCGCGGTGATCTTTGCCGAACCGTCGGGCTGGGCCACGAAGCTGCCCTTGCCCTGGTCGAAGGTCAGGCCCAGCGCGGGGAATTCGCCCTTGAAGTTGCTCAGCTGGGCGTCACCGCCCAGCGATGGCTGGCCGCGCGTACCGCGCAGGCTGACGTGGCCCTCGATCAGGCCGGTCGGGCGCACGATGTCCGGCGAGAACAGCTCCAGCCAGTACAGCCGCGACATGTTGAGGTAGAGCTCGCCGTTCAGCGGCGCACTGGCCTCCCAGCCGGTCTGCATCCTGGCATCGACGAAGCCGTTGCCCTGGAAGCCCAT
The DNA here is from genome assembly GCF_059368435.1 of Stenotrophomonas sp. YJH_SMC_54. NCBI lineage: Bacteria > Pseudomonadati > Pseudomonadota > Gammaproteobacteria > Lysobacterales > Lysobacteraceae > Stenotrophomonas > Stenotrophomonas sp. YJH_SMC_54. The sequence continues at coordinate 18,727 of NZ_JCAFRS010000009.1, read as the reverse complement.
GCCCAGGTAGCCCTTGATGCTGGCCGGGGTCATGTCGAGCTTGAGCGAGAACTGGTCATAACGCACCAGCTCGCCGCGGGTGGTATCCCCCACGGTGTTGCGGTTCTCGCCCAGGCGCACGCCGCCTTCCTTCGAGCGCACCTCTACATGGCCTTCCCAAGCATTGCCGCGCGGGCGGATCTGCGCGTCCAGGCTGACATCGCCACGCAGGTAGATGCGGCGGCCGGACTGCGGCGGCAGCCACGGCTGCACCAGCGCCAGCGGCAGCGCATCACTGCGCACCACCAGGCCCTCACGCGGCCAGTTGGCCTGTGCGCACAGCGCGCCGCTGCTGGCCGCGGCCAGGCAGGCTTCGGACAGGGTGTAGGTGCTGCCGTTGATCGCGAACGCCGCCGGTGCACGCAACGACCAGGCATCGCCCTTCACCGGTGCGATACGCAGCGACGCCAGCTCGCCGCGCCACTGCGCGCCCTGTTGGCGGACGCTGCCCTGCAGCTCGATCGCACCCATCTCGTTGCGGGTCTGCGCGGCCAGGCGCAGGTTGGAGACACTGCCCTGCGCATCCACGTTCAAGCGTTCCAGCAGCATGCCGGCGTTGACCTGCTGGCCCTGCACCGCCAGCGTGCCGCTGTCGCCGCGCCATGGCAGGTGGCCCTTGATGCTCACGCTCTCGGCGCCGTAGCCGTCCCAGTTGAGGTTGTTGCCGACCAGGTCGGCAGTGATGTCCGGCGCATCGCGCGGGCCCTTCACCTGTACCTGTCCACGCAGGCCGCCATCGGCGCCGGGCAGCAGATCGCTCAGCTGCAGCGGTTCGAAACGCGCGTCGATGTCGAGGCGATCACCCACCTTGCCCGACGCGGTCACCCGGCTGCTGCCCAGCGACAGCTTCAGATCGCCCTGGCCCTGCGCGCCCTGCAGCGCGAACTTGCCCTGTGCGTCGAGATTGCGCTGGCGCAGTATGCCCTTCAGCGAGGGTAGGTCGACGGTGGCTTCCAGCGTGCCGGCGGTGCCCGGCGGCGCGTTTGCCGGCGGCGGCAGCTGGCGGCCCTTGGAGGCCAGGTTGCCGGACAGGCGGCCGTTCCAGCCCGGCACGAAATAGCCGGGGTCGAAGTCCTTCAGCGTGGCCTTGGCATCCCAGTCCAGCTGCGGTGCCCACGCCACCTGGCCTTCCACCTGCAGCTGCCCACCCGGCGTCTGCGCCTGCAGCTGGTGGATCGACGCGGCCTGGTCATTGCCGCGTACGTCGAACTGCAGCTGTGCCTTCTGCTTTTCGCGTTCGACATCGGCACGGCCGATCGCGGCCCACGCCTTCAAGGTACCGGCCAGGCCGAAGCGCGCTTCCTTCAGGGTGACCGGCACCGGTGCGCTGCCGGCCGTGTTCGGATCGGGCGCCGGCACGTAGGTCAGGTCATGGGCGACCACCGAGAAATTGAGTTTCTGCTGGTCTTCCTGGCTGAAGTCGGCGGTGCCTTCCAGCCGTGCCTCACCGCCAAGCCCTTTCACCAGCAGGGGCGACACCTTCAGCACCTGGTCCTGCAGCGACACCACCGACGGTGCCAGCTCCAGCTCCTGATCACCCTGCTTCACCTTGCCACGCAGGTTGGCGTTGCCGCCCTTGCCAGCCGCGGTGAAGTCCAGTGCGAGTGGTGCGATCGCCGAGCTGGCCAGTGCCGGCGACAGCAGCGCCAGATCCAGTTCGTCGCTGCGGATGCTGGCGCTCCAGCTCGGATCGGTGCGGCCATCGAACACCAGCATCGCGTGCAGCGGCTTCGGCGCGCGCCCGGCTACGGCCACTTCCATGTGCGCCAGGTCACCGCGTGCCACCAGCCCCACCGTCGCTGCGGTACGGCCACGCGGGGCCGGCAACACTGCGGTGACGGTCACGTCGGTGTCGTAGTCCTTGGCCGGGATGTAGCGGCCCTGGGCGGTGAAATTGCCCATGTCGCTGTCCACGACCAGTTTGTGCGCCTGGAACTCGCCATTGGCGATCTCGATGCCACCACGCACACGGCTGATGTCGATCACCGGCTCGTTGGCCTGGCTGATGCGGAAGCCGTCGATGGCAATGGCATCGGCCTGGATCGCCAGCGGCATTTCGATCTGCGGCAGCGAATCGGGCCACGACGGCAGCTTGAACGGCTCGTCACTCTTGGCCAGGTTCAGCGTCGCGTTGGTCAGCTCCAGCTTGTCCAGCAGCAGCTTGCGGCCCAGCAGCGGGCGCAGGTCCGGCTCCAGGTGCGCGCGCTCGGCGTGGAAATGGATGTCGTCGTAGCGGAAGTCGACGTTGTACAGGGTCAGCGGACCGGCCACCGGGCCGTCCACCTTGTCCCAGGTGAAGCTGGCGCCCACCGGCAGCCGCGCCACCACCTGTGCCAGCAGCACGTCGCGGCCGGCCACGGTCTGCAGCAGCCAGTACACCGCCAGCAACGCCAGCAGCACCAGGCCGATCACGCCCACGCCGGACCACGCCCAGAAGCGGCGGCGGCGGTAGAAACGCACGCGCGGCGGCGGCGTGTTCGGGGTGGGTGCGGGCGTGCTCACAGGTCCGCTCCGATGTTGAGGTAAAGCTGGAACTGCGAATCCGGATTGTTCAGGCCATGCGCGATATCCACGCGCACCGGGCCCACCGGCGATTTCCAGCGCACGCCGAAGCCGACGCCGGTGTGCAGATCAATGGTGTTGTCGAAGGCGCTGCCGGTATCGACGAACACCGCCGCGCCCCACGGGCCGCCATTGAAGTAGTGCTCGTACTCGGCCGAGCCGATCACCAGGTTCTTGGCGCCCAGCGCGTATTTGTCGGGTTTGGGTGTGCGCGGGCCGACTTCGCGGTAGGCGTAACCGCGGATGCTGCGGTCACCGCCCGCGAAGTAGCGCAGGCTCGGCGGCATCGCCACCAGATCGCTGGTCCAGGTGGTACCCCCCTCGCCGCGCAGGATCAGGCGGTTGCTTTCACCCACCGGGATGTACCAGCGCAGCACGGCGTTGGCCTGCACGAAGCTGGTGTCCGAGCCAGCACCTTCAACGCCGGCGCGCATCGTCGCAGTACCGCTGATGCCCTTGCGCGGGAACATCTCGTCGTCGACGTTGACGTAGTCGGCAACCATCTGCGGGTACACCAGCGTCGAGGTGTTGTAGACGGCATCGGTGAATTCAGTGCCGGAGGCATAGCGCCAACGCTCGCGCAGTGCGTTGATCGAGGCGATCGCGGTCCAGTGCTCGTTGATCTCGCCGCTGCGGCTGGCGATCAGCTTGAAGTTGCGCAGGTCGATGTAATCGGTCTGCTCGTCATACGCACTGGCGGCGAAGGTGTACCAGCCGTCAAGCCAGTTGAAGGCGGGGATGCGGTAGCTGGTCACCAGGCTCTTGCGCTTCTGCGCATAGTCCAGCTGCGTGTTCATCTTGTGGCCGCGGTTGTTCAGGAACCGCCGCTCGATGCCGCCGCGCACACCCGGACCACTCTCGCTGCCGTAGCTCAGACCCGCGGTATAGATGGTGCGCTTGGCGCGGGTCAGCTTCACATCCACCGGCACTTCGCCGTTGGCATCGGCCTGGTCGGGCCGTGGCTGGATGTCGATCACGCTGAAGTAGTCCAGCTTGGTCAGCGACTCGCGCAGCCGGTCCAGCTTGCCCTCGTGGAAGTAGCTGCCCTGTTCCCAGTACACCAGCGGGTCGAACAGCTTGTCGACGAAGTAATCCTGCTCGAAACGCACCGGCCCCATGTTGTAGCGGCGGCCGCTGTCCCAGGTCAGGTCGATGTCGGCTGCGTTGTCGGCGCGGGTGATCTGCACCTGGCGCTGGGTGTAGTCGGCATCGAAGTAGCCACGCTCGGCCAGGCGACGGGTGATGGTGATCTTGCTGGCTTCGTACTGCGTGTGCTCGAAGCGCTGGCCCTTGCGGGGCTTGAATGCGGCCAGGTCGTCCTGCAGGTACTGGTCATACATCGCCGGCCCGGTGATGTCGATGTGCTCACGGCGCACGGTCACCGGGGTGCCCTTGTCGACATGGATCAGCACCCGCACATGCTCGTCCTCGCGCGGCGCCTCGACCTTGATCACCGGGTTATAGTACCCGAAGGGTTCCAGTGCCTGGCGGGTCTGCCGCTCGGCCTGTGACAGCAGGTACTCCAGGCGCGATTCGCCCTGTTCCTTGCCGATCGTGTCGTACAGCGACAGCGATTCCTGGATGTTCTCGATGATTGCGGCGTCGTCGCCCTTGTCCAATCCCTTGATGTCCACCTTGTCGATGGTGCCGCGCGCGTGGGCCACGGAGGTGGCGGCCAGCGACAGGACCATCAGCGGCAGGGCGTATTTCTTTGGCTGCATGCGGCACAGCATACCGACCGAAGGTGACGATGCGAAATGCATCACGTCATTCGGGATCGGTTGTTAAGTGGCGGTCAAAATACGCGCCTTTGTGGCGATCCTCGTGATCGCAGGCGAGGATGCCGGCATCGTGCGCGATGCCGGCGATGACCCCGATGGACATCCGCCGACGGTGTTCCGGTAGTGCCGGCCGCTGGCCGGCAATCCACAGGTCGATGCGATGCGCGGTGGCAATGCCGGCCAGCGGCCGGCACTACCGATACGGGCATCAGCTCGACAGATGCTCGATCGCTGCCACCTTGCCCAGGCGCTCGCCCAGCATCGTCAGCAGCGCCAGGCGGTTGCCACGCAACGCCGGATCTTCCGCATTGACCATCACGCCATCGAAGAACGCGTCGACCTGCGGGCGCAGGCGGGCCAGGCGCGCCAGCACCGCCACGTAATCCTTCTGATGCAGGCTGGCGCCGGTGTCGTCGATGGCCGCAGTGACCGCTTCAGCCAGCGCGCGCTCGGCGTCTTCCTGCAGCAGCGCCGGGTCGATCTGGGCCGGAATGTCGCCTTCAGCCTTGCGGAGGATGTTGCGGATGCGCTTGTTGGCCGCAGCCAGCGCCTCGGCTTCCGGCAGCGCGGCGAAGGTGCCGATCGCGTCCAGGCGGCGGTCGAAGTCATACAGCGAGACAGGCTTCAGTTCGGCCACCGCATTGAAGTGCGTGGCTGGCACGTTCTTGTCGCCGTAATAACCCTTCAGGCGGTCGAGGATGAAGTCGTACAGCTCGCCGACGTCGGCCTGCACGTTGCGTGCGGCCAGGCCGGCGTTGGCGCTGGCCAGCAGTGCGCGCAGGTCCAGCTCGAAGCCGCTTTCGATGATCGTGCGCGCCAGGCCCAGCGCATTGCGGCGCAGCGCGAACGGGTCCTTGTTGCCGGTCGGCTTCAGGCCTGCGGCGAAGCCGCCGGCCAGGGTGTCCACGCGTTCGGCAATGGCCAGGACCTTGCCCAGCGGCGACAGCGCGATGTCATCACCACCGAAACGTGGCTGGTAGGCCTCGTCGATGGCCAGCGCCACCTCGGCCGATTCGCCACCGGCCACGGCGTAGTGGCGGCCGGCGATGCCCTGCAGCTCCGGGAACTCGTTGACCATGCGCGACTGCAGGTCGTTCTTGGCCAGTTCGGCAGCCCGCCTGGCCTGCGCGGCATCGGCACCGACCTGGGGTGCGATCACTTCGGCCAGTGCAGCCACGCGCGCCACCTTGTCGGCCACGCTGCCCAGCTTGGCCTGGTAGGTCACCGTCTTCAGCCCCTCACCCATCGACACCAGGCCCTGCTTCAGGTCCTCGTCGAAGAAGAACTTGGCATCGGCGAACCGCGGACGGATCACCCGCTCGTAGCCCTTGGCCACTTCGGCCACGTTCTTCGATTCGATGTTGGCGATGCCGATGAACTTCTCGGTCAGCGTGCCTGCCGCATCCAGCACCGGGAAGAACTTCTGGTTGATCTCCATCGTCTCGATCAGCGCTTCCTGCGGCACCGCCAGGAACGCGCGCTCGAAGCTGCACAGCACCGCCGACGGCCATTCGACCAGGTTCACCACCTGCTCCAGGTTGTCGTCGGTGATGCGGGCGCTGCCACCGGCCTTGGCCGCAGCGGCCTCGACCTCGGCGACGATGCGCGCGCGGCGCTCGCTCGGGTCGACCAGCACGAACGCGGCGCGCAGCGCTTCAACGTAGTCCTGCGGCTGCGCCAGCGACACCGCCTGGTCATGGTGGAAGCGATGGCCACGGCTGACGCGGCCGGCCTGCAGGCCGAACAGTTCGGCCTCGACCACGTTGGCGCCGTGCAGCAGCACCAGCCAGTGCGCCGGGCGCGCGAAGCCCCAGGCGTGGTCGCCCCAGCGCATCGGCTTGGGAATCGGCATCGCCGCGATCGCCTCGCGCAGGATCTCCGGCAGCAGGCTGGCGGTGCTCGCGCCCGGGGTCACCGCGCGGTGCACGAAGCGCTCGCCCTTGTTGTCGGTGGTCTTCTCCAGCGCGGTCCAGTCGATCCCGGCCTTGGCGGCGAAGCCCTGCAACGCCTTGGTCGGCTGGCCTTCGGCGTCCAGCGCAATGTTCAGGTACGGGCCCAGCACTTCGCTGTGCTGCTCCGGCTGTTCCAGACCGACGCCCGGCAGCAGCACGGCCAGTCGGCGCGGGGTCGACAGCGGGCGCGCATCGCCCAGTTCCAGCGCGACGCCGCGCTTGCGCAGGCCTTCGACGACACCGTCGAAGAATGCCTGGGCCAGGCCCGGCAGCGCCTTGACCGGCAGCTCCTCGGTGCCCAGTTCGATCAGCAGGGGGGACAGTTGGCTCATCGGTTCGATCCTGTGGTGGGGGCGCAGCGCGCAACGCGTCCGGCGCCCCGGGTAGTTGATGAAAAGCGGGTCGGTGCGGGAGGGCCGTCAGGCCTTCTTCGCGCCCGGGAAGCCCAGCTTCTCGCGCTGCTCGTAGTACGCCCTGGCCACCGCCTGGGCCAGCGCGCGCACGCGCAGGATGTAGCGCTGGCGCTCGGTCACGCTGATCGCACGGCGCGCATCCAGCAGGTTGAAGGTGTGGCTGGCCTTCATCACCTGCTCGTAGGCCGGCAGCGGCAGGTTCACTTCCACCAGCTTCTGCGCCTCACGCTCGCAGGCGTCGAAACGGTGGAACATTTCTTCCACGTCGGCGTATTCGAAGTTGTAGGTGCTCTGCTCCACCTCGTTCTGGTGGTAGACGTCACCGTAGGTCACCGGCTGGCCGTCCGGGCCGTAGGTCCAGATCAGGTCGTAGACGTTGTCGCAGTTCTGCAGGTACATGCACAGGCGCTCGAGACCGTAGGTGATCTCGCCCAGCACCGGGCGGCATTCCAGGCCACCGGCCTGCTGGAAGTAGGTGAACTGGGTCACTTCCATGCCATTGAGCCAGACTTCCCAGCCCAGGCCCCACGCGCCCAGCGTCGGCGATTCCCAGTTGTCCTCGACGAAGCGCAGGTCGTGCACCAGCGGGTCGATGCCCAGTGCCTTCAGCGAATCCAGGTACAACTGCTGGATGTTGTCCGGCGCCGGCTTCATCGCCACCTGGTACTGGTAGTAGCGCTGCAGGCGGTTCGGGTTCTCACCGTAACGGCCATCGGTCGGGCGCCGCGACGGCTGCACGTAGGCCGCATTCCAGCCTTCCGGACCGATCGCACGCAGGAAGGTGGCCGGGTGGAAGGTACCGGCGCCCACCTCCAGGTCGAGCGGCTGGATGAGCACGCAGCCCTGCTGGGCCCAGAACTGGTTCAGGGTCTGGATCAGGCCCTGGAAGGTGATCGGAACGGTCGGGGTCGCGGACATGCGTACGAGTCTTGGCCGGCAAGGGGGTGCGCTAGTATAACGGCCGACCTGCGGGGCATTCCGTACCCGGGAGGAGCAGGCAGATGGAACATCGGCTGCCGGCAGGCACGCCCGGCGAGGCGGACGGCGCCCCGCTGCCCTGGGGACGGCTGCATTTCGAGCAGATTGCCGCGGCCCTGACCGCCGATGGCCTGGTGGCCGAGCAGGACCGCGAGCGCATGCGGTTTTCCGCACAGGGCGCGCGCAACGCCAGTGAAGTGCATCCGCTGGTACTGCTGTCCAACCTCAAGCTGGCCGCCACCAGCGGCGGCGAACTGACCCTGGAACGCCTGACCGAGTGGCTGGCGCAGCGCACCGGCAGCCGCTACCTGCGCATTGACCCGACGCGGGTGGACGTCGCTGCGGTGACCGCGCTTGTGTCGCATGCCTACGCCCGCCGCCACCGCTTCCTGCCGCTGGCGGTGGATGCCGAGCGCGTGCTGGTAGCCACCAGCGAGCCGCTGGTGCAGGAATGGCGTCGTGACCTGCAGCACCTGACCCGCCGCCGCATCGAGCTGGCGGTGGTCAACCCGCTGGACCTGCACCGCTACACCATGGAGTTCTACGGGGTGACCCGCTCGGTGCGCGGCGCCCGTGGCGATGTGCGCGGCGAGGCCAGCACCACCCTGCCCAGCTTCGAGCAGCTGGTGGAGCTGGGCCGCACCGGCGACGTCAATGCCGACGACCAGCACATCGTGCACATCGTCGACTGGCTGCTGCAGTACGCCTACGAACAGCGCGCCTCGGACATCCACCTGGAGCCGCGCCGCGAGATGGGGCGCATGCGCTTCCGCATCGACGGCGTGCTGCACAAGGTGTTCGAAGTACCGCCGGCGGTGATGACCGCCGTGGTCAGCCGCATCAAGGTGCTGGGCCGCATGGACCTGGCCGAGCGCCGGCGCCCGCAGGATGGCCGCATCAAGACCCGCTCGCCGGGTGGCCGCGAGGTCGAGATGCGCCTGTCGACCATGCCCACCGCCTTCGGCGAGAAGTGCGTGATGCGCATCTTCGACCCGGATGCCGCGTTCAAGAGCATCGACCAGCTCGGTTTCAGCCCGCAGGAGGCCGCCGGCTGGAATGCGCTGGTCGAGCGCCCGCACGGCATCGTGCTGGTCACCGGCCCGACCGGCTCGGGCAAGACCACCACCCTGTATTCCACGCTGAAGCGGCTGGCCACGCCGGACGTGAACGTGTGCACGGTGGAGGATCCGATCGAGATGATCGCGCCCGAGTTCAACCAGATGCAGGTGCAGGCCAACATCGACCTGGACTTCGCCAGCGGCGTGCGCACCCTGCTGCGGCAGGACCCGGACATCATCATGATCGGCGAGATCCGCGACCTGGAGACCGCGCAGATGGCGGTGCAGGCCTCGCTGACCGGCCACCTGGTGCTGTCCACCCTGCATACCAACGACGCGCCCTCGGCGGTCACCCGCCTGCTCGACCTGGGCGTGCCGCATTACCTGCTGGCCAGCACCCTCAACGGCATCCTCGCCCAGCGCCTGGTGCGCACGCTGTGCCCGCACTGCAAGCAGCCGCACAGCCTCGGCGCCGCCGATTGGGCGGTGCTGGCTGATAGCCATGCTGCATATCCAGATGCCGCCACGCCCTGTCGGCCGGTCGGTTGCCTGGAATGCCGGCGCACCGGATTCCTCGGCCGCATCGGGCTGTATGAGTTGCTGCCATTGGGTTCGCGGCTGCGCGGGCAGATCCGCGCCGACATGGACCTGGCCGGTTTCACCCGTGCCGCGCGGGCTGAAGGGCTGCGAACCCTGCGCCAGGCCGGGCTTGAAAAGGTGGCGCAGGGGCTGACTACAATCGAGGAAGTCCTGTCAGTACTGCCGCCCCCGGATGAACCCAGCCCCGTTCCTGATCCTTGAAACCGGCCGACCGGTGCCGTCATTGCGCCGCTACGGGCGCTTTCCGCACTGGATCCGCGTCGCCGCCGGACTGGACGAGCACGAGACGGTGGTAATTGATGTCGAGCACGGTGACGCCCTGCCTGATCCGCACGCCTTCGCCGGCGTGCTGGTGACCGGCTCGGCGGCGTTCGTCACCGACCACGCCGACTGGAGCGAGCGCAGTGCCGCGTGGCTGCGCCAGACCGCGCACGAGGACCTGCCGGTGTTCGGCATCTGCTACGGCCATCAGCTGCTGGCGCACGCGCTGGGGGGCGAGGTGGCCTACAACCCGGCCGGCCGCGAGTCCGGCACGATCGAGCTGGAACTGCAGCCGCAGGCCGCGCAGGACCCGCTGTTCCAGGGCCTGCCGCAGCATTTCGCCGCGCACGCCACCCATCTGCAGACCGTGCTGCGCGCGCCCGACGGGGCCGAGGTGCTGGCCCGCTCGCCGCTGGACGGCTGCCATGCCTTCCGCTGGGGGCGCCAGGCCTGGGGCGTGCAGTTCCATCCGGAGTTCGCCACCCACCACATGCGTGGCTACGTGCGTGCCCGCGCCGACTGCATCGGTCGCCATGGCGGCTGCGCCCGCAGCATCGAGCGCGCGGTCAGTGCCGCGCCGCTGGCCCGCCAGCTGTTGCGGCGCTTCGTCCGCCAGGCACGGCTGTCTTCAGCCCAGCCGGCGGCAAAACAGGGATAATCGGCGGCACGGGCAGCCGCCCGGCCCCCTCCTGTCCTTCCCGGATGTCCATGAAAGAGATTCGCAAGCTGCCGGCTTCGGCGGGCGCCCAGTGGTTGCTGGATACGTTCTCCCTGTACCGGCGTGCGCCGCTGCAGCTGGCCCGGATCGGCCTGACCTGGCTGCTGGTGAGCTGGGTGGTCACCCTGTTGTCGACGCTGATTCCGGGCGCCGCCGGCATGGCGGTGCAGCTGATGACGCTGGCCATCTCGCCGATCATGTTCGGCGGCATGCTGTATGCCGTGGGCGAGATCGACGAAGGCCGCCCGGGCCTGGCTTCGCACCTGCTGCAGCCGATCCGCGACCACCGCGTCAGCCATCTGCTGGTGCCGCTGGCCATCCAGGTGCTGGCGGTGCTGCTACTGGGCGCGCTGCTGTTCCTGATGATCGGCCGCGAGGGCTTCACCGCCTTCAGCGAGGTCATGACCAAGATGGAAGAGATCAGCCGCAGTGGCCAGCAGATCAAGCCGGATGACGCGGCCGCGCTGGTCGCCAACCTGCCGGCCAAGCGCATCGCGCTGTGGATGCTGCTGGTGTTCCTGAGTGCGGTCGCGCTGTCGCTGGCGATGTTCACCCAGCCGGCACTGGTGGTGTTCGACAAGCAGAGCGGCATGCACGCGCTGCGCCTGAGCCTGCAGGGCTGCATCGAGAACATCGGCGCGATGATCGTGTTCGCCGCACTCGGCCTGATCGCCGCGTTCTGCATGTACATCCTGTTCGTGATCGTGATCCAGATCGCGATGCTGATCGGCGGCCCGCTGGCCGCCGCCTTCATCGCCCAGCTGGTACTGACCACGGTGCTGATGCCGCTGTATGTCGGCGCGGTCTACGCCGCGTGGAAGCAGATGTTCGTGCACCGCGGCAGCCGCGCGGCGCCGCCGATCCCGACCACGCCGACCTCCAGCGACGTGTTCCACGCCTGACCAGAACGCAGGTAGATCCACGCCATGCGCGGATAGAAAAGGGGACGGAGGGGATTAAGTCGTTAAAGGCAAAAACGACTTAATCCCCTCCGTCCCCTTTTTGTCTTTCAGGCGGCGGGCTTCTTCACTACCGACGACGGCACCAGCCAGCGTGCGGCGTGGATGCCCAGCTCGTACAGCAGGCACATCGGAATCGCCAGCATCAGCTGCGACACCACGTCCGGCGGGGTCAGCACCGCCGCCAGCACGAAGATGCCGACGATCGCGTAGCCGCGGCCTTCCTTGAACTGCTGCGGCGTCACCCAGCCCAGCAACACCAGGATCACCATCGCCACCGGCAGTTCGAAACTGCCACCAAAGGCGAAGAAGATCGCCAGCACGAAGTCCAGATAGGCATTCGCATCCGGTGTGATTGCGATCACGTCCGGGCTGAAGGTGGTGAGGAAGTGGAACACCGCCGGCAGCACCAGGAAATACGCAAAGGCGCAACCGGTGTAGAACAGCAGCACCGATGACACCAGCAGCGGCACCGCCAGGCGCTTCTCGCGTGCATACAGACCGGGCGCGACGAACGCCCACAGCTGGTACAGCAGCCACGGTACCGCCACGAACAACGCGACGAAGAAGGTCAGCTTCAGCGGTGCGAAGAAGGCACCGGCCGGGTTGGTGGCGATCATCGTCTGCCCGTTCGGCAGCTGCGAGACCAGCGGTTCGGCCAGCGCGTTGTAGAGCTTCTGGGTGAACGGCAACAACGCCAGCAGCACCACGCCCAGGCCCAGCAATGCGCGCACAAGCCGGCCGCGCAGTTCCACCAGGTGCTCTACCAGCGAGCTCTCGCCGAAATCCTGTTCACTCATGGCTGGCGCTCCGTGCTCTGCGCCGGCGGCGGCGTAACAGCTTCAGCGGGCGCGGCCGAAACCGGCTCGGCGGCACCACCGTCCTGCGCTGGTTCAACGGCATCGGGCGCGGCGCTCATGTGCGGCGGCAGATCCGCGGGCGCCGGTGCACGGACGTGCTGCACCAGATCATCGCCCTGCTGCTGCGCCTGCTGGGCTTCGCGACGGATCGCTTCACCGCTGGCGCGCAGCTGGTTCTCGGTGTCCTGCATGCCCTGACGCACATCCTGCATCTGCCGCTTGATGTCCTCGGCCTGCAGTTCGCGCTCCAGTTCCTGTTTCACCGAATCCCATTGATTGCGGGCGCGACGCACCCACAGGCCGGCGAAGCGGGCCGCCTTGGGCAGGCGCTCGGGACCGAGCACCACCAGGGCGACCACTGCAATCACCAGCAGTTCGCTGAAGCCGATATCGAACACCGCAACCGCTCCGGATCAGCGAGCGTTACGGTCGTGCTCGTCCTGCGCGGTGCGCGACGCGTCCTGGGTGCGCGACTCATCGCCCAGCTGCGCGTTCGGCTTGTCCTCGTCGCGCATGCCCTTCTTGAATTCCTTGACCGCCGAACCGAGGTCCTTGGCGCCGCTGGTCAGGCGCTTGGTGCCGAACACCAGCAGGACGATGGCCAGCACGACCAACCAATGCCAGATGCTGAAACTGCCCATAAAGACGCTCGTTACGTTAGTGATCAGGCTGTCGAGCATAGCGCACCGGCTGTCAGCCGGCGCGCGTGACGAAAGTCAGTTTCCGCCCAGCGTTTCCGTACGGATCTCGCCGTCATTCACCGGCTGGAAGCCCTGCTGCTGCGGCGGCGGGGTCTGCGGCACGTTCTGCAGCGGCGCGGTGGTGGCCTCAGCCGGCGCAGCCGGTGCTGCCTGAACAGGCGCCGGAGCAGCTGCCGGGGCGGCAGCCGGGCGCGGCGCGCTGCCGCCGTTGCCGCTGCGGTTGTTGCGCGCCGCGTAGGTGGCCTCTTCCAGGCGATCGCGGAAGGCGACCACATCCATCGACGGCGAACCGGCGGCGCGGCCTTCGAAGATCATCCGCGGCGTGGTGTTGCTGCCGTAGGCGTCCAGATTGGCGGCATCGTCGATCTGCAGCACCGCGCCATCCAGCGCGACGCCGGCAAACAGGCCGCGGGCGCGCGACCAGGACCAGATCTCGGCCTTCAGCTGGCCGTCGGTGGCCGCGGCGGCGTTGCGGCCCACCGGACCGGCGGCGACGCCAGCGTCGGCACCCAGCGTGAACTTGCCGTTGACCAGGTTGTCCAGGCTGCGGTCGTTGCGGAACACCAGCACCACATCGGAGGACTGCACGCCGGCCTGGAAGCCGATGCTGCCGCCGGTGAGCTTCACGAACACCGGGTTGGACCAGGCGCCGTTGGGCATGCGCACCGACATCAGGCCGTGGCCACGACGACCGCCAATGACCAGACCGGCCTTGATCGTGTCGGGAATGACGATGACCGCGCGGCCTTCGTCCAGCAATTTATCCGGAATGCCCTGTTCAGGGATTTCCTGGATTTCAGCCAGCACGCGCACGGCATTGCGCGCACGCTGGTCTTCCTGCGGCCCGGCCATGGCCTGGCTGGACAGCAGGCTGGCGGCGATCAGCAGGGCTTGGATCGGGCGACGCATGGCAGGCTCCAGAAGTCAGTCCATAGGAAGATATAGCAAGTGACTGAAATTAGTAGCGTTGTCATGAATCCCCAATGAGCGTTCCCTGCTCACATTGATGCGCGCTATGCCCGCAATCCGAACCCTGCATCCCGGCGCGACACCGGATCGGCGACAATACCGCCCATGCTCGACGCACCCGATACCGCCGTGCTGGCGGTCAACCTAGGCACGCCCGAGACGCCGACGGCCCCCGCCGTACGCCGTTACCTGGCTGAATTCCTGTCCGACCGCCGCGTGGTCGCGATCCCGCCACTGCTGTGGCAGCCGCTGCTGCGCGGACTGATCCTGCCCCTGCGCAGCAGTCGTTCGGCGGCCAAGTACGCCCAGGTCTGGCTGCCCGACGGCTCACCGCTGATGGTGCATACGCGCCAGCTGGCGCAGGCCATGCAGGCCCTGTTGCCGACCCTGACAGTGCGTCATGCGATGCGTTACGGCGAACCCGCGCTGGCCAGCGAGCTCGACCGCCTGGCAGCCGACGGTGCGCGCCGCATCGTGGTGCTGCCGCTGTATCCGCAGTACTCCACCACCACCACTGCCTCGGTTGAAGACCGCGTCGATGCCTGGCAGCGCCGCAATCCTGGCGTGACCGTCAGCCTGGTGCGCGACTATTCGGTCGATCCGGGCTGGGTCGAGGCCGTGGCCGGCTCGATCCGCCGCTACTGGGAACAGCACGGTCGCGGCCAGACACTGATGTTCTCCTTCCATGGCATCCCGCAGCGCCTGGCCGATGCCGGCGATCCGTATCCGCAGCGCTGCGAGGCCAGCGCACAGGCCATCGCCAAGGCGCTGGAACTGGGCAGGGACGAGTGGCAGATGGGTTACCAGTCGCGTTTCGGCCGCGAGCGCTGGCTGCAGCCGTATGCCGAGCCCAGCCTGTGGGCGCTGGCCGAATCCGGCGTGAAGCAGATCGACGTGGTGTGCCCCGGCTTCGCCACCGATTGCCTGGAGACGCTGGAAGAGGTCGCCATGGGCTTCACCGAAACACTGGCCGAGCGCGGCGCGACGATGCGCTACATCCCCTGCCTCAACGCCGAACCGGAGCACGCACGCGCGCTTGCGCGGCTGGCCGTGGCCTCGCTGGCATGAGTCTGCAACCGTTTGAACTGGAGGTCGGTGGCGCGCGCGTCGCCGGCCTGCGCAACCACGGCGATGGCCCGCGCGTGCTGGCCCTGCACGGCTGGCTCGACAACGCGGCCAGCTTCGTGCCGCTGGCGCCGCACCTGTCGTCGCTGCAGCTGGTTGCCATCGACCTGCCCGGTCATGGCCACAGCGCGCATCTGCCGGCCGGTGCCAACTACACCACGGCCGCCGCGATCTGCCACGTGCTCGACGTCGCCGATGCACTGGGCTGGGACCGCTTCAACCTGCTCGGCCATTCGATGGGCGCCGGCATCGCCAGCCTCACCGCCTCGGTCAGTGACCGCGTCGAGCGCCTGGTGGCGATCGAAGCGCTCGGCGGCCTGCGCGGCCCCGAGGAAGAAACCGCCAACCGCCTGCGCGAGCATGTGAATGCCACGCGCGCACTGGCACGCAAGCAGCTGCGCGTGTTCCCCGACCTCGCCGCGCCGATCCGCGCACGGATGATGACCAACCAGCTCAGCGAGCACTGTGCACGGCTGCTGGTCGAGCGCGGCGTGGAACCGGTCGAGGGTGGCTACCGCTGGTGCAGCGATCCGCGCCTGATGCTGCCCACTGCGATCCGTCTCAGCGAAGGCCAGATCGACAACCTGCTGCAGGCCATCGCCTGCCCGACGCAGGTGATCTATGCCACGCCAGCGCAGTCCTACTACCCCGAGCCGATGCGCAGCGATCGCCTGCAGCACCTGCGCGATGGGCGGTTGGCGGTGTTTCCCGGCAACCATCACCTGCACATGGAAGATCCGGAACAGATCGCAGGCGTGATCCTGCGCTTCTTCAGCAACGACAACGCGGGCTGAGCAAAGGTATCCGCGCGCTTCACTCTGCGCGTCTGCGGCCGATACATCAGTTGCGGGCCCCTGCGTCCGCAGCACGCAGGTCCGGTCGGGCCTGCGGCGTGTGTCTGGTTCTGCAAGGAAGTCCGCATGCCTGCTCCATTGCACCGTCACCCACAGGATGTGGCCGCGGTGTCCCGTCTCCGCGTCGCTGATCGCGTCGCATTCCCCGAATTCCCGGCTCGCGCCCTGGTCACGCACTCCTGCGTGCGCCGCGGCGTGGCCGTTGTCGTCTGCTGATCCAGGAGTCGCCGATGTCCGTTGCATCCTCCCGTCCCCCCGATACCGCCCGCCTGCCGCACCTGCAGCAGCTCGCGCACCGCGCTGACCGCCGCCTGCTGATCGGCAGCGCGGTACTGGCCTTGGCTGGCCTGGCGCTGGCCCTGCGCGGCCCGCAGGTGCAGGCCGCCGCGTTGGCGGCCGTCGCCGTGCTGCCAGCCGCGTGGTTGGGCGGGGCCCAGGCGGGCCGGGCCATCGCCCGCAACGGTCTGGCGTTGCTGTTGTCGCTGCAGCTGGCCGTGTTGTGCGCGATCATCAGCCTGTCGCCGGCATTGCCGATTGCCCTGCTGCTGGGCGTGCTGCTGGGCCATCGCGATCGCCTTCCGGTGTGGCTGGCCGGTGGCGTCGGTACGCTCGCCCTGCTGGCACCGCTACAGGGCGGTGCCGCGCTGTGGCCGACGCTGCTGCAGGCCGGCATGCTCGCGGGCCTGACCCTGTTCCTCGGCCAGGTCGCACTGCGCCTTCGGCAGCAGACCGAGGCCCTCGGCCACGGCCCGCGTCGGCTTGCCGCGCTCGCACGCGATATCGCCACCGGTGCCGATCTTGGCGCGCATGCCGATACCGGCGCCTATGCGCCGGGTTCACTGGCCCACGCCCTGGCCGACACTGCACGCCACGTGCAGGCCCAGCGTGGGCGCGAAGCCGCGTCACATGCCGAGAACGCGCAGATCCGCCAGGCCCTCGATGCCTCGCGCACCGCGATGATGATCGCCGACAACGACCATGTGATCCGCTACGTGAACCGCTCGGTGGTGGCACTGCTGCGCAACCAGCAGGCGACGTTGCGACAGGCCTTCCCCGATTTCGACGCCGAGCGCCTGGTCGGCAGCAGCATCCATCGTTTCCACGCCAACCCGGACCGCATCCGCGCGATCCTCAACGGCCTGCAGGTAGCGCACAACGGCAAGGTGCAGATCGGCCCGGTGCACTTCGCGCAGGTGGTCACACCGGTGTTCGACGCGCAGGGCGTGCGCCTGGGCTTCGCCGTGGAATGGCATGACCGCACGCATGAGCTCGCGCTGGAGAATGCCGTGGCCGGCATCGTCGCAGCGGCAGCGGCCGGTGACCTCGACCAGCGCCTGCAGGCCACTGAAGGCGCCAGCTTCCTCGATGGCCTGACCGGTGGCATCAACCAGCTGCTCGATACGCTCGGCAGCACCGTCAACGAAGTACGGCAGATGCTCTCGGCACTGGCCAACGGCGATCTGGATCGGCGCATGCACGGCGAGTATCACGGCGCCTTCGCTGCCATCCAGCGCGATGCCAATGCCACGGCCGGGCAGTTGGCACGCATGGTCGGCCGCATCCAGGAATGCGCGGCGTCGATCAGTACCGCCGCCAGCGAGATTGCCGCCGGCAACGGCGCGTTGTCCGAGCGCAGCGAGCGCCAGGCAGCGCACCTGCAGGAGACCGCAGCATCGATGGAGGAACTGACCGCCACCGTGCGCCAGAACGCCGCCCATGCGCGTGAGGCCAGTGCGTTGGCCGCCTCCACGCAGAACGCTGCCAGTGACGGCAACACGGCCATGCAGCGGGTGGTGGATACCATGCAGGCCATCGAAGGTGCCTCGAAGCGGATCGGCGACATCACCGGCGTCATCGACGGCATTGCCTTCCAGACCAATATCCTGGCGTTGAACGCAGCGGTGGAGGCGGCACGCGCCGGCGAGCAGGGCCGAGGCTTTGCCGTGGTGGCCAGCGAGGTGCGCGTGCTGGCGCAGCGTTCGGCGGCGGCCGCACAGGAGATCAAGAAGCTGATCGACGAAGCGGGCCGGCAGGTGGGCGAAGGTGCCCAGCTGGTGGCCGATGCCGGCCAGCGCATGCAGGGAATTGTCGGCGGCGTGGAGGATGTCAGCCACCTGATGCGCGAGATTTCTGCAGCGTCGCAGGAGCAGTCGATCGGTATCGAGCAGATCAACCAGACAGTGGTGCAGATGGATCAGGCCACGCAGCAGAATGCGGCGCTGGTGGAAGAAGCCACCGCTGCCGCACGCGAGCTGCAGAACCAGGCCGGCACGTTGACCGAAGCAGTCTCGGTATTCCGCCAGCAGGAACCGCTCGAGGTCTCGCGGGTCGCCTGATCCTGGCCTTCCATTCGAGTTTGATCAGGACGGCGCCCGCAGGGCGCCGTCTTTTTATGCGTGACCTGCCCCTGGTAGTGCCGGCCGCTGGCCGGCAAACGATTGCTGTGTGGGCCTGCTGTTGGTAGCGGCCAACCTTGGTTGGCACCGCTGCTCCTCGCAGGGGGTATCCATGCATGGCGTGGATCTACCGGGCGATGTAATGCCATCGGGTTGCCGGCCAGCGGCCGGCACTACCCGGTGTTTACCGCGCACAAAGTTGCCGGCCGCTGGCCGGCAATCGATTGCTGTGTGGGCCTGCTGTTGGTAGCGGCCAACCTTGGTTGGCGCCTTGGCTCCTCGCAGAGGGCATCCACGCATGGCGTGGATCTACCGGGTGATGCAATGCCATCGGGTGCCGGCCAGCGGCCGGCACTACCTGCATTTACTGCGCACAAAGAAAAACCCCGCTGCGTGAGCAGCGGGGTTTTGGGTGTAAACCCTGGCGATGACCTACTCTCGCATGGCTTGAGCCACACTACCATCGGCGCAGCTGCGTTTCACTTCCGAGTTCGGGATGGG
>NZ_JCAFRS010000008.1:0-191988 GCF_059368435.1 Stenotrophomonas sp. YJH_SMC_54 | reverse complement strand
GGCGGTTCAGGGAGAATCCGGCGTGGGGACCCAAGCTACTTCTCGGTCGCAAGACCTGGATCCACACGGTCGCCCACGCCGGGCTCTCGGCACCCAAGGTGCCAGATTGGCAAGAGATAAGATCCACGCCATGCGTGGATGAATGCGTGCGGTGAAGAAGGCGTGCCATCGCCTTCACCGCCGTCCCACGATCGCCGCGCGACGCTCCGGGAAAATTCCGGAGCTTTCCCATGGAACTTACCCAGGATGTCTCGATCCTGCTGCGCGTTGCCGCAGCGATGCTGTTCGGCGGCGTGCTCGGCGTCGAGCGCGAGATGGGCAAGCACGCCGCTGGCCTGCGTACGCACATGCTGATCGCAGGGGCCGCCGCGTTGATCGTCGGCCTTGGCGACTCGGTGGCCGAGCATTTCCAGCAGGAGCGCTACCGCGACCTGCTGCAGGTTGATCCGGTACGCCTGATCGAAGCGGTGGTGGCCTGTGTCGGCTTCGTTGCCGCTGGCACCATCCTGCGTGGGTCACGCGAGGACCAGGTCAGCGGCCTGACCACGGCCAGCTCGTTGATCATGGCGGCGGCCATCGGGATTGCGGTGGGGATCAGCAAGTACGTGATTGCCATCGGCGTGAGCGTGCTGTGCGTGCTGGTGCTGGCAGTGATGCGGCGGCTGGAGAAACGGATCTCGTAGGGAATCTCGAATTGCCGGCCAGCGGCCGGCACTACCATGCGGACTAAATGGTCGGACCAATATGGCATCTAGCCCTATGGTCTAATAGGTTCCTCGCCGGAGTGGCGGTTAAATCCGCTGCAAGTGGTCTGATCGAAATCATTATTGGTACTACCAATAATCGACAGCCACGGCGATCCACCGCCTGCGGTGGGGCACCTTCCGCATCCAGTCGAGAGTCTTCATGCAGCCCTGGCAACACCTGTACGACCCCGCCGGCAACCTGTGGTTGTCGAGCCTGATCGCGCTGCTGCCGATCGCGTTCTTCTTCGTTGCCCTGGCCGTGCTGCGCATGAAAGGCTGGCTGGCCGGCACGATCACCGTGGCCATCGCGCTTGGCGTGGCGCTGCTGTTCTACCGCATGCCGTTGAGCCAAGCGCTGGGCGCGGCCGGCTTCGGCTTCGTCTACGGCCTGTGGCCGATCGCCTGGATCATCATCGGCGCGGTGTTCCTCTACAAGGTCTCGGTCAAGACCGGTCAGTTCGACATCATCCGCGCTTCGATCCTGTCGGTGACCGAAGACCAGCGCCTGCAGATGCTGATGGTCGGCTTCGCCTTCGGTGCCTTCCTGGAAGGCGCGGCCGGTTTCGGTGCGCCAGTGGCGATCACTGCGGCGCTGCTGGTCGGGCTGGGCTTCAAGCCGCTGTACGCCGCCGGCCTGTGCCTGATCGTCAACACCGCGCCGGTGGCGTTCGGTGCAATGGGCATTCCGATCATCGTGGCCGGGCAGGTCACCGGCCTGGATGCCTTCGAGATCGGCCAGATGGCCGGCCGCCAGCTGCCGTTCCTGACCGTCATCGTGCTGTTCTGGATCATGGCGATCATGGATGGCTGGCGTGGCATCAAGGAAACCTGGCCGGCGGTGCTGGTGGCCGGTGGCTCCTTCGCCATCGCGCAGTACCTGACCTCCAACTTCATCGGTCCGGAACTGCCGGACATCACCGCCTCGCTGGCGTCGCTGGTCTGCCTGACCCTGTTCCTGCGCCGCTGGAAGCCGGTACGGATCTTCCGCTTCGATACCGAAACCAGCGCCGAGGCGACCGCACAGGCACTGGAGGCGCCGCGCTACAGCGTCGGCCAGATCGCCAAGGCGTGGTCGCCGTTCCTGATCCTCACCGCGATGGTCACGCTGTGGAGCATCAAGCCGTTCAAGTCGCTGTTCGCGGCAGGCGGCCCGCTGGAAGGCTGGGTGCTGAAGCTCCCGGTGCCGGGCCTCGACCAGAGGGTGCAGAAGATGCCACCGATCGTGGACGCGCCGCTCAGCTATGAGGCGGTCTACAAGTTCGACTGGTTCTCGGCCACCGGCACCTCGATCATCCTCGCGGCGGTGATCGCGATCATCGCGCTGCGCATGCCAGCCCGGTCGGCGCTGCAGACCTTCGGTGAAACCGTGCGTGAGCTGCGCATGCCGATCTATTCGATCGGCATGGTGCTGGCCTTCGCCTTCATCGCCAACTATTCGGGCCTGTCGGCAACGCTGGCGCTGGCACTGGCGCACACCGGAGACGCGTTCCCGTTCTTCTCGCCGTTCCTGGGCTGGCTGGGCGTGTTCCTGACCGGCTCGGACACCTCGTCCAATGCGCTGTTCTCGGCGCTGCAGGCGACCACCGCACAGCAGATCGGCGTGTCCGACGTGCTGCTGGTGGCGGCCAACACCACCGGCGGCGTCACCGGCAAGATGATCTCGCCGCAGTCGATCGCCATTGCCTGCGCGGCGGTTGGCCTGGCCGGCAAGGAATCGGACCTGTTCCGTTTCACGGTCAAGCACAGCCTGGCCTTCACCACCATGGTCGGCCTGATCACCCTGGCCCAGGCCTACTGGCTGACCTGGATGATCCCCTGAGCCATGCACGGCTGGCCGACCACCCGCTGCGCGCTTCGGGCCACAATGGCGCCATGAGCACGCAACGTATCTCGGACAAGGTGGCCGCACAGCTGCGCGGCCTGGTGCAGGAACAGCGGCTGCAGCCGGGCGACCGTCTGCCGGCCGAGCGCACCCTGGCGGTGCAGCTGGGGGTCTCGCGCACCGCGCTGCGGGAGGCCATCGCGCAGCTGGCCAGCCAGGGCCTGCTGACCGCACGGGTTGGTGGCGGTACCTACGTGGCCGAACCGGCGGCGCGCGCGCGGCAGGCGCTGGATGAACCGCTGGCGCCGTACCTGCCGCTGTTCCAGGGCGACCCGGAATACCGCTTCGACGTGCTGGAGATCCGCCATGCGCTGGAAGGCGCCACCGCCTGGCATGCGGCCCTGCGTGCCACCGACGAGGACCGTACGCGCATCGCGCAGGCCTTCCAGACGATGATGGACGCGCACGGCAAGGACGACCCCACCGGTGAAGCGGAGGCCGACGCGGCCTTCCACCTGTCCATCGCCGAGGCCTCGCACAACCTGGTCCTTCTGCAGGTGATGCGCGGCCTGTTCGAACTGCTGCAGACCAACATCTCGCAGAGCCGCGAAAAGCTCTACACCTCGGCGAGGACCTTCTCGCCGCTGTCCGACCAGCACCGCGAGATGATGGACGCGGTGCTGGCCGGCGACCCCGAACGCGCGCGCGCCGCCGCGCATGCCCACCTCGAGTTCGTGCACACCACGCTGCGCACCCTCGATGACAACGAAGCCCGGCGTGCACGGGCCTCGCGTCTACCTTCCCCACACGGTTGACCCCATGATCATCTCCGCCTCCACCGATTACCGTGCTGCAGCGCAACGCCGGCTGCCGCCGTTCCTGTTCCACTACATCGATGGCGGCGCGTATGCCGAGCACACGCTGAAGCGCAACGTTTCCGACCTGTCCGACATCGCGCTGCGCCAGCGCATCCTGCGCAACATGTCCGACCTGAGCCTGGAAACCGAGCTGTTCGGCGAAACGCTGGCGATGCCGGTGGCGCTGGCGCCGGTCGGCCTGACCGGCATGTATGCCCGGCGCGGTGAAGTGCAGGCGGCGCGCGCGGCCGACAGCCGCGGCATCCCGTTCACGCTGTCGACCGTATCGGTGTGCCCGATCGAGGAAGTGGCACCGGCCATCCAGCGGCCGATGTGGTTTCAGCTGTACGTGCTGCGCGACCGTGGCTTCATGCGCAACGCACTGGAGCGGGCGCAGGCCGCTGGCGTGACCACGCTGGTGTTCACCGTGGACATGCCGGTGCCGGGCGCGCGCTACCGCGATGCACACTCCGGCATGAGCGGCCCGAATGCCTCGCTGCGCCGTATCGGCCAGGCCATCACCCATCCGCACTGGGCGTGGGACGTGGGACTGTTCGGCCGTCCGCATGACCTGGGCAACATCTCCACCTACCGTGGCAACCCGACCGGGCTGGAGGATTACATCGGCTGGCTGGGCAGCAACTTCGATCCCTCCATTTCCTGGAAGGACCTGGAGTGGATCCGCGAATTCTGGAAGGGCCCGATGGTGATCAAGGGTATCCTTGACCCGGATGACGCGCGTGATGCGGTCAAGTTCGGTGCCGATGGCATCGTGGTCTCCAACCACGGTGGCCGCCAGCTGGACGGCGTGCTGTCCACCGCGCGCGCACTGCCGGCGATTGCCGACGCGGTACAGGGCGATCTGAAGATTCTCGCCGATTCGGGCATCCGTACCGGCCTGGACGTGGTGCGCATGCTGGCGCTCGGTGCCGATACCGTGCTGCTGGGGCGTGCCTTCGTTTATGCGCTGGCCGCGCAGGGCGAGGCCGGCGTGGCCAACCTGTTGGACCTGATCGCCAAGGAGATGCGCGTGGCGATGACACTGACCGGTGCGCGTCGCATCGCTGACATCGGCCGCGATTCGCTGGTCAGCCTGCCATGAATGGCCACGATGCCGTGCTGGCACAGTTGCGCGACGCGGTCGGCAGCCGCCATGTACTGACCGGCGACAAGGCCACGCGCCGCTTCCGTCGCGGCTACCGCTTCGGCGATGGCCCGGTACTGGCAGTGGTGCGCCCGGGTACCTTGCTGGAACTGTGGCGCGTGCTGCAGGCAGCGGTGCAGGGTGGGGCGGCGGTCATCCTGCAGGCGGCCAATACCGGGCTGACCGGTGGCTCGACCCCGGACGGCGATGACTACGGCCGGCCGATCGTGCTGGTCAGCACGCTGCGCCTGACCGGCATCCAGCTGTTGAACGAAGGCCGCCAGGTGCTGTGCCTGCCCGGTGCCACGCTCGACCGCCTGGAGCAGACGCTGGCACCGCTGGGCCGTGAACCGCATTCGGTGATCGGCTCGTCCTGCATCGGCGCCTCGGTGCTGGGCGGCATCTGCAACAACTCCGGCGGCGCGCTGGTGCGCCGTGGCCCGGCCTACACCGAGCTGGCGCTGTACGCGCGGGTCGATGCGCAGGGCCAACTACAGCTGGTCAACCATCTCGGCATCGCGCTGGGCGATACGCCCGAGCAGATCCTGCAGCGCCTGCAGGCCGGCGACTACAGTGCGTCGGATGTGGGGGACGGCGACGGCCGCGCGGCCTCCGATCCGCGCTACGCCGACGAAGTGCGCAAGGTCGACGCCGATACCCCGGCGCGCTTCAATGCTGATCCCAGCCGCCACTACGAGGCTGCCGGTTCGGCCGGCAAGCTGGCGGTGTTCGCGGTGCGCCTGGATACCTTCGAAAAGGAGGCCGCCGAAGTCTTCTACATCGGCAGCAACCGCACCGACAGCCTCACGGCGATCCGGCGCCAGCTGCTGACCGGCTTCGAGCGCCTGCCGATTGCCGGTGAGTACATCCACCGCGATGCCTATGACATCGGCGAGCGCTACGGCAAGGACAGCTTCCTGCTGATCGACCGCCTCGGCACCGCACGTGTACCTGCCGCGTTCGCATTGAAGAGCCGCGTCGACGGCTGGTTCGAACGGCTGGGCCTGCGTGGGGTGACTGACCGGGTGATGCAGGTTCTGACCGGCCTGCTGCCCTCGCACCTGCCCAAGCGCATGGGCGAGTTCCGCCAGCGCTACGAGCATCACCTGTTGCTGAAGGTCTCTGCCCAGGACGCTGCGGAAACCGAGGCCTGGTTGCGCGCCTTCTTCGCCGGGCACGAAGGCGGCTTTTTCCACTGCACGGCCGAGGAGGGGCGCAAGGCGTTCCTGCATCGCTTTGCCGTGGCCGGTGCCGCGGTGCGCTACCGCGAAGTGCATCGCGGGCAGGTGCAGGACATCGTGGCGCTGGACATTGCCCTGCGCCGAGATGATGCCGACTGGTTCGAGCAGTTGCCGGCCGATATCGACGGCCGCCTGCTGCACAAGCTGTATTACGGGCACTTCCTGTGCCACGTGTTCCACCAGGACTACATCGCGCGCAAGGGCGAAGACCCGATGGCGATCGAGCACGCGATGTGGGCGCTGCTGGACCAGCGCGGTGCCGAGTACCCGGCCGAGCACAATGTCGGTCACCTGTACCCGGCCAAGCCGGCGCTGGCCGGGTTCTACAGGCAGCTGGACCCGAGCAACACGTTCAATCCCGGTATCGGCCAGACCTCGAAGGCCAAGGGCTGGGGTGGCTGCGATTGCGGATGATGTAGAGCCGCCCCTATGCTCGGCTGCTCCTGCCGACAGACAGCAGACGAGCATGGCTCGACGCCGCCCGGGCAACGGTTACCATCGGAAGCCCATCCGCAGGAGCCATCCATGCCCACCGCCGCCGTCTGCGCCACCCTGTGCACTGCATTGCTGGCGACCCCGCTGCTGGCGCTGGCCCAGAGCGCGATCCTGCCGCAGCAGCGCGATGCTGCCGGCAACGTGATGGAGCCGCTGGGACAGGTACTGATCGCGAGTGAGACTGGACCGTCGGGGCTTTATGACTGCACGCGGGACGGCAACTGGTGCGTGCGCGTGCAGCCGGTTGCCGAGGAGGGTGACCGGCCGACCGTGCTGGAAGTGCTTGAGAAGGCACCGGGCCAGGGCAAGCCGCACACCTACCACGTCAGCATCGACGTGCCGCAGGAAAGCGAGCTGTCGCTGTGGCCATGGATCGTGCGGCTGGCCCCTGGCGTGGGCAGCGATGAACCGGTGACCGACCCGCAGCAGCGCGCCCGCCAGAATGTGCTGGTGGGTGGCATCGTCAAGTTCAGCACCATGTACTCCGGTGGAGGTGCCGACGCGTCCACGCTGCAGCTGGCACGCGTGCGTCACCTGCAGGACGACATCCAGGTGGACGACGACGTGCTGACCGTGCCATGGCTGGGCAATGCGATGATCCGCGCCTGTTTCAGCGAGCAGGACATCAAGCAGCGCGCCGGTGCCTGCCACGACGAATACGGGTTCTCGGCGAAGCTGGCGCTGGATACGGTTGCCGAGGGCATGCCAGTGCTGCGCTACCAGACCGTGGCGACCCGGTACCCGGCCGGTGTTTCGCGCTTCGAGGATTCGCTGGCCAGGGGGCCGCTGAAGAAGCAGGATCTGCGCATCGAACAGGACCCGGCGTGTACCTACACCCGGCTGTTCCGCTTCGGGGCGGGGATGTTCCACCCGGACCAGGCACTGCCGGACTGTGCCGGCTATACCGAACCCTGAATTGTAGCGTCGAGCGATGCTCGACGGGTCTTCGGACGGGCGGCGCGAAAAGCCAGTCGAGCATGGCTCGACCCTACAAAAGCGGTGGCGGCGCTTACTCGCAGCGCGTGGACGTGATGATGTTGTCCTTGTCCACGAACACGCGCAGGCGGTCCTGGCGGATGTCCTTGGTGGTGATGGTGCTGGGGCCGATCGGGTTGACCAGGCCGGCGCCACTCTCGCGGGACAGGCGGCGGATGTTGGGCTCATTGGCCGGCTGGCCGATCGCCCAGCCCAGCTGGCTGGCGTCGCAGCGGCCGCTGCCTTTGACTTCCGGGCCAGGCGTACTGACACAGGCCGACAGCAGCAGGGCAGAGGCCGGCAGCAACAGGGACAGACGGAATGCAGACATGCGAGCGCTCCTGCGCAGGGAAGATGGCGGGAACGATAGCACCGAGCGTGCGAAAGGCGTCAGCGTCCCGGTCATTGCCGGCACAGCGTGGTCATTGCATAGTGGGAGGAATGGCTGGCAGTACGCCAGCGGGCAGGCCGGGCCTTTCCGGCGCAGATGTTGGATACGGTATGACGGCAGGCAGTTTCCGCGGCAAAGACAAGACGATGACGGCGCTGGTGTTGTCGTTGCTGGGCGTGGCGTTTGCCGCCTCCGCTGCCGATCCGGAACCCGCGCCGGTCGAAACCCCGGTATTCGGTGCCTGGCGCAACCTGCAGACCGAAGCGGGCTACGAGCCTGCGCAGCGCAACCTGGCGTTTGCCATGCTGCCGCAGGCGGCGACCCGAGGCGATCGTTTCGCCATCCTCGACCGTGAAGGCAAGCGGACGGTGTGCTGCCTGCAGGTGGCCAGTCCCTCGCTGGGCGTGGCTGCGCTGCGCGAGCAGTACCACCTGCCGCAGGCCTGGGTGACCGACCTGAGCAATGGCCGCAGCCCCGCACGCCCCTATGTGCCGCACGTCTATGCGATGCAGCGGGTGGACGAGCTGGTCGACTACAGCTTCGCCGATGTGCCTGGCGCCTACAGTGACCTGGGCGGGCTGCTGATTCCGGAAGGTGCAGCGCTGGAGGCCGACGGCAGCGCCGTGCGCCTGGGGGACACCCGCTACCCGCTGCATTTCCAGCGCCAGCCGCACGCCGATGACGATGGGGCGCTGGACCGCTACAGCCTGCAGGCCGGCGAGGGTGCCGCCCCGATCGTGGTTGAAGTGCCGTTCGGCACCTACTGATTGCAGCTTCGCACTGGCTAGAATGCAGCGCGGCGCTGTCTGCCGTGCCTGCTCCGTGAGTCGTTGCCGTGTCCCTGCGCCCCTTCCTGCTGTCGTCCCTGCTGCTGTTGTCCGCCTGTGCCAGTGCGCCGCCGCCGGCCCATTCCGATGCATTGTGGCGATTGATCGAACGTGACTGCCGGGGCGCCGAAGGTCCACGCGGCGACTGCCTGCGCGTGGAGACGGCCGCAGACCGCCGCGATGTGCTGGTCAAGGATGCGCACGGCGACTACCAGTTCCTGCTGATGCCGCTGGACAAGGTGAGCGGTATCGAGAGCCGCAGCCTGTACCAGCGTGGTGCACCGAACTACTTCGCTGCCGCCTGGCAGGCGCGCAGCCACACCGAACAGGCCTTGCGGCAACCACTGCCGCGCAACGTCGCCAGCCTGGCGTTGAACTCGCCGCACGGCCGCTCGCAGCACCAGCTGCATATCCACGTGGATTGCCTGCGTGCCGACGTGCTGCAGGCGCTGGACACGCATGCTGCCGCCCTCGGCAGCCGCTGGGCACCGCTGCCGGTCCTGCTGCGCGGCCATCAATACCAGGCACGCCTGCTGGCGGGCGCGGAACTGACCGCCAATCCGCTCAATCTGCTGGCTTACGACCTCGCAGGCGTGGACGATGTTGGTCAGTGGAGCCTGGTCGTGGCCGGCCGGGACGCCGTGCAGGGCGGCCCGGGTTTCATCCTGCTGGCGACCCGGGTGGACGCCGGCACCGGCAACGAGGCCAGCGCCGAAGAACTGCAGGACCACGCCTGCTCGGTGCTGACCGGCGCAGGCGACGCGTTGGAGCGGGTCCGCTAACCCGGTGGCTGCTGGCGGCTGCGCCAGACCGGTGCAGTCAGCGCCAGCAGCTGGCGGTCCTGCCAGCCATCCAGATCCAGATGATGGTCGCGCAACAGGCCTTCGTGCTCGAAGCCGAAGGCGTGCAGCGCAGTGGCGAACGGGTCACTGCAGTCCGGTGGCAGCATCACGAACAGGCGGTGCACGCCCACATCCTCGAACAGGAACGGGCACAGCGCGCGCAGCGCTGCATCCACGTGCGGGTGCCAGTGCTGCAGCGACAGCAGCTCGGCGCAGCGCGTATGCAGGGACTGCAGGCGGACATGCAGCTGGTCCAGGACAGTGCCGTGCTCGTCATCGAACACACCCAGCAGCAGCTGGTCGTTGTCCTGCTCCAGCCGCGAGCGATGCATGTGGGCAAGGAAGCGGGCTTCTTCGTCGATACCGGCCGGATGGCGGCGCCCGCGTCGGCGGCGGTCGTCGAACAGGCGCCAGGCCGGCAGATCGGCCCGCTGGAACGGGCGCAGGGTGACCGGTGCCACCTGCAGCTGCAGCAGATGGCGGCGCGACACAGGGCGCAGCGGGGGGAGGAGGGATGTGGGGTACGGGGTCATCATCCCCGGAACGATGGCAATGCCCGCTTCGCCAGACCATTCAAAAGATTGCAAAAACGCGACGACCACCGGGCGGAGCCTGATTCGGTTCAGGCATAAGTCCATCAGGGCTGGTCATTTCCGTTGAAACCATCCATTCAGGACACTTTCGTTACGGGATCGTTATGCGCCGCGCAGGCCTCCGGTCCCATACCACCCGTCAACTCCCCCAGGAAGCCCATGTCCGCCTCCCACAAGGCGCTGCGCCCGCGTCCGCTGGTGCTCGCGCTGTCGTCCCTGATGCTGGTCTCGTCGCCGGCCTTCGCGCAGGAAAGCGCACCCACCTCATTGCAGGAAGTGAAGGTCACCGGCTCGCGCATTCCGCGCGCCAGTGTCGAAGGGCCGTCGCCGGTGACCGTGATCAGCCGCGAGCAGATCGACGCGCAGGGCTACCGCAACGCGTTCGACGCGCTGAGCGCCCTGACCGAAAACACCGGCAACGTGCAGGGTGAGGACTTCGGCAACACCTTCACTCCGGCGGCCAACACCATCAACCTGCGCGGGCTGGGCCCGAACCGCACGCTGGTGCTGGTCAACGGACGCCGCCAGGCCGACTACCCGCTGGCCTACGAGGGCTCGGTGAACGTGGTCAACCTGGCCAACATTCCCAGTGCGCTGATTGAGCGCATCGAGGTCTTGGCGGCCGGTGCGTCGGCGGTGTATGGCTCCGACGCCATCGCCGGCGTGGTCAACATCATCCTCAAGGACCGCTTTGAGGGTGTGGACGTGAACGTGCGGGCCGGCGGCACCCAGCAGGGCGGTGGCGACAACCAGCGCGCGCAGGTGGTTGGTGGCAGTTCCGGCGAGCGCTGGGATGCGCTGTTCGGCTTCGAGTTCGATGTGCGCAAGGCGATCCATGCGCGCCAGCGCGATTTCATGGACTCGCTGGATGATGACCCGGCTGGCAAGGCGCCGCAGGCGACCGCGATCGCGTATCGCCGCAACGCTGCCACCGGTCGCAACATCGATCCGGGCGTCAATGGCTGCGACGCGGCGTCGGACATCTATGGCGGCAGCGTGTTCCGCGCCTTCAACCCGCGCCAGGGCTGGTATTGCGGCAGCAACGAGGCCGCCGCCAGCTACTGGACGGTGCAGACCGAGAAGCGCAATCTCAACGGCTACGGCCTGCTGACCTTCCACGTCAACGAGACCACCGACCTGTTCGCCGATCTGGCCGTGGGCAGCGCACGCATCACCAACAACACCCGTGCGCCCACCTGGACCTCGGCCCGCAATTACTTCTACAACCAGACCACCGGCAACCTGGAAAGCTGGTACCGCCGCTTTGCACCCGAGGAAATCGGTGGCCTGCCGCGCAATGCCAACCGTTTCCTGGAAAATTCCTGGTCGTTCAACGTCGGCGCGCGCGGCCAGATCGGTGACAGTGGCTGGGATTATGAAGCGGTCTACAGCCGCTCACGCTACGAGAACCGCACCCGTCGCCCGGTGCTGCTGGCCGGCATCAATGAATACCTGCTTGGCCCGAAGCTGGGCGTGCGAAATGGCGTAGAGGTCTATGCGCCGGACCCGGCGCGCCTGTTCCAGCCGCTGAGCCCGAATGAGTACCAGGACCTGTCCGGCTACCAGGAGAGCCGCAACGCGGCGTGGCTGCAGACCTTCAGCGCCAGCGTCAACGGCCGGCTGTTCGCACTGCCCGGTGGCGACGCTGCGCTGGCCGCGGTGGTCGAGGCTGGCAGCCAAGGCTATCGCAATCGACCGGACCCGCGACTGGGCACCGGTGAATTCTGGAACACCAGCGCCGGTATTGGTGCCGGTGGCGAGCGCGACCGCTATGCTGCCGGCGTGGAGCTGCAGCTGCCGTTGCTGCAGTCGCTCACCACCACCCTGGCCGGGCGCTATGACCAGTACCGAGCCGGTGGTGAGCATATCGGCAAGGCGACCTGGAGCTTCGGCGTCGAGTTCCGCCCGATCGAGAGCCTGCTGATCCGTGGTACCGCTGCCACCAGCTTCCGGGCGCCGGACATGAACTACGTGTTCGCGACAGAGACGCGTGGTTACAACCCGGGCATGACCGACTACTGGCGCTGCCGCACCGCAGGCCAGTCGTATGACAACTGCGACTACAACGGCCTGTCGATCGATTACAGCAACCGTGCCAACCCGCAGCTGCAGCCGGAGTCGGCCAAGTCGTATGGCTTCGGCGTGGTCTGGTCGCCGCTGGCTGGCCTGGATTTCAGTGCCGATTACTACGACATCCGCATCGACAACGAGGTGACCAGCCTCGATACCAGCCGCATCCTGCGCGACGAGGCCGATTGCCGGTTGGGCAAGACGCTGGGCGGCGAGGCGCGTGACATCGGCTCACCGCTGTGCCAGGACGCGCTGTCGCGTGTGATCCGCAACCCGTCCAATGCAACCGTGCAGCCGGACCAGGTGACCCGTGTGCTGATCAACCCGATCAACGCCGCCTCTGAATCGGTTCGCGGCCTGGACCTGAAGGGCAACTGGCGTTTCGATGCCGGTCGCTATGGCCGCTTCACCACGCGCCTGGCCTACACCGTGGTGCTGGAGCACAAATACCGGCAGTTCTCCGATGATCCGGAGCGTGACATCCGCAATTCGCTGGATGACTACCAGTGGCGCAGCAAGGCCAACGGCAGCATCACCTGGAACCAGGGTGACTGGACCACCACGCTGTACGGCAACCGCTTCGGCTCGCTGCCGAAGACCGATGGCAGTGGCCGCATCGCGCCGTACATGACCTACAACGCCAGCGTGTTCCGCCAATTCGGCGAGAACCTGTCGGTGGGCGTGATCGTCAACAACCTGCGTGACAGCCGCCCGCCGGCGGACAAGAACGGTGGCGGCTGGCCGTTCTATCCGGTCGGCAACTACGATCCGTATGGCCGCCAGTACTGGGTGCAGCTGGACTACCGGTTCCGCTGATCCGGCAGGCGAACGAAAGGCCCGGCATTGCCGGGCTTTTCTTTGTGCAGTGCATCCGTGTTGCCGGCGCGCACATGGCATGCTGGGGCGATACACGGAGGAGGATGCGCATGGATGTCAGGGGGTGGAGTGTGATTGCCGTGCTGGCCATTGCAGGTTGCAGTGGCAGGCAGGCGGCCAGCGTGGAGGATGCCGCGGAGGTGGCCAATGCCGCGCCTGCGCCGTCCCTTTCCAACCCCGCGACCGATGCTGTATCAGCGCGCGTGCCAACGGCATCGAGTACCACGACGGCTGCCCCTGGGCTCGCGCAACCGGAGGGTCACTTCCTCGAGGGCGAGCGCATGCTGCTGAACGAGGGTGCGGTGTCCGCACAGAAGAGCGAGGCGGTGCTGGGTTCCGACAAGGCCTTCGCGCAGGCGATCAGCCAGTTCGAGCGCGATGCAGCCGGTCACCTGGAAGTGCAGGACCTGACCCGGCTCTACAGGGCGGCCGCGACCCGGCTCATCGGCAACGACGGCACGCTGGTGTCTTTTGCCTGCGGCTACAGCCTGTGCGTTGGCGAGATCCGCAGCCGTACCGATGAGGATTTCAGTGCCTGGTCCGAGGCGATCGGCATGGACAAGGTGGCCCCGGTCTACAGCCTGGCCACGGCGCCGATGACATGGGGCAGGGACCAGCATGGCGGGCGCTTCGTGTTCTCGGTGGATCCGGCCGCCAACGGCATCACGGGCCCGTAGCGCCGGCGGATGACCGGCGCCACGGCGCGTTACGGAAGCGCCTGTTGCAGGTACGACTCGATGACGTAGCTGAAAGGCTGCTGCTGGCGGTCGCGCAGCAGGGCGCGCACTTCAAGGATCACGCCGCGGTCGCCTTCGCCCCGCGGCGGCCAGAACGTCTGGTCGGCCAAGGTCTGGCGCTGGAAACCGAGCGGGCCGACCACGCGACCGAACGGTTCGTCGGTGCTGTCCAGCACCTGGTTCATGGCCGGGCTGAGATGGCCGGGCAGGTACCAGTTGTCGGCCTCGGACAGCACGCGGCTGCCGCAGACCAGCTGCACGCGGCGATAGCGCAGCTCGGCACCTGGCTTCACACCCAGCGCCTGCAGCACGTCGGCGGGGGCAGGCTTGTCCTGGCCGTGTACGCGCACTGCACGCACCCGCGCCTGTTCGGCCAGGCCGTGCTCGGCGCACCAGTGTTCCAGCGTGGCAGTGGCGCTCTGCCCGGACAGCACGCGCTGGTGCAGGCGCTCGACCAGTGCAGCCGGGGCAATGCGCTGCTGACCCGGCGGCGACTGCAGCGGCGCAGCGGCCGCCGCATCAGTGGCGGACAGGCTGGCGATCGGGGCGGCGGCAAGCAGGGACGCGGCCTGCCAGCGGCGGAGACGATCGTGGCGGTCGGACGGGCCCATGCGGCATCACAGCGGAAACAGGCGCCCATGTTACCCGTTCAGGGGTGTGCACGGCGTGGCTGCGACCGGTTGTCGCAGGGCAGTCATCGTTCTGGTGAATGCGTGCCATCCAGATATTTCGTTGGCCGATGGCTGCGGCGAGGCGCACGATGGCGCCATTCTTGGCATTCCGGGAGTTCCCGATGACCCTCCAGTTCGTCCATGGCGGTGTCGACCGCGACGGTGCGCCACTGCATTTCCATATCCGTGATGGCCGCATCAGCGGGCTCAATGGCGAGGCGGCGCCGGCCGACGCGGCGGAATGCGTCGACCTGCAGGGCTTCGCGGTGCTGCCCGGGCTGGTCGACGGCCACATTCACCTCGACAAGAGCTTCGTCGGCGACCGTTGGCACCCGCACCAGCCGGTGAACAGCCTGCGTGAGCGGCTGGCGGTGGAGAAGGCGGCGGTGGCGGGTGCGGCACCGATGGTGGACCGTGCCGAGGCGCTGATCCGCCAATGCAGTGCTTTCGGTACGGTGGCGATGCGCTGCCATGTCGATATCGACGGCAGCACCGGTCTCGGCCATCTCGAAGCGGTGCGCGAGGCGGCACTGCGCTGCGCCGACATCATGCGGATCCAGCTGGTGGCGTTTCCGCAGGCCGGGGTGATGTCCTGTCCCGGCACCGCCGCCGTACTGGAGCAGGCGCTTGCCGCGGGCGTGGAGGTGCTCGGCGGCATCGACCCGACCACGCTCGATGGTGATGCCGAAGGCCAGCTGGCGCTGCTGTTCGGCCTGGCCGAGCGTTACGGCGTGCAGCTGGACATCCATCTGCACGAGCCCGGCGAAACCGGCCTGGCCCAGCTGCTGCGCATCGCGGCGCGGACGCGGGCCGCCGGCCTGCAGGGGCGGGTTGCGGTCAGCCATGCCTATTCGCTGGGCGACGTGCCGCTGGCGCGCGCGCTGCAGGTGGGCGAAGCACTGGCCACGGCGGGTGTGGCGATCATGAGCAACGCGCCGGGCGATCATCCTTTCCCGCCGCTGCGCGCGCTGCATGATGCCGGTGTGCGCGTGTTCGCAGGCAACGACAACATCCGCGACTGCTGGTGGCCGTACGGTAACGGCGACCTGCTGCAGCGGGCGATGTTGCTGGGCTACCGGTCCGGCTTCTACACCGATGCCGACCTGATGCTGGCGCTGGACATGGTCACCACCCACGCCGCGCAGGCGATCGGCCTGCCGCAGCATGGTATTGCCGAAGGCCGGCCGGCGACGTTCGTGGCCGTGCGTGCCGACCACGGCCCGGCCGCTGTGGCCGGGGTGCCGGTGGAGCGCCGCGTGGTGGTCGACGGCCGCTGGCTGTAGATCCACGTCATGGCGTGGATGCGCCATCGCGTGGTCTCATTCATCCACGCATGGCGTGGATCTACCCCGATGTACCGTCAGGCGTAATCGTCGGCGCGGGTGGCGACGAATTCCTCAAGCCACGCAAGCAGGTGGGCGATGTCGATGATCTCGCCCTGTTCGACGCGCTTGAGCAGCAGTGTGCTGGCGCCGATCTGCAGGCTGCTGTCGGCATAACGCAGCACCGCGTCGATGCCCCATGCATCGGTGACCTGCATCCAGGCCAGGCCCGGCACGCGCTGGGCCAGGGTGTCACCGAATGCCACGCCCAGCGCTTCCCAGCCATCGCAGTCGGCACGGTCGATCAGCTTGGCATCGATCACGCGCTGCAGTGTGCTGGCCGCCAGCGGCCACTGCACCGGCAACGTCGGGAAGCCGGCCGCCACGCGCGCGGCGATCGGCGAGCGCTGGTGCTGCAGATGCGTCTGCAGGGCAGCGGGCAGGGGATCGAAGCGGGTGGGGATTTCGTCGGACATGGCAGGGCGCCGTGGGGCACGGAAACAACAGGCACTCTACGAGGCGATTGTTGCCCGCTATACGGCCGGAGTGACCATGTTTCGATGCGTGATGCGCGAAAGGCATCCACGCATGGCGTGGATCTACCGTGGTCAGTCCGGTTCGCGCTGCACCTGCCGCCACAGCTCGCTGGCCAGTGCGCGCACGGCATCATCGGCGTCCGCGCGATGCAGCAGGCCGATCTCGTAGTTGTCGATCACCGGCAGCTCGCGCTCTCCATCGATGATGCGGTGCTCGCGGCTGACCGCGCGGCGCGGCAGCAGGCTGATGCCGATGCCATCGGCCACCGCGCCCTGGATGCCGCTCAGCGACGAGCTGGTGAAGGCGATGCGCCAGCGCAGGCCCAGCGCTTCCACGGCATGGATCATCTCGTCGCGGTACAGCCCGCGCGGGGGGAAGGTGACCAGCGGCAGCGGGTCCTGCTGCAGGCAGCTGCTGCGCAGGCTGTCGATCCAGTGCATCGGCTCGCGCCGGCAATGCACCGCCTGGCGGCTGTTGCGGCGTTGCTTGACCAGCACCAGGTCCAGCTCGCCGTGGTCGAAGCCCTGCGCCAGATCGCGGCTGAGGCCGCTGCTGATCTCCAGCTTCACCTGCGGGTGTCGACGGCTGAAGGCGGCCAGCATGCGCGTGGTCTGTGCGTTGACGAAGTCCTCGGGAACACCGATGCGGACCGCGGTCTCCACCGTTGCACCGGCCAGCGCCTGCGCCATTTCCTCGTTCAGGTCGAGCATGCGCCGCGCGTAGCCGAGCAGGGTGTGGCCGGCATCAGTGGGGTGCACGTCGCGATGGCCGCGTTCAAGCAGGCGATGCCCGGCCAGTTCCTCCAGCCGGCGCACCTTCTGGCTGACCGTGGACTGGGTCGAATGCAGGCGCGTGGCCGCCGTGGTGAAGCTGCCGCAGTCGGCCACCATCACCAGCGCCCGCAGCAGGTCCAGTTCGAACAGGGTTCTATTCGATTTGGCACTGTCTTGCATTTGAACATTTCACTTCTGGATACCCAGGCCGACTTCTACCATGCAGGGCAGGGGCCGGCAATGCCCGGCTGTTGCTACCGTCGCACGGCGTTCCGTGGCGACGGACATGAGGAGACACTGTCATGCGCGTCCATCATTCCGCTGGCTGGCCTGCGCCGTTCACGCGCGTGCTGCTGTTGTGCCTGCTGGCCATGGTCACCCCCGCCTGCACCGCCACGTCCAGGGCCGACGCAGACGCGCGCCTGCGGGATGCTGCCAGCCGCGGCGACGCCGATGCGGTGCGACAGGCGATCGAGGATGGCGCCACGCTGGAGGCGCGCGATGGCCAGGGCCGCACCGCGCTGCTGCTGGCCACGCATGGCAACAACGTGGATGCCGCGCGTGAGCTGATCGAGGCCGGGGCAGACGTCAACGCCAAGGACGCGTTGCAGGACAGCGCCTACCTGTACGCCGGTGCGCGCGGCCTGGACGAGATCCTGGCGATGACCCTGGCGCATGGCGCCGATCTGCGCAGCACCAACCGCTATGGCGGCACCGCGCTGATTCCGGCCGCCGAGCGCGGTCACGTCGCCACCGTGCGCACGCTGCTGCGGGCCGGTGTGGCGGTGGACCATGTCAACCGGCTGCACTGGACCGCGCTGCTGGAAGCGATCCTGCTCGGCGATGGTGGTGCGCGCCACGTGCAGATCGTGCAGCTGCTGCTGGAGGCCGGTGCCGACCCGGAGCTTGCCGACGGCGACGGCGTGACGCCGCTGGCGCACGCGCGCCAGCGCGGCTATACCGGAATTGAGACCCTGCTGCGCCAGCACGGCGCGGTGCGTTGAATGCAAACCCCTTCCACCCGCACGCTGGGCGTGCCCATCAGGATGCTGTCCATGTTCCGTTCCCGTCCGTTGTCCCTTGCCATCCTCCTTGCGGTAGCACCGCTGTCGGCGTCTGCCGCCGAGCGCGCCGACCTGCTGATCCGCAATGCCACCGTGGTCGATGTCGAGCACGCCAGCACCCTGGCCGGGCAGAGCGTGGTGATCCGTGGCGAGGACATCGTCGCCGTCGGCCCGGACGCGCAGTTGCGCAGCCGATGGAATGCGGCCCGCCAGATCGATGCCAAGGGCAAGTACCTGATTCCGGGCCTGTGGGACATGCATGTGCACTTCGGTGGTGGTCCGGCGCTGATCGAAGAGAACAAGGCGCTGCTGCCGTTGTACATCGCGCACGGCATCACCACCGTGCGTGACTGCTCCGGCGACCTGCCCGAGCAGGTGCTGCAGTGGCGCGGCGAGATCGCCAAGGGCACGCTGTTCGGCCCGCGCCTGCTCAGCTCCGGTGCGAAGATCGAAGGCATCAAGCCGGTCTGGAAGGGCACGATCGAAGTGGGCAGCGAGGCCGACGCCGACAAGGCGATCGCCCGCCTGCAGCATGACAAGGTCGATTTCGTGAAGATCACCGACAGCACGCTGAAGCCGGAACTGTTCCTGTACTCGGCCAGCGCTGCGCGAAAGGCCGGCTTCAAAGCCTCGGGGCATATTCCGATGGCACTGACCGTGGAGCAGGCGGTCGATGCCGGCCTGGCTTCGATCGAGCATCTGGACTACGCATTCAAGGCCGGCAGCAAGGATGAAGCGCAGATCGCCGCCGACTTCGGCGCAGGCCGCATCGACCGCGCCGAAGCCAACCGGCGCCTCGACGCCAGCTTCGACCCTGACACTGCGATGCATGCCTACCGTGATTTCGCAAAGCGCGGCGTATTCGTGACCCCGACCCTCAATGGTGGCCGCATCCTCGACTTCCTTGACCAGGATGACCACGCCAACGATCCGTACCTGGCCTACATCGGCCCTGGCCTGCGCGCGACCTACCAGTGGCGCGTGGACCGCGCAGCCAAGGCCACGCCGGCGCAGATTGAAGCGCGCCACGCGCAGTACCACCAGGTGGCCGCGGTGCTGCCGCTGCTGCAGGAGGCGGGCGTGACGATCATCGCCGGTACCGATGCGGGCTTCCTCAATTCGTTCAACTTCCCGGGCATCGCGTTGCACCAGGAACTGCAGCTGTTCGTCAAGGAAGGCCTGACCGCACCGCAGGCGCTGTCGGCCGCAACCCGTTCCGGTCCGGCCTGGTTCGGCCAGATGGACCGCTACGGTGGTGTCGCACAGGGCAAGGCCGCCGATCTGGTGCTGCTGACCGCCAACCCGCTGCAGGACATCGCCGCCACCGAGAAGATCGACAGCGTGATCCTGCGTGGCAGCGTGTATGACCGCGCTGCGCTGGACAGGATGTTGGCTGATACCAAGGCCAGGGTGGCGGCGTGGAATGCCGAGGCGGCGAAGACGCAGTGACCGACAGGGTCAGAGCCCTTCCCGGTGGGAAGGGATCCGACCCTATGGGGTTGGACGGAATCCACGCCATGCGTGGATGACGCGGCCGCTGGCCTAACGCGGTGCCGGCCGCATTCCATGAAGTTGCGGCAGTGCGGCCTTCATCGCATCGATGAAGGCGCGCAGCCGCGGCGGCTGCTGGCGCGCAGCAGGAAACACGACATGCACCGGCAGTGCCGGCGCCTGCCAGTCCGGCAGCAGCTGTACCAGCCGCCCCTGTGCGAGATCGTCGGCTACCAGCCAGGCCGAGACCACCGCTGCGCCCAGCCCAGCGCGTGCGGCCTGCTGCACCACGAACAGGTTGTCGCTGAGCAGGCGTGGGCTGATCGACAGCGTATGCGCGCGGCCCTGTGCGTCATGCAGCAGCAGGCGTTCGCGGTAGTAGGTGACCAGTGAGATCCACGGCAGTGCCTGCGCTTGTTCTGGTGTGCTGATCGCGGTGGCCTGCACCAGCGACGGCGCTGCCACGACGATGCGCGGCACTTCGGCGAGCGGCAGTGCGACCATGCGCGGTTCGTCGACCGGACCCACCCGCACCGCGCAGTCGATGCCTTCGGCGATGAAATCCGGGCGACGATCTTCAAGGATCCACTCCAGGCTCAGCTGTGGGTGCTGGGCGAGGAACGCGAGCATGGTCGGCAGCAGCTGCGCCTGGCCGAAGGCGTGCGGCACCATTACCCGCAGGCGTCCGCGCAGCGTTTCCGGTTCGCCGTGCAGTTCGGCCTGCAGCGACTCCCATTCGTCGACCACGCGTTGCGCATGGCGCTGGCAGCGCAGGCCATCTTCGGTCAGCTGCAGGCCGTGGGTGGAGCGCTGCAGCAGGCGCAGGCCGAGCTGTCGCTCCAGGGCCTGCAGGCGTCGGCTGACTGTCGGCTGGGTGGTGCCCAGCTGCACGGCCGCAGCAGACAGGCTGCCCGCGTCGACGATGCGCAGGAAGGTGCGCAGCAGATCCAGGCGATCGGCGCCGGTGGTGAGGTCATTCATGCGTATGGCGTATGAAGAATATGTAATGAAGCCTACTACAGACGTGTGGCGAATAGCGGCAGGATACGCCCACTTCCTCCACCGGGCTCCCCCATGTCTACCCCTTCGCTATCCGTCGCCGCCGCGCCCGCGACCGCACCCTCCACCCCGCTGGTGCTGGCAATGGCGGCCGGCGCCGGCTTCTCGGTCGCCTCCCTCTACTACAGCCAGCCGATGCTGGGCCTGATCGCCCAGGACCTCGGCGCAGGCGAGCGCGCCGCCGGCCTGGTACCGACCCTGACCCAGCTCGGCTATGCACTGGGCATCCTGCTGCTGGCACCGCTGGGCGACCGCTTCGACCGCCGCACCTTGATCCTGTTGAAGTCCGCGTTGCTGGCACTGGCACTTGGCGCCGCAGCGATGGCCGGGCACCTGCCGGGGCTGCTGATGGCCAGCCTGCTGGTCGGGCTGATGGCCACGCTGGCGCAGGACATCGTGCCTGCCGCTGCGGTGCTGGCGCCGGATGCACAGCGCGGTCAGATCGTCGGCCGGGTGATGACCGGCCTGCTGCTCGGCATCCTGCTGTCGCGCGTGGTCAGTGGCGTGGTGGCTGAAGCATGGGGTTGGCGCACGCAGTTCGTACTGGCTGCGGTAACGGTGGCGGCGATGGGCGCGGTGATGGCGCGCGCGCTGCCGCGTTTCGCACCGACCAGCACGCTGCGCTATCCGGCGTTGCTGGGTTCGTTGCTGGCGTTGTGGCGCGAGCAGCCGCAGCTGCGCCGTGCGGTGGCCAGCCAGTCGTTGCTGGCAGTGGGCTTCAGCGCGTTCTGGTCGACGCTGGCGCTGATGCTGCATGCCCGCCTGGGCCTGGGCAGTGCGGCGGCGGGTGCGTTCGGTATCGCCGGCGCGGCCGGCGCATTGGCTGCGCCGTTTGCAGGACGTTTCGCCGATCGCCTGGGTTGCCATGCGGTGGCGCGGCTGGCGATCGCAGTGGCGCTGCTGGGTTTCGGGCTGCTGCTGGCCGAAGCCTGGTTGCCGGCCGCCGCGCTGCTGCCGCTGCTGGTGGTGAGTGCGCTGCTGTTCGACTTCGGTTTCCAGTCAGCGCTGGTGGCGCACCAGACGCTGGTCTATGGCCTGGTGCCGCCGGCCCGCAGCCGCCTCAATGCGCTGCTGTTCACGGGCATGTTCATCGGCATGGCCGCCGGTGGTGCGCTGGGCAGCCTGGCGCTGGCGCAGTGGGGGTGGCACGGCGTGGCCTGGCTGGCAGTGGTGTGTGCGGGCGGCAGCCTGCTCCTGCGCTTGAAGTAAGGGGGGCGTTCGGCAGGGCTTGCAGCCCTGCCGAACAACCCCCTAATCGTGACCGCTGTCGTCCAGGCTGATGATGCCGCGCCGCAGCGCCTGGGTCACCGCGTGCGTGCGATCGCCCACGCCCAGCTTGTCCATCAGGCTCTTCATGTGCGCCTTCACCGTCTGCTCTGAAATCTGCATGCGCTCGCCGATGCGCTTGTTCGACAGGCCACCGGCCACGTGCCGCAGCACTTCGGTCTCGCGCGGCGACAACCGGTCTTCCACCACATGCGCGGCGATGCTCGCCGCCACCGCTGGTGGAATCGGCGCGCGCCGGCCGCCCGCAACCATGCGGATCGTGTCGACCAGCTCGTGGCGCAGCATGTCCTTCAGCAGGTAGGCGCTGGCGCCGGCCTGCAACGCCCGCACCGCACGTACGTCACCGCGGTAGGTGGTCAGCACGATGATGCGCGCGCGCGGGTCCGTCGCGCGGATCCGCACGATGGCTTCCACACCATCCAGGCGGGGCATCTGCAGGTCCATCAGCACCACGTCCGGCTGCAGCTGCTGGTAGCGTGCGATGGCTTCCTCGCCGTCGGCGGCTTCACCGAGCAGGCGCAGATCGGGTTGTGCGCCCAGCAGGGCGGCCAGGCCGTCACGCAGCAGCGGGTGGTCGTCGACCACCAGTACGCCGATCGGGGCAGGGGTTTCAGTCATGGCTCGTTCTACTCCAGGGCCAGCGCCAACGTGATGGGCGGCGGTGATACAGGCGCCGGGCGGGAACTGCCAGCGCGACTTCGGTCCCCAGCCCGGGGCGGGTCCACAGCTGCAGTTCCGCGCCAAGGCGCTGCGCGCGCTCGCGCATGCCCTGCAGGCCCCAATGGCCATGGCCGGCATTTTCGTCGGCGATGCCCACGCCATCATCGCGCACGTGTAGAAGGAAGCACCGCGTGCCGTAGGACAGCTCCACTTCGATGGCGCTGGCATTGGCATGGCGCAGCGCATTGCGGATCGCCTCGCGTCCGATCAGGAACACTTCCTCGGCGGCATCAGCCTGCAGCGGTGGGTGGGGGCCTTCCACGGTCAGGCGCAGCGGATTGGTGCCGTGCCCGGCATACTCGGCGTGCACATCGGCCAGTGCCGAAGCGAGGTCGCGACCCGCGAACGGCCCCTCGCGCAGCGCATTGACCCGCTCGCGGCCCTCGGCCAGGTTGCGCTCGGCCAGCTGCATCGCCGACTCCAGCTGGCTGCGCACCGGCTCGGGGGTCTGGGGTGACTGGCTGATCGCATGCAGGCGCAGGATAAGGCCCTGGCTGCCCTGCAGCAGGGTGTCGTGCAGGTCGCGCGCGATGCGTTCGCGTTCGCCATTGCGTTCCTGCAGGCGCGCACGGAACAGCGCGGCCAGCTGCCCGCTGCGGATGCGTACTGCCAGCACCAGTAGTGCGAGCACGGCGGCGGTGCACAGCAGTTTGAACCACACGGTCTGGATGAAGGTAGGCGCGATGCGGAAGCTGCGGCTGGCCGGTGCGGTGCTCCAGATGCCGTCCTCATTGGCGGCTTCCACCTCGAACCGGTAGTTGCCTGGCGCGAGGTTGGTGTAATACGCGCGGGTGCTGCTGCCCGCGTCCTGCCAGCTATCGTCAACGCCGGACAGGCGATAGCGATAGCGGTTGCGTTCCGGGCGTGCCAGCGACAGCGCCACGTAGTCGATCTGCAGCTGGCTGGTGCCGGCCGGCA
The DNA here is from genome assembly GCF_059368435.1 of Stenotrophomonas sp. YJH_SMC_54. NCBI lineage: Bacteria > Pseudomonadati > Pseudomonadota > Gammaproteobacteria > Lysobacterales > Lysobacteraceae > Stenotrophomonas > Stenotrophomonas sp. YJH_SMC_54. The sequence goes on along the minus strand of NZ_JCAFRS010000008.1, from coordinate 168,530 downwards.
GGCGCAGGCCGTCCCGCAGTGGTTGCCGTTCGCTGCCATGCAGCACGTCGCCGATGCGCACGCTGGGAGCCATCGCATTGACGTGCGACCGGGTGGTGTCCAGCCAGGCCAGGCCCTGGTTGGTGGCCAGCCATAGCAGGCCGTCGTCGGCCAGCACGGCGGTGGGGATCGGTCCGCTCTGCAGGGCGATGCCCGGCATGCCATCCACCGCATCGAACAGGCGTGGCGTCACCGGCTGCCCGGTACGCAGCGCCCGCCGCAACTGATCGCTCCCCAACCGGACCAGGCCACGACTGCCATTGAGCCACAGGTGACCGTGCGCATCGGCAACCATGCCGGTGATGCCCTCCAGCACGCCGGCCATGTCGGTGCTGACCGGCATGAAGCGGCCATTGCCGAGGCGGGCGGCCAGCCCGGCCTCACCGGCCACCAGCAACAGGTCCTGGTGGTGCAGCAGCGCGGTGACCGGCCCGACCAACAGCCCGTGGTTGGCATCGAAGGTTTCGATGCGGGTCGCGCCCATGCTGCGCAGCCGGCCGTCGGCATAGCCGAGCAGCAGCTGGCCATTGGCATCCAGCGCCAGTGATGAGCAGGCCTGTTCGGGCAGGCGCGTTTCGCGCTGCCACTGGCCGTGCAGATAGTGCAGCACGCCACGTTCACCGGTGCAGACCCAGGCCTGGTCGTCATCGGCGAACAGCAGGGCATGCAGCGGTTGCCCGGTGAAGGGCTCGGGCAGCGGAATCAGCGTGGTGTGGCCGGCCACCGTGCGTGCCAGGTTGACCCAGTCGAACTGCCAGATCGGCGTGGGTGCCCGGCGCGCGGCCGCCTGCAGTTGTGCGGCGCTGCCTTCCAGCAGTGGCCGGCGCAGGTCGTACGGCTTGAGGTCCTCGCCGTAGCCGTACACACGCCCATCGCTGGCCCGCACCAGCGAGCGATAGGGATCACTGGGGCCGACCGCCAGCGTGTGCACGCTGCGCACGCGGAAGCGGTTGAGGCCCAGATTGGTGCCGACCCAGAGATTGCCTTCGCGGTCGGCGATGATCGGCACGGCCGAGGTGGCGGTCAGCCCGTGCGGCGAATCGAAACGCTCCATGCGCACGGCGCGGCTGCCGTCGAACGTGACCCGGGCCACACCGCCATGCGGGCTCATCGTGGCCCATAACGCGCCGTCGGCAGTGAACTGCAGGCGCGCGGCGACCAGGTCCGGCAGGCGTCGCGCTTCGCGTTCGCTGTCCGGCAGCAGGCCCTGCGCATTGGCCAGCGGCGAGGTGCCGCGCACACGGTCGGCCAGCCAGACTTCGCCCTGCGGGCTCTCGGTCAGCGTCGCCATCTGGGATACAGCAATGCCGGTGTCCTCGAAACGCGGTTGGCCTGCAGGACGCATCCAGATCCTGAGGTTGGCCAGTACCCAGAAGGTGCCACGGCTGTCGTGCAGCACCCATTGCACGCGGTGTTCCGGAACGCCCGTGTCTGCGGGCAGCGGCTGCCAGCGCTGGCCATCGAACTCGCGCAGCCCTCCATTGATGGCTGCCCACATGCGGCCGTCGCGGTCCTGGCTGAAGTGCGGTACCACGCCAACCGGCACGCCCTGGCCGCGGCCGTAGTTGTACAGGTGGCCGCGCGCGAACTGGCTGATGCCTGCCTGGAAGTAGCCGATCCACAGTGCGCCATCGGCGCTGTGTTCCAACGTGACCATGTTGGTGGACGGGTAGCGGGTGCCAGCCGGTGGCGCCTGCCGTTCGAAGCGACGTCCGTCGAATCGGTACAGGCCCGAACCGGTAGCCAACCACAACAGGCCGTCACGGTCCTGGCTGATGTCCCAGATGTCACCGGGTGCACCCTGGCCGACCCGCCAGGCAGTGTGCTCGTAGCCGGGCAACCCGCTGCTCACGGCCGGCCGCTGCACGGCGAGGGCGGGCAGGGCGGTCCACAGCAGCAGGCACGCCAGCAGCGCCGGCAGGCGACGCAGGAACGGGAAGGGGCGGCCACGCATGGCGCGCATTCTCGCAGGTGCGGGGCAGCCGCGGGTGACCCGAACGGGGTAGGCGCCTGGTGCCGTGGTCGGCTATCACGCCGGCATGTCCTGTGGAGTCCGGCCATGCAGCGCCTGTTCGTGATGTTCCCCGACCGCGGGCCGGGCATCGGCCTGCTGTGGCTGCGGCTGTGCGTGGCCGCTGCATTGTGCACGCCGGGCACGCACGCGGGCTGGCTGTCGGCGCTATGCCTGCTGGCGGTGGCGATGCTTGCACTGGGCGTATTGACGCCGCTGGCGGTAGTGCCGGCAACACTGGGCCTGTATGCACAGGCACTGCCGTGGCCACTGGTGGTGTTGCCGCTGGCCTTGCTGGCGCTGGGCCCTGGCGCTTATTCACTGGATGCGCGGTTGTTCGGGCGCCGCCTGCTCGGCCGTCGGCCTCCCCCATTCGGGTAGGTGCTGGCCTCGACCGACGGGGGTAGGGCATCACGCAGGGGTCACGCACCATGGGGCATCCCTTCGCGGCGTCCCGCATGGCCACCATCCTTCCGCCTGATCCGCCCGCCGCTTCACTGGCGCCGCAGCAGGTCGCCGCATTGCAGCGTGCATTGCGCTATGTCGATGAACACCTGTCACAGCCGCTGCGGGTCACCGAACTGGCGGCCGTCGCCTGCGTCAGTCGCTTCCATCTGGTGCGCCTGTTCCGCAGCGGTACCGGCGCCAGCCCGCTGCGCTATGTACGCCGTCGCCGTATCGAACGTGCGCGCCAGCTGTTGTCGGCCCAGCACCTGCCGATGTCCTGCCTGGCGCAGCAGCTCGGCTTCTTCGACCAGAGCCATTTCGTCCGCAGCTTCCGCGCCGAGACCGGCTGCAGCCCCGGCCAGTACCTGGCCGGCGATGCAGCCCTGTTGCTTCCCCCTGATCGTGTTTCCAACGGAGTTCACCCATGAGCCTTGCCACCGCCACGCCCGCCCCGGCCCTGTTGTCGCCCACCGACCATGCCCTGGTGCTGATCGACTTCCAGTCACAGATGGCATTCGCTACCCATACCATCGACATCTCCGCGCTGCGCAACAACGTGTCGTTGATCAGCAAGGGGGCCAAGGGCTTCAATGTGCCGGTGGTGCTGACCACGGTTGCAGAAGCGTCGTTCTCCGGCCCGATGTTCCCGGAACTGCCGCAGATCTTCCCAGGCCAGCCGGTGTTCGACCGCACCTCGATGAATACCTGGGAAGACCGGGCGGTGATCGACGAGATCAACCGCATCGGCAAGCGCCGCCTGGTGCTTGCCGGCCTCTGGACCAGCGTCTGCATCGTCGGGCCGGCGCTGTCGGCGCTGGCGCAGGGTTTCGAGGTCTACGTGATCACCGATGCCTGCGGCGATGTCAGCGAAGAAGCGCACGAGCGTGCGATCACCCGCATGGTGCAGGCCGGCGCGGTGCCGATGACCAGCGTGCAGTACCTGCTCGAACTGCAGCGCGACTGGGCACGCGGTGAAACCTACGACCTGACCACCGGCATTGCCCGCGACCATGCCGGCGGCTACGGCATCGGCATCCAGTACGCCAAGCGCATGTTCGGCGCGCAGGAAGGCGGGCACTGAGCATGCTGGCTGGCCATGGCCTCGACCTGGCCCTGCTGATGCTGCGCTTGGCGGCAGGAGGCTTCCTGCTGCCGCACGCACTGGGCAAGCTGTTCGGCTGGTTCGGTGGACCGGGGCTGTCCGGCTTCGCTACCGAGCTGCGCAGCTTCGGGCTGCCAGCGGTGGCACCGTTGCCGCTGTTGCTGGCCCTGCTGCAGGTGCTGTCCGGGCTGGCCGTGCTGCTGGGATGGCAGACCCGCATCGCCGCGCTTGCAGCGGCCGCCTTCATCGGTTTCACCGTCCTGTTGGCCCTGCCCAGGGGCTGGTTCTGGATGCGCGGTGGCAGTGAGTACCCGTTGATGTGGACCACGGTACTGCTGGCCATCGCGTTGGCCGGGCCCGGCACCTGGGCACTGGACGTCCATCGCCTTCCGGGAGACCTCGCATGAGTCACGATCCCCTCGATCACGGCCGCCGCAACGTGCTGCTGGCCAGCGGCGCCGCTGTTGCGCTCGGTCTGGCCGGCCGTGCCGGTGCCGAACTCGATTCCACTTCCAAGGAGCGTCGCATGAGCACGCTGGTCATCCGCAATGCCCGCATCACCACCCTCGACCCGCAGCAGCCGCATGCGCAGGCGCTGGCCGTGCAGGAAGGACGCATTGTTGCCGTCGGCAGCGACGAGGAGATCATGCGTGGCTGGGGCAATGAAGCGACCTTGATCGACGCTCAGGGCCGGCGCCTGCTGCCCGGCCTCAACGACAGCCACACCCACCTGATCCGCGGTGGCCTGAACTACAACCTGGAACTGCGCTGGGACGGCCTGCGCTCGCTGGGCGACGCCCTGGACATGCTGAAGGCCCAGGTCGACCGCACGCCCGCGCCGCAGTGGGTACGCGTGGTCGGTGGCTTCACTGCCGCGCAGTTCAACGAGAAGCGCTTGCCGACCCTGCAGGAGCTCAACGACATCGCGCCGGATACACCGGTGTTCCTGCTGCACCTGTATGACCGCGCACTCCTCAACCGTGCCGCGCTGCGCGCCTGCGGCTACACCAAGGACACGCCGGATCCGCCGGGCGGGCAGATCGTGCGTGACTCGCTGGGCAACCCGACCGGGCTGCTGCTGGCCAAGCCGAATGCGTTGATCCTGTACGCGACGCTGGCCAAGGGACCGCGCCTGCCGATCGAGTACCAGGCGAACTCGACACGCCACTTCATGCGCGAACTGAACCGGCTTGGCATCACCTCGGTGATCGACGCCGGCGGTGGCTTCCAGAACTATCCCGAGGATTACCAGGTCATCGAGCAGCTGCACCGCGATGACCAGCTGACGGTGCGCATTGCCTACAACCTGTTCACCCAGAACAAGGGCAGGGAAGTGGATGACTTCCGTGGCTGGAGCGAGATCCTGCAGCCGCGCCAGGGCGATGACCTGCTGCGCCACAACGGTGCCGGCGAGATGCTGGTGTTCTCCGCCGCCGACTTCGAACTGTTCAACGAGCCCCGCCCGGAACTGCCGCCGGAGCTTGAGCCGGAACTGCACGACGTGGTGAAGCTGCTGGTCGAGAAGCGCTGGCCGTTCCGCATCCACGCCACCTACGACGAGAGCATCACCCGCATCCTGGATGTGTACGAACAGGTCAACCGCGAGGTGCCGTTCGATGGCCTGCACTGGTTCATCGACCACGCCGAGACCATCACCCCGCGCAACATCGAACGCATCCGTGCGCTGGGTGGCGGCATTGCCGTGCAGCACCGCATGGCCTACCAGGGCGAAGCCTTCGTCGAGCGCTATGGCGTGCAGGCCGCGCGGCACACGCCGCCGGTCAAGCGCATGCTGGCCGAAGGCGTGCCGGTCGGTGCCGGTACCGACGCCACCCGCGTGGCCAGTTACAACCCGTGGGTGGCGTTGTCCTGGCTGGTGACCGGGCGCACCGTGGGTGGGCTGGCCCTGTATGGCGAGGAAAACCTGCTTGAACGCGAGCAGGCCCTGCGCCTGTGGACCCAGGGCAGCGCCTGGTTCTCCGGCGACGAGGCGGTGAAGGGCACGCTGAAAGCTGGCCAATTGGCCGACTTCATCCTGCTCTCGGCCGATTTCTTCCGCGTCGACGACGCGCAAATTGCCGACATCACCAGCCTGCTGACCGTGGTCGGCGGCCGCATCGTGCACGCCGACGGCGACTACGCCGGCCTTGCGCCGCAGCTGCCGCCGGCGATGCCGGACTGGTCGCCGGTCAACCGGTTCGGTGGCTACCACGTCGGCGGTGCGGCCACCGGGTTGGCCACCACCCATCGCCGCCATCACGGCGTGGCCTGCAGTACCCACGGTGCGCACGGGCATGCCGCGCAGCACGCGGCGCCGACCAATGACCTGACCGCGTTCTGGGGCGCGATGGGATGCTCGTGCTTCGCGTTCTGAGCCTGGCGCTGCTGGCCGTGCCATCGCTGGCGCTGGCCTGCGAGGGTGGCCACTGCACAGACGCCGGTGACGGCCAATTGCAGTGGGATGCCTCACTGCGCGTGCGTGGCCTGTACTACGACCCGACCCGGTTCGGTATTGGTGGCAGCGAAGATGGCCATGGCCTGCTGCGTGCGCTGGCCTCGGCCACCTATGTGGAGGACAGCTGGCAGGCAAAGCTGCAGCTGGGCGTGCATGCTGAGAATGGCAGGGCTGGCGGACCCGGCCGCACCGACCGCAGCGCGTTGGACGTGCAGCAGGCGTATTGGCGCTGGCAGCGCGGCGGCTTCCACCTGCAACTCGGTCGGCAGGAAGCCGGCTACGGAAGCTCACGACTGTTGTCGGTGCGCGATGGGCCGAACATCCGCCTGGCCTTCGATGGTGCGCGCCTGGGCTGGAAGGGCCGCCTCGGCACGCTTGATCTGATGGCACTGCGACCGGTGGAGAACCGGCCGGGTGCCTTTGATGATCGCGGGGAGCACGGTGCCCACCTGTGGGGTGCCTATGCCACCACGGCACGCGGGCAGGGCGCGGCGCAGTGGGATCTGTATCTGCTGGACTACCGCCGCGAAGGCGCACGCTTCGCGGCGGGTTCCGGCATCGAGCGGCGGCAGACCTTGGGTGCGCGCTGGTTCGGCCAGGCCGGTGCACTGGACTGGAACAGCGAGCTGGTGGCGCAGGGCGGTGAACTGCGCACCGCGACCGGCAACCTCGACATTCGCGCCTGGACGCTGGCTACCGATACCGGTTGGCGCTGGAACGATGTGCCGCTGCAACCACGCCTGGGGCTGAAGGCCGACGTCGCCAGCGGCGATGGCAATCCGCGGGACGGCCGCCTGGGAACCTTCAATGCACTGTTCCCGAAATCGGCCTACTTCAGCGAGGCCAGCCTGCTGGCCCCGGCCAACCTGATGGACGTGCAGCCGACCCTGAGCCTGCGCCTGCACGACACGGTGACGACGGAGCTGGGCGTACAGATGGCCTGGAAGCATCGTCGCGCCGATGCGGTCTATACCACGCCGGCGCCGTTGGTGGCGTTGCCAGGCAGTGCCGGTGCTGCGCGCCGCATCGGTAATCAATACAAATCCGAAACCCGCTGGCAGGCCAGCGAACACTGGCAATGGCAGCTGCAGCTGGCCTGGGTCGATGCCGGTCCTGCGCTGAAGCAGGCCGGTGGCCAGGACACGCTGTTCGCCTCGATCGTTGGAGCATGGCAATGGTGAACGCAAGCGCGTCGCAACCCCCCGTACAGGCCGCAGGTGCCTGGTCCCCGCTGAAGATCCAGATGTTCCGCTCGATCTGGCTGGCGATCCTGGCCAGCAACATCGGCACCTGGGTCAATGACGTGGCGGCCGCCTGGGTCATGGCCGAACGTACCGGTTCGCCGTTGATGGTGGCGCTGGTGCAGTCGGCCACCACGGTGCCGATCGTGCTGCTGGCACTCGCCGCCGGAACGCTGGCCGACATCGTCGATCGCCGCAGGTACCTGTTGGCGACCCAGGGCTGGATGCTGCTGGTCGCGGCCGTGATGGCGGCGCTGACTGCGATGGACATGCTGACTCCGCAGCTGCTGGTACTGCTGACCTTCTGCATGGGTTGCGGTGCAGCGATGGCAATGCCGGCGCAGGCCGCGATCGTGTCCGAGCTGGTGCCGCAGCCGATGCTGGCCTCGGCGGTGGCGCTGAACTCGATCGGCATCAACATCGCCCGCTCGATCGGCCCGGCCATTGGTGGCGTGATCGTGGCGCAGCTGGGTGCGGTGTGGGCGTTCGGCTTCAATGCCATCACCTTTGCCGCGATGCTGTTCGTGGTGTGGGGCTGGAAGCGTGATCCCAAGCAATCCAGCCTGCCACCGGAAGGCTTTGGTGCAGGGCTGAAGGCGGGCCTGCGCTATGCCAGCCGCGCTGGACGCCTGCAGGCCGTGCTGATCAAGTCGGTGGGCTTCTTCTTCTTTGCTGCGGCGATGAATGCACTGCTGCCGGTGGTGGTACGCGGCCAGATGCAGGGTGGGGCGGGGCAGTACGGCATGCTGCTGGGCTGCATCGGTATCGGTGCCGTAGGTGGTGCCTTGCTGCTGCCGAAGCTGCGCGCGCAGCTGGATCGCGACCTGCTGGTGCTGCTGGCCACGCTGTCGCTGGCGCTCAGCCTGGTCGGGCTGGCGCTGACCCGCAGCTGGTACGTGCTTCCGGCTGTGATGCTGGTCAATGGCTTCGCCTGGATCACCGTGCTGTCGTCGCTGCAGATCGCCGCGCAGACGGCGGTGCCGGCATGGATACGCGCGCGTGCGCTGGCGCTGTACATCATGGTGTTCTCGGCCGGCATGGCGGCCGGTGGCCTGAGCTGGGGCGCGTTGGCACAGCGCACCTCGCCGGAGCTGGCGTTGCTGGTGGCTGCCGCAGGTGCGGTGATCGGCGGACTGCTGGTGTGGCGCGTGCGGATTGCTGGCACCGAGGATCTGAACCTGCGTCCGGCCGGGCACTGGCCCGCACCCGAGCTGTCGGTGCCGGTGTCGAACGATCGCGGCCCGGTGCTGGTCACCATCGAGTACCGCATCGACGGTGCTGAGCGTGCCGCGTTCCAGTCGCAGATGCGCGCGCTGGGTACGATCCGCCGCCGCGATGGCGCGGTGGTCTGGGGCGTGGTCGAGGACGTGGCCAGTCCAGGCATCCACCTGGAGTATTTCGTGACCCCGTCGTGGCTGGAGCACCTGCGCCAGCACGAACGCATCACCGCTGATGACAAGGCCATCCAGGAAGTGTTGCGGGAGCTGCATCGCGGTGAGCGTGCCCCCGTGGTGCGTCACTTCGTGGGTGGGCATGACCCGCTGCCTGCCGCCGTGCCGCATCACCACACCGACATCTGACCCGCCGGTGGTAGAGCCGGCCGCTGGCCGGCTGTGCGTGATCACGATGGGTGATCGGGGTTGCCGGCCAGCGGCCGGCACTACCGAAGCAGAGGCGGTTGACCCGCCGGTGGTAGAGCCGGCCGCTGGCCGGCTGCGCGTGATCACGATGTTGATCGGGTTGCCGGCCAGCGGCCGGCACTACCGAAGCAGAGGCGGTTGACCCGCCGGTGGTAGAGCCGGCCGCTGGCCGGCTGTGCGTGATCACGATGGGTGATCGGGTTGCCGGCCAGCGGCCGGCACTACCGAAGCAGAGGCGTTTGACCCGCCGGTGGTAGAGCCGGCCGCTGGCCGGCTGTGCGTGATCACGATGGTGATCGGGTTGCCGGCCAGCGGCCGGCACTACTGAAGCAGAGGCGTTTGACCCGCCAGTGGTAGAGCCGGCCGCTGGCCGGCTGCGCGTGATCACGATGGTGATCGGGTTGCCGGCCAGCGGCCGGCACTACCGAAGCAGAGGCGGTTGACCCGCCGGTGGTAGAGCCGGCCGCTGGCCGGCTGTGTGTGATCACGATGGGTGATCGGGGTTGCCGGCCAGCGGCCGGCACTACCGAAGGGGCGGCGGCACCGGTGCAGCGCCGCCGCGGTACATCAGCTGCGCGCGAACGCGAGCAGGTCGGCGTTGAACTGGTCGGCGTGGGTGACGGTCAGGCCATGCGGCGCACCGGCGTACACCTTCAGCTCGGCATCCTTGATGATCTGCGAGGACAGCTTCGCCGAGGCATCGAACGGGACGATCTGGTCGTCATCGCCGTGTACCACCAGCGCCGGCACGTCGATCTTCTTCAGGTCCTCGGTGTAGTCCACTTCCGAGAATTCGTGCACGCAGTCGTACTGGCCCTTGACGCCGCCGAGCATGCCCTGCAGCCAGAACGAATCACGCATGCCCTGGGTAACGGTATTGCCATCGCGGTTGGCACCGAAGAACGGTGTGGTCAGGTCCTTGAAGAACTGCGAGCGGTCACCGCCCGTGCCCTTGCGGATGCCGTCGAAGACGTCCAGCGGGGTACCGGCCGGATTGGCGTCGGTTTTCAGCATCAGCGGCGGCACGGCGCCGACCAGCACCACTTTTGACACGCGCTTGCTGCCGTGGCGGCCGATGTAGTGGGCCACTTCGCCGCCGCCGGTGGAATGGCCGACCAGGATCGCGTCCTTCAGGTCCAGCGCCTCGATCACCGCGGCCAGGTCATCGGCGTAGGTGTCCATGTTGTTGCCATCCCAGGTCTGGCTCGAACGGCCGTGGCTGCGACGGTCGTGGGCGATCACGCGGAAGCCGTTCTGGCCCATGAACAGCATCTGCGGGTCCCAGGCATCGGACGACAGCGGCCAGCCGTGGGCGAACACGACCGGCTGGCCGGTGCCCCAATCCTTGTAGAAGATGCGGGCGCCATCGGCGACGGTGACGTAATTGCTCATTGCGGGTTCCTTGGCGGAAGGGAGGGAAGGCACTGGCAGCGGTGCCGGTGCCTTCGGCAGTACATCGCAGTGCACATCGGACGGCTTGCACGGCTGTGCTGGATTGCCCGGACTGTGACGCGTATCGCTCTGGCATGAAGCGGCCACCGCACAGACGATGGCGGCAGCTGGTCGAGGAGCCCCCGATGCCGAGAATGCGATGCAGCCCACTGTTGTGCCTGATGCTGGTCACGGCGGTTCATGCGCAGACCAACGTCTACAAATGCGTGGACGGGCCACATCCGGTCTATCAGCAGACACCCTGCCAGGGGCATGCGGAATGGCGCTGGGAGGTGCCCGAGGAGCAGTCGCTGTCACGCGGACCGGTGCCAAAGCCGGCCGGCGCGGGCAGCGCGGTGCCGGCGCGACCGCGCACCGTGCGCTCGGGGCGGCCGCAGGCCGCGCTGATACCCATCAGCACGGACCCCAGAGCCTGTGAGCGCGCACGACAGCGCCGCGGGGAGGTGCTGGCCAAGGTCAAGCGCCTGGACTTCGTACAGCGTCGGCAGCTCGATGACGCGGTGTACGACGCGTGCCGCTGAATCCGGTAATGATGGAAACGACAACGGCGCCCAAGGGCGCCGTCGTGCGGGACTACTGCGCGCTGGCCTCAGCGCCCGTCGCTGGCGGCAGCCGGTGCCGGCGAGGGCACGCCTTCCGGCTTGGGCAGGCTCAGCTCCGGGTTGCCCTGTTCGGCCTGCAGGATCTGGATGCGGCGCTGCAGCGCATCCAGCTGGCTGTTGGTGCTCTGCACGTCGGTGCTGAGGCTGACTGCCTGCTGCTGCGCCTGCTGCAGGGCGGCGCTGACCTGGGCCGACTGCGCCTGCTGCTGTTCCATTTCCTGTTGCAGGGTGCGCAGGCGCTCCTCGTTGTAGGCCACCAGGCGCTCGGTGTAGCGCTTGCCGGCTTCCAGGCGGGTCGTATCGATGTAGACCTGCGCCAGCTGTTCCGATTGCTGGGCAAAGGTGCGGTAGACGCGCTCGGCGTTGTCGACCGCATCGGTCTTGATCACCCGCCAGAAGTTCTTCTCCTGGAACAGGGCGACGTAGTAGGTCAGGGTGTTGGCGTTGAACAGCAGGCTGGCGCCATAGTTGCCGTTGTAGGTCGTGCGCAGCTCGGTCAGCTGGCGCGAATCCATCAGCTGCTTGAGCTCGTCAACGGTGTTGCGCACCACCGGCGCGCTGCGTGCGGCCGGCTCTGCTGCTTCGCGGTCGCCACGGGCAGCCATGGCCGCAGGTGCCACCAGCATCATGGCCACGGCCAGCAGTGCCGCGCCGCGCGCGTGCCGGGCGAAGACCGCGCCCCCTGAAGTTTCTCGCATGTCTAGACCATCCACGGATGAGTGTGGGTTGAGATGAAGGTGGTTCCCCGCCGGGAGTCTAGCATGGGCGCAGGCGCCGCCAAGGGCGCCCGTCACGGGTCAGTAGACCAGCTGCGCCGCGCTGCACTGGATCGACTGCACGTTGACGTCGGTGCGGCCGAGTTCCAGGCCCAGCACGCTCGCCAGCAGGTTGGTCAGCAGGGTGCCGACGCTGTTGAGCACCGGCCGCAGGGCGGTCAGGATCGGCTTGAGCAGCGTGCACAGCAGGCCGCTGCAGCTCACGCTGCCATCCGGATTGGTGACGCCGGTTCCACCGGTACCATCGAGGAAGCCGGCCGGCGCGGTCTGGATGTACGAGGCCAGGTTGTTGCGTACACACCCGTTGTAGTCGATCAGGTTGCCGAGCAGGCTGTCGCAGCGGTTGATCAGCAGGCCGCCCACCAGCGATCCCAGCAGCCCATCGAGCACGCCCAGTCCCTGGCCGGTGACGGTCACCTTGAACGCGTCCCAGACCGGACCGTCCTTGTGGCAGGTGGCCAGGTTCAGCAGGCCGCAGGCGTAGGGCAGGCCTCCGGGTACGGTCCAGCTGTTGAGCGGGGCCAGTTGCCGGCTTGCGTCGCCATCGCGCAGCAGTGGAATCAACTTGTCCACCTCATAGCGGGTGTTCGGCGGGAAGGTGGCCTGCAGGTAGCGGTCGGCCAGTGCCTTGGCGGTGTCGTTGGCGCTCATGCCCTGCTTGGGTGAGCTGAGCATGCCTGACAGCACGCGCAGCAGTTCATTGACCAGGTCCGACACCGCGTTGCCTACTGCCAGCGGGTTGATCCGGGTCGAGGCGGTCTCGCCGGCGGCCAGGGTCAGGTTCTGGGAGCTGGTCAGGGCGGGCAGGGTGATCCTGTCATTGATCAAGGGTTGTCCGAGTAGTCTCAGCAACTGCTCGTTCTTCAGGGTGGCGTCGCAGACATTGCTCCTGGAAAAGCGTTGCGCCGGGTCGACATTACCGACGCAGGCGCGCAGCACCGACGAATCGACCTGGATGGTGGCCTTGGGTGGACTGGCGCCGCACTGGATACCGGTCAGCGTGCCCATCGCGTTGGCGACATCGACATGCAGTGGCAGGTGCAGGCGCGTGCCGAGCAGGTTCAGCAACGGGCCCACCGCGAACAGGTTGTTGCTGTCCACGTCCACCATCAGCCGCACCTGCGCGTTGTACGCGCGTGTGCCGACGCCACCGATGGCGATCGAGGGCGGTTCCACCACGCCGGCCTGGATGTTGATGCCCAGCAGGTCCAGTCCCTTCACCGCAACGCCATTGCCGTCGTTGGCGATGGAGATGGCGGTACTGATCAGGTTGAGCACGTTGACCTTCGTTTCCAGCGCGCTGCCGATCGTGCCATCGGGCGAGACCACTTCGGCGAACAGACCGCCGCCACCGGACTGGCTGCCCAGCACGATGTTGAGCTTGTTGATGTCCAGCTGGGTGGCGACCAGATCGGACAGTGCACGCAGCTGTACGCCCACGGTGCTGTCGCGGCCGACCACGGTGGCGGTGGCATCGACCAGCTGTGCCAGCGAGACCTTGTTGACCGACAGCAGCCGGTTGAAGTCAGCCACGCTGAGGTTGGCGCTGACCGGGATGTTCAGCGCCTTGAGCAGACCCGACGGCGTGATGTTGGCCTGGGCGAGGCCGTCATAGGACAGCACGGTGGCATTGGTCACATCCAGGCCGACCAGGCGCAGGGTCGACAACAGTACCGAGTCGCCATTGGTGCGCAGCAGCTGCGAACCGACCGCGAATACTGCAGTGGGCTCCGAACGGCGGGCTACGGCCTCCACGCTGACGGTGGGCAGGCCGGTGTTCTGGCCGAAGAACGGCAGCACGCTGCGCTGCGCGACCACCTGCACGGCATTGCGCGGGTTGCTGGCATCGACGGTGGTAACGAAGCGGTTCGACGTGCTGCGTGTGGCGCTCCAGTTGCCGCAGCGGATCTGCACGGTGCCTGCAAACCTGTTCTGGGTGACCGCGCTCTGCCGCGCTGCACTGTTGTCGCTGTTGTCAGACGTGCACAGCTCCAGCCGTTGTGCACCGGCCAGTGCAGCGAGGTCCGCGACTTTCTGTGCGTCACGCTTGGCCCAGAACAGATAGCCGATCTCTACCAGGCCCAGCATGGCGAGCAGCGCCAGCATGACCAGCATCATGGTGACCGACATGCCGCCGCGGGGGCGGCCGAAACTGAACTGGCGTGGGCGTTTCATGGCCTACCTCAGCGTCCCGATGAGGATGATCCCTTGGACTTGGCGACATCGGTTTCAAAGAAGTCCGGGATCTCGTGTTCGAAGCTCTTCATGTAGCGGGCGTAGCTCAACGTAGCCTGGTCGCCGAGGATCGGCAGGCGTTGCCCGGCCTGCTGCCCTGATGCCTGCAGGCGGAACAGGTCGCGCGTGGTGTCGCCGATCTGGCTGCGGCCGGGTCGCGCGGCTGCAGCGTTGCCGTCGGTGGTGGCGACCGCTGCAGGCGCCGCCTGCGGCACCGGTGCCGGCGGGGTCGCCAGGTCCACGGTGGCCAGTGACTCGGACTGCAGCGGCTGCGAAGCCGGCGCAGCGGGCGTGCCGCCGCCAAGCATCTGCCCGGTCAGGGGTTGCTGTTGCGCCTGCGCGCCGCCGGTCAACAGCAGGCAGGCCAGTGCAGGCAACAGGTGTCGGGTCAGGGGCATGGTGCTCATGGAGTGTTTCCGTTCGGCTGATCGGAGGTGCTGAAGCGCTCCAGCATCGAGGGCGGCAGGCGCTGCGGATCGCGCTCATCGCGGCTGTCGCGGCGTGGTTCCGCCGCCAGTCGCGTGGCGCCGGGCCGGTTGCTGCCGGCATCGCTGGCGGTAGCACGCGCAGGGGCCGGCACGACTGCGGCAGCTGCCGCGGCGGCCTGGCGCTGCTGCAGGCGGGCACGGATCTGCGCGGCCTGTTGCTGGATGCTGCGGCGGGTGTCCTCGTTGAGATTGGCCTGTCCGGCGAGGCGCTCTGCCGTGGTGGTGTCGCCACGCAGCACCGCCCACAGGGCGAGGTTGGCGGTGGCCTTGGCATTGCCTGGAGACAGCTCCAGCGCCTTGGCCAACGGTTCACGCGCCTGTTCGAACTGGCCTGCACGCAGACGTGCATAGCCGAGATCGCCCAGGTAATCGGTGTTCAATGGCTGCAGCTGCGTGGCCCGGGCCAGTGCCTCCTCGCTGCCGCCATCATCGTCACGGCGCGCGGCGATCAGGCCCAGGCCGTGTGCGGCTGCAGCGGCCTGCGGGCCACTGGAGAGCTCGCGGTACAGGGCGATGGCAGCGTCGGCCTGGCCGGTCTCGCGCAGGGCGTCGGCCTGCAGCAGGCGCAACGCCGGCGGGTCGCCATAGCGCTGGCGGAAGGCATCGACGTGGGCCAGCGAGGCATACCAGGCACCCTGCTGCTGCATGCGCCCGATCAGTTCCAGGTAGGCATTGCGGCTGTCCTGCGGCGCCGGTTCGGGCGCGGCCAGGCTGGGCGCGCGCAGGTACTTCGGCGTGGTCGACGCACAACCACTGGCGACGGCGGCAAGGGCGAGCAACAGGCAGGAGGTGCGCAGGGCAGGCATCAGGGCGATCCCATCTTGGACATGGTGGTGGCCAGCGCGACCAGCGCCGGTCCGGCAAGAACCAGCATCAGCGCTGGCAGCAGGGTCAGCATCATCACCACGGTCATCTTCACCGAGAGCTTGCCAACCTTTTCCTTCAGGGCGTTGCGACGCTGTTCGCGCAACCGGATGCTGAACTGCCGCAGTGGTTCCTGCACTGCGCCGCCGTGCGCGTGCACCTGCAGGATCAACTGCATCAGGCTGGTCAGGTCATCATCCGCGTAGACCTCGCTCAGCCGGCGCAGGGACTGCGCGCGCGTGCGGCCATGGGTGTACGCGACGTTGGCCTCCTGCAACTCGCCGCCAAGCACCGGCAACGCGTCGCGCAGCTTGTCGCCCAGCGTCTGCAGGCTCTGGTCCATGCTGAAGCCCACGCCCTGCAGCAGGCGCAGCAGGTCGATCAGCAGGGGCAGCTCGTTGTCGACGGCGCGCCGTCGCCGCTTCACCCACGAAGAGAGGATGAACTTCGGCAGCAGCAGGCCTGCCGCGAGCGCACCGATCACAACCATCATCCTGGCCAGCCCCTGGGAGCTGCTGAACGCCAGGGCCAGCACCAGCACCAGCACGCCCAGCAGCAGGCGCAGGCCAAGATAGATGGCGGTGCCACGACGTGTGTTCCAGCCCGCCAGGTCCAGCAGCAGCCGGTCTTCATTGGCCAGCAATGCAGATTCCAGGCGGCCGCCACTGAGCGCGCGCCCGAAGCGTTCCAGCCAACCCAGCGAATCACGGCGCGCGGCCTCCGTGTCGCGCGCCTCATCCCGCGGTTGCAGTGCGGTCTTCAAGGTGGCCGAGGTGCGCTGTTCGCGATGGCTGCGTACCCATCCGGCGATGCCCAGCAGGGCAACACCGGCGGCCAGAACCAGCAGCGACAGGGCAAACCAGGTGCTGGCGCTCATCGGGCACCTCCGTGGCGGATCCGGGTGGTCATAGCGACTTGGCCAGGCGGTAGAGCAGGAAAGCGCCAAACAGCTCCAGCCCCAGCGCGATCAACAGGATCTTGTGACCCAGCGGATCGTGCAGCACCGGCTGGAAGAATTCGGGGCTCGATATGGCCATCAGCACCGCGCTGGCCGGTGGCAGCAGGCCGAGCACCCAGGCTGACATGCGGGTTTCCGACGTGGTCGCGGCCAGCTCCTGCTGGGCCTGCTCCAGGTCGCGCATGAAATCGCCCATGCGCTGCAGGATCTGATCGGAGCGTCCGCCGATGCGTACGCTGACACCAATCACGACGGACAGCACCTTGAGCACATCCATCCGGTAGGGCTGTGCCGCCAGGCTCAGGGCACGGTCCAGGTCCATGCCGCTGCGCGCGTAGCGCACGGTGGTGTCCAGCAGTCCCCGCAGCGGCGCGCTGGTCTGCATCGACGCCACTTGGAAGGCAGCCTGCAGGCTGTTGCCGAGCGCGGTCAGCCGCACCAGGTTGTCGAGGAAGTCGGGCAGCTGGTGCAGCAGTTGTGCACGCAGTTTCGTGGTGCGGCGCATGACCCACAGCCAGCAGGCCAGCAGGTACAGCAGCAGGGTCAGGGGGAACATCCACGCCGTACCGAGCCTGAGCATGGCCACGACCGAAAGCACCAGTCCCGGCACCAGCATCATGATGGGCAGCTTCCAACCCGTCTGCAGGCCCGCACGTTGCAGCAGGCCGTCCAGCGGCAACACCCGGCGCCCGGCACTTGCCGGTCGCGCCGGGTCGTTGGCGGCGGCTACGGATGCCCCGGCCGGGGCTCCGCCACTGGCGCCTCCGCGAGCCAGCTGCTGCTCGGCGTGCTGCAGCGAAGCCTGGCGTTGCTCCCGGTTGCTGGCGGTGCCCCACAGCCATACCGCAAGCGCCAGCAGCACCGAGATGATGCTCAGTACACCCAGCAGCAGGCCCGTGCCCATGCTCAGAAGTCTCCGTACAACGATTCGCGCAACTGCTGCCGGAACGGCTCCAGCTTGTGCGAATGCGGGTGGAAGCCCAGTCCGATCCAGCGATCGATTTCCTTGCCGTTGCCATCGATCTGCAGTTCGTGACGGAACATTTCCTGGGTCGTGATCAGGTTGTCACTGACACCGGTGATTTCCGTGATCGAGACCAGCACGCGCCGGCCGCTGCCCAGCCGCGAGATCTGCACGATGAAGTCGATGGCGCTGGCGATCTGCCGGCGCAGGCTGTCCTCGCTGCCCTGGAACCCGGCGAAGCCGGCCAGCATCTCGATGCGGTACAGGCAGTCGCGCGGAGAGTTGGCATGGATGGTCGCCATCGAGCCGTCATGGCCGGTGTTCATCGCCTGCAGCATTTCCAGTACTTCGGCGCCGCGCACCTCGCCGACCACGATACGGTCCGGGCGCATGCGCAGGCTGTTGCGGACCAGGTCGCGGATGCTCACCGCGCCATGGCCTTCGGCGCCACCGATGCGGCTTTCCAGGCGGACCACGTGCGGGTGGTTGAGTGACAGTTCGGCGGTGTCCTCGACGGTGATCACGCGTTCGTTCGGCGGCACGTAGCTGGCCAGTGCGTTCAGCAGTGAAGTCTTGCCGGAACTGGTGCCGCCGGACACCAGGATGTTGCAGCGGCCCAGCACCATGGCCTTCAGCAGCGCCTGCATCGGCGCATCGAAGGTGCCCTTGGCCAGCAGCTCGTCGGGGGTGAACGGATCCTTGCGGAACTTGCGGATGGAGACCATCGGCCCATCCACTGCCAGCGGCGAGATGATCGCGTTGAGGCGGCCGCCGTTGGGCAGGCGCGCATCGACCATCGGGTTGGAGTCGTCCAGTCGGCGGCCCAGCGGCGCGAGGATGCGGCGAAGGATGCGCAGCAGGTGGGTGTCGTCGGTGAAACGCTGGGTGGCGCGCTTGAGCTGTCCTCCCTGCGAGACATGCACATCCTTGAACCCGTTGATCAGGATGTCCTCGATCGTCGGGTCGTGCAGCAGGTCGTCGAGCGGGCCGAAGCCGGTCAGCTCCTTGACCAGGCCTTCGGCCACCACCTGCATCTCCTCCTCGTTGATCGGGATGCGCCATTCCTGGATGAAGCCCACCGTCTGCACCTGCACCCAGCGGGCGATGGTGTCAGGGGCCCAGGAATCGATGTCGATGCGCTCGTCCTCGATGCTGTTGAGCAGGTGCTCATGGGCGGCCGACAGCACCTTCTGGTACTGCTCGGTCTGCGCGAACGGCAGGTGGGCCGGGGCGCTGTCGGGCAGCACCGGGCGGGTGGCGGCATGCGGGAACGGGGTTACCTTGTCTTCCATTGCGATCCACCCAGGGCAAGGGAGAGTCTTTCCCGCAGGCCATGGGCCTGGACCGGGCAGGCAGCCGGATCCAGGCGCGACACAAGCGGGGCGAGGGCACGCAGGTAGGGGTCGCGCGGTGCGTCCTGCAGCAGCAGATGTCCCTGGCTGGCCGCCAGGCGCACGCGCGGGCGTTCGGGCAGCGTGGCCAGCAGTGGCACTTCGAATCGGCGTGCGATCTGGTCGGGACTCATGCCGCTGCTGTCGTCGTGGCGGTTGATCACCAGCTGCAGGCGCTTCTCCCGTTCGCGCTGACCGGCCAGGTGCTTCAAGGCCTGGTCGAGCGATACCAGCGTGGCGATCGAGGCGTCCGTGACCAGCCAGATCTCGTCGGCCTGGTCCAGCAACAGCGGCGGTAGCTGCCGCAGCGGGCAGCCACCGGCATCGCACAGCACGCTGGCGAATACGTGGCGCAGGCGCTGCAGCAGCGCAGCCGGATCGGATGGCGGCACCGCATCGCTGCCGCTGGCGCGGTCCAGCAGCACCAGGCCGGTGTCATGGCGAGCCATCGCAGTGCGGGCGAGGGTGGCGTCGATGCGGCTGGCGTTGCGCAGCGCGTCTTCGTAATGGAAGCGGCTGTCCAGGTTGAGGTACAGCGCGAGGTCACCCGAAGGCTGGGCCAGCTCCATCAGCAGGCCATCCTGCTGCAGTGCCTCGCCCTGCGCCAGCGCACGGGTCTGCTGTGCCAGCACCGAAAGATGCGCGGCCAGCGTACTGGTGCCCACTCCGGCGCGCACGCCCAGCAGCACGATCAGGCGCGCCTTGTGCGCGTGCTGCGCGGCGGCAGCCGGTCGCGGCGACAGGGCGCGGCGCAGCGCGGCCTCGATGCCGACGTTGTCGCTGTCCAGGTCCAGCACATCGCGCAGGCCCGCCCGCAATGCGATGACGATGCCTTCCACCTGGCCGGTACTGGTGGCACCGACGGCAACCAATGCAAGATCCGGTTCGGTCTGTTGCAGTTGCTGCGCCAGCACGCTGGAGGCGGCGGCATGTTCAGGGCGGAAATCCAGCAGCACAAGGCTCTGCGGCCCGCGTTGCAGGTCCAGAGCGGAGGTCGGCGTGCTGCTGTCCTGCCAGTGCAGGGTAGTGGTCGGCGGCAGTTTGGCCGCCAGCCGGGGCAGCAGTTCGCGATCCATTCCGTACAGGACCAGATTCATCGGCGGTCCTTGCGGATGCAGCGGCTGGGCAGTGGCGTAGGGCATGGGCGTGGTATCGCAGGCATCATGGAATCAGCGTGAGAAGCCGGGTACCGGGTCCTGGCTGATGGGACCCAGCAGCCAGGCGCCCCATTCGGGCATGTGCGGCTTGGCCTCGCGTTCGCCAGGCAACGGCAGCTCGGTGTTGCGGGCCAGCGGCTGCACCAGCCGCGGCGTGACGATGATCACCAGCTCCTTGTCCTGGCGCTTGTAGTCGAAGTTGCGGAAGAACGAGCCGATGATCGGCAGGTCGCCCAGCAGCGGGATCTTGCCGACGTTGGAGACGACATTGGAGCTGACCAGACCGCCGATCACGAAGCTCTCGCCATCGCCCAGTTCGACCGTGGTGTCGGCACGGCGCGTGGTGATCGAGGGAATCTGCACGCCATTGAGGGCAATGGCGTTGCTGTAGTCCAGATCACTGGCTTCCGGTGCGACCTTCAGCGCGATGCGGTTGGGGGCCAGCACCGTTGGTGTCACCGTCAGGCCGATGCCGAACGGTTTATAGGTGATGGTGGTGGTGCCCAGGCCCTGCGGTTCCAGGATCGGCAGTTCGCCGCCAGCCAGGAAGCTGGCGCTCTGGCCGGATAGTGCGACCAGGGTAGGTTCGGCCAGCACGCGCGCCATGCCGTTGCTCTGCAACAGGTCGACATCGGCGTTCCACAGGCCCTTGGTCGAGCCGAACACCAGCCGGAACGCCGAAGAAATGGGTGACTCGGCCTCGTTGCCGGAGTTGCCTTCCTTCATGCCCGGCAGGATGCCGGTGTTGCCCGGCAACTGGCCGCCCGGGCGGGCGAAGCCGTAGGCGAAGCTGCCATTGCGGTTCTGGAAGCTGATGCCGATCTGCTTCAACGCGGTCTTGTTGAACTCGACCACCTTGACCTCGACCTGCACCACGCCGCCGCTGCTGACCGTCGACGCGTCGGCAAGCAGCCCGTCCTTGCCCAGCGCCATGGCCGCGGTCTTCTGTTCCTGCATGTGCGAGAGCACGCTATCGGCGCTTCCCTGCAGCAGGCCCTGGTTGTCCTGCTGAGTGAACACCAGCCCGTTGGAGCCTGCGTCTGCCGCGCCCTGCACGGCACTCTGCACCCGCACCTGCAGGCGTTGCGGCTCGGCCTGCTTGCGGTGCCACAGCAGGAGGGTCGTCGTACCCGGCGCTTTCCCGACCAGCAGGGCCTGCCGCTGCCCACGCAGCATCACGATATCGGCGACGCCTGGGTCGGCGATGGCGACCCGTTCCAGATCGGCCGGAAGCGTCCACGGGCGCTGCTCACGCGCCTGCAACACGAGATCGTCTGCGGCCACGCTTGTTGCCGGAGCCAGCAGCACCAGCAGCAGGGCCAGCCAGCGCTGGCGGGGGGAGGGGCGTGGGCGGCGGCGTTCGGTCATGGATGCGCTCGATGCAGGTCAAAGGGAACCGCGGGGGGCGGAGCTGTCGCCACGGATGATCTCGATGCCCGATGCACGCGGTGCGCTGCGTCGAGCCGCCGGCGCATGCACCGGCGGCTGCGGGTTGCTGCGGGCTGCGCTGTTGCCGCGGCCGGCCAGGGCATCACCATCGATGCCGGCGAAGGCGTGGTTCTCCGGCCGCTGCAGTGCGAGCTGCTGTTCGGCATCGAGGCCACGCAGGGGATCGATCACGCCACGCGCCTGTGGAAACAGTGCAAGGTCGGGTTGCCCCGTATCGGCCGGGTTGCGCAGGGCAAGGAACAGCTTTCCCTGCTGCGCACCCAGCAGCAGGCGGTTGGCATCGGCCACCGGCACTGCCAGCACCGCACTGCGTGCCGGCTGGGTGGCCTCGTTGCCCGAGCCATGGTTGTTGCCATTGCCGGTGATGTCGGCGGCGCGGGGATCGTTGCGGGTATCGCCTTCGTTGCCGGCGACGGCATCGCCGGTGACCGGAGCGATGTCCTGTTGACCGTAGCTGAGCACGCGCAGCCGCGACAGCAGCAGGCGGGTCTGCGCGGCCTCTGCCGGACCGCTGGCGTTGGGCTGGGCATTGCGCAGGTTGAGGAAGACATCGACGAAATCACCCGGCAGGATGCGGTTTCCGGCGCCGACCAGTTCGTCCACCGGGATGGCCAGCGCGCGTTCGCCCGGGCGCAGCTGCAGCGAGAATCCCTGTGCAAGGGCGCCGCTGCTGATGGCGGTGCCCTCGGCGATGTCCTGCACCGGCACCTTGCCGACCACGGCCGAGATGCTGGTGGCAGCACCGGCTACCGCCGTGGTCCGCTGCGCAAGGCGCACCCCATTGGCAGAGATCGGTTCGCCGGCCGGCAGTCGTGCCACCGCCTCTACCACGGTGATCGCCTGGGCTTCGCTCTGCGCGACCGGGGCAACCGTGGCCGGCGCGGCCTGCTTACGCCCGATCATCAAGGCGATCACCGCCAGCAGCACGGCCAGCCCGATCAGGGCGACGGCAGCGATGCGGGTCAACTTGAGCATGGAACCGTCTCCTGTGCCGATGGTCAGTTGCCGCTGCCGAGGTCGAGCTGGGCGACCGCGACACTACGGATGGGGGCCTGCATCACCCACTTGTAAAGCGTGGCGGTGCCCGGCAGGAAGGGATGGCTGGCGTAGTCGTAGCTGACGGTCACCGTCATGCACTGCGCAGTGGCCAGGCCGGCGCAGGGTGCCTGCGCGGAGACAACGATTGCGTTGCTGCCGCCATTGCTGCAGTCGACACCCTGTCTAGAGAATTTCAACAGCCACTGCATCGAACTGCGGGCTGCTACGCAGGCTGCGGTACGCCGTTCATTGGCGCTGCCATAGCGCAACGAAGCGCGAGCGCCCTCGGCCGAGGCCGTCGCCAATGTCTGTTGCGCGGCCATGATCATCACGCCGGAGAACGTGAACAGCAGCAGTGGCAGCAGGCCCAGCATGAGCATCAGGGCAAATTCGATGCTGGCTACACCGCGTTGACGCCGTGGATTGCGGATGTTCATGCCACACCTCCATAGACGCTTGCCAGGACCCAGCCGATGCCGGTGATGGCCAGGTAGGCTGCGTAGGGAATGCCATGTCGTCCCTGGCGCGCGGCCTGCATGTCGCGCAGGGCGGGGTGCGATTGCCATTGGCTGCTGGCGCGGTTGACCTGCATCTGAAGGCCTGTGGGCAGCATCACGCCCAGGCGGCGGCCAACAATGATCACTGCCGCGTGCAGGCCGGCCGCGAGACTGGCCACCATCCAGATCGGCAGCAGGGCTTTCCAGCCCAGCATCAGCCCCAGTACCGCGAAGAACTTGACGTCACCGGCGCCCATCCAGCGGATGGCATAGAACGGCAGCAGGGCCACCAGGCCGAGCGCCGCGCCCGCTGCGTGGGCAAGCCACGGCTGGCGCGGCGTGCTGAACTGCCCCGCGATGATCAATGCGACGGCAATGATGGACGCAGACAACAGCCAGGCATTGGGCACCCGGCGGGCATACAGATCGCTGATCGCGATCCGCAGGCATACGCCGATGGCCAATAGTCCCAGCAACGTCATCACACACTCCGTCGTCCGTCATTGGACAGCCTGCAGTTGCCACCGGCACATCCCAGCACCGCTGCAGGGATGTGCGATGCGCGCAGGCTCAGCCGCCACCGCTGGTCGCAGGTGCCGACCCGGAGGCCTTGGTGGCAAGGTCCGAGAGGTTCTTGAACAGCGTCTCGAAGAACCCCTTGATCTCCTTGTTGCCGACCGCGATCAGGATGCCGGCGATGACGGCGGCCAGCAGCCCGTACTCGAGCGCGGTGACGCCATCTTCTTCCTTCAGGAACTTGCGGATGGATGCGTTCATGGCCTTGTCTCCCTCTACTTGTTGTCTGCAGATGCAGGACACCTGTTGGGCGGTGGCCCGGCTCCGCCGGGATCGTCCGTGGGCCCCGCACATCCTGGCGGGGTGGCATGACGGGAATGACCCGCCGTGCTCATTCCTGGTGATCTGCCCCGGGGGAAATGCCGGCCGCAACGTCGCAACCACGCGGCGATGCGCCGGCGGTCGAACTGTTCTGCGATACGGTCGTGGTCATACGCTCCCCCAGGTGTGGTCGTTTTTGAAGCGACCGGATCACCGTGTCGTCGACTTTGCCTGAATGGCGGTTGGCTGCAACTGGAACCTATATGCAAATTCGGCAGAAACGCGGCAGCCCTTAAACTTTCAGGTTGTTTCTGTGACGCGTATCCGTTCGCTGGCAAAACGATTCATCGACGTGCAGATATTGTGATGGCGCAAATGATGCATGCGAATATCGTGCCACTGGCGACGACATTTTCTTCATCTCTGTATCTATTTTCGTCAATGCGGAGTTCGGGTTTACCTTCGATGATTATCGGGCATACTCGCTCTCACGTTGCTGCTTTCAACCGGGTTGGTCGCGCGGCACCGGCCGAGGCAATCCCGGCAATGGCGAAGGTTCCTGGAGGAATGGTGTGGCCCTGTCAGGCAGTGGGGGCCGCAGCGAGTTGCGGATCAACGGGGGGACGACACTGTCATGGTCGATGGTGGGGTAGAAGACAGCGACGACAGCGGCCTGCGATCGATCGATCTGGCGACGCTGGGCGGCGTACTTCGCGTGTGCGATGTCGAACTGCTGCTGCTCGATGGCAACGGGCCGCGGGCGGCCTTCGCTTCGCGCGTGCATGAGGAAGCCCTGTTCTGCAGCATCAGTTGCGGTTTCCACTGTCGTGGCCGCTTCATGCTGCCACCCGACTGGGCGATGCTGGGGTATCTGCACGCCACCGATGAAACACTGAGCTGGTGCCACGGGGTGCCGCTTGCACCGGGGATGGCGCTGACGGTGATGCCCGAAGGCATCAGCGAGTTTACGCTCAGCCCCGGTACGCACATGACCCTGATGCTGGTGCCGGTCGCACGGGTGCAACGCAAGTTGACCGAACTGAGCCTGCGCAGCACACCGCCCGCGGGCCAGGCACTTTCTCTGTTCAATCTGGCGAACGATTCGGCACCACTCGCCCATCATTATCAGCAGCTGCATCTTCAGCTCGGCCAGGGCGCTGGCCTGCAGCCGCAGGAAACCGAACGATTGCTGCACGAGCACGTGCAGGCCCTGCTCGGCGCAGGCGCCGCCGATCGGCCCGGTTGCAGCCGCGCCCGGCGCACGCATTATCTGATCGCGCAGCGGGCGGAGAACTTCATGCGGCTCAACCTGCGCCGCAATATCTACATGAACGAGATATGCGACGCGGCGGGTGTCAGCGAACGCGGCCTGCGCTATGCCTTTGAGGACCTGTTCGGAACTTCGCCCAACCGTTATCTGTCGATGCTGCGCCTGTGCGCTGCCTGCCGCAGCCTGTCCATGGCCGATTCCAGCCGCCGTTCGGTGAAGGCGATCGCCCTCAGCTGTGGCCTATGGGACCTCTCCCGCTTTGCCGACAACTACCGCAAGGTTTTCGGCGAGCTGCCGCGCGATACGCTGATGCGCGCTCCCGCGCAGATCGGCCAGCCGGCCTGAATCAAGCGCCGCAAGGGTTTCGGGGTGGTTTCTGCCGGAATTGCCCATGTGCTTGCCGATATCGTTGCCGCTTCTGCATAGCCCGCTGCCGATTCCGGCCGTGGATTTGCCGGAATGCACGATTGCCGTGCCGGAATGAAGTGCGCAGCCACCGTTGCAAACGCTGAAATGTCAGTCACCTGCCTAACGGCAAGTCCACTGACATTCAAGTTGTTCGCCTACGGGGGAAGTGCTCATGAATCGCATCTACCGGCGTGTATGGAACCGCCAGCTCAATGCTCTGGTTGTGGCCTCGGAACTGGCCACCGGCGACAGCGGCGGCAGCGCCGCGCGGGATCCGCGCGCCTTCCTGCTGATGCCCACCACGCTCGCCCTGGCACTGCTGTGCGTGCTGGCCAGTGGCCACGCGGGAGCATCCGAATCCAATCAGTCGCTGCGTGATCTGCAGGCTCTTGCAGCCAAGTACACCCAGCCGATGCCAGTCAAGGTCGATGCCGAGGTAGCCCTCGCGGCTGCCGCAAGCCAGGCCCAGAGCAGCCCGGCGATCAGCGCGGATGCGCGCGTCGGCCTGCAGTTGAGCACCGCGTCGCTGCCGGTGGTGCGTGACGTGCTGCCGGCCTCCGTGCAGGTCAAGCTGGCCGCGAACACAGCGCCGAAGCAGGTCGCCGTGCCAAGGCTTGCCGCTGATGTCCGAGCGAATGCCAACATCGGTCTTGGCGGCGGGCAGGTGGCATCAATCGATACCGGTGCAAAGGCGGCCGCCGGCATCAGCGGCGCGCCGGCGGGCGCACTGCGGGGTCTGAAGGCTTCTGTGGATGGGGCGCTGGATTCGAAGCTGAAGGTGGCAGGCCACCAGATCGACGCCCAGGGCCAGGTAAAGGCGACGGCGGCGATCACGCTGCCCGCCAAGGAGGAACTGCCGGGAGAAACCCACGATCGCGCGATCACCGCAGCATTTGATGCTGGTGCTGCCGGCAAGGTGCGCGTGCAGGCGCCGAATGGCCAGGAAGTGGTTGCCGATCGCAATCTGAAACTGGCCGGCCAGGCAACGGTTGCGGCGCAGAACAGCGCACTGGGTGTCGGTGGGCTGGTGGGTAGTGCGGTCGGCGCCGCAGGCAATGCAGTCGGTGGTGCGCTCAACGGCACCGTCGGTACGGTCGGCAGCGCGGTCGGTGGTGCCCTCAATGGCACGGTCGGCAGCGTGGGCGGCGCCGTAGGCGGCACGCTCAACAACACTGTAGGCGCCGTGGGTGGCGCACTGAATGGCACCGTAGGCAGCGTCGGTGGTGCGGTCGGCGGAGCCCTCAATGGCACGGTCGGCAGCGTCGGCAGTGCCGTGGGCGGCGCGCTCAACAACACCGTGGGCGCCGTTGGCGGCGCACTGAACGGCACCGTAGGCACCGTCGGTGGTGCGGTCGGCGGCGCCCTCAATGGCACGGTCGGCAGCGTGGGCGGCGCCGTAGGCGGCACACTCAACAACACTGTAGGCGCCGTAGGCGGCGCACTGAACGGCGCCGTAGGCACCGTCGGTGGTGCGGTCGGCGGCGCCCTCAATGGCACGGTCGGCAGCGTGGGCGGCGCCGTAGGCGGCACGCTCAACAACACTGTAGGCGCCGTGGGTGGCGCGCTGAATGGCACCGTAGGCAGCGTCGGCGGTGCCGTGGGCGGCACGCTCAACAACACTGTAGGCGCCGTGGGCGGCGCACTGAACGGCGCCGTAGGCAGCGTCGGTGGTGCGGTCGGTGGTGCCCTGAATGGCACGGTTGGCAGCGTGGGCGGCGCCGTAGGCGGCACGCTCAACAACACCGTGGGCGCCGTAGGCGGCGCACTGAACGGAGCCGTGGGCACCGTCGGTGGTGCGGTCGGCGGCGCCCTGAATGGTACGGTCGGCAGCGTCGGCGGTGCCGTGGGCGGCACGCTCAACAACACCGTGGGCGCCGTAGGCGGCGCACTGAACGGCGCCGTAGGCAGCGTCGGTGGTGCGGTCGGCGGCGCCCTCAATGGCACCGTCGGCAGCGTGGGTGGCGCAGTCGGCGGCACGGTTGGCAGCGTCGGCACTGCGGTCGGCGGCACGCTCAACAACACCGTCGGTTCCGTCGGCGGTCTGCTCAATGGCGCCACCGGCTCCGGCACTGGCCTGGGTGGCCTGCTGGGCAACACGCTCGGCAACGTCGGCAGTGCCGTGGGCAACCTGCTCAACGGCAACCTCAATGGCACCCTCGGCAATCTGGGCAGCGCGGTCGGCGGCCTGGTCGGCGGCACGCTCGGCGGCCTCGGCCTGACCAAGCCCTCGGCGATCCCGCCCACCAGCCCGAAGGCGCCGGCTCCGGCCGATCCGAACGCGGGCCTGATCATCGGCACCGGCGGCCTGGTCGGCAATGTCGGGCAGCTGATCGGCCCGACCACCACCAGCCTGTTCGGTGGCGACGGCTACCTGAGTAACGGCAACCTCAAGCTCAGCAATGCCAACGTGATGCAGACCTACTCGACGGTCAATGTGCTTGGCCTGCCGGTGGTCAACCTGTCACCCGTCGGCAGCACCCTCAACGGGCTGGGCGGTGCCGCTACCGGTGGCAGCTCGCACCTGACCCTGATCGGTGGCGTCACCTCCGACAGCTACATCTACAACATCAACAATGGCAATCCGGGTGGCCTGCTGGGCCTGCTGCTGCCGAAGGACTCGCCGGCGTGGGCCGCCAAGTGCCTGGACGTCGCCCTGGCTGACATCTCGTGCTGGGCCGTGAACGCCGCGCAGGACTACCAGGTGCTGATGGGCGATGGCGCCTTCGCCAACGGTTCGAAGGAAGTGGTGATCGGTGCCAATGCACGGCACGAATTGCCGAAGGTCGATGCCAACGTCGCCTTCCCGGGTGATGGGGTCAACGACCCGAGCAACCCGACCGGTGTACCGACCGCGGACTACGCTGCGCGCATGGGCCATTCGGTGATCGTCGGCGACAGTGCCGTCGGTACCGCAAACGGGCAGACCCTGCTCGGTGCTGAAGCCACCTCCAACCAGGCCAACTCGGTCGCACTGGGCTACCGCTCGGCCGCACTGCGCGGCGCGCAGGCCAGCTACAGTGCTTACGGCCTGACTGCTCCGCAGGTTTCGGCGGGCGAAGTGTCGGTGGGCACCGCCGGTGGTGGCGAGCGCCAGATCACCAACGTGGCTGCCGGTAGCGTCAACACCGATGCGGTCAACGTAGCCCAGCTGAAGGGCGCGATCAGCCTGATCAACGGCGTGGCCGATGCCGCCGTCACCTACGACCTGGATGCTGGCGGCAATCCGAACTACCGTCGTGTCACGCTTGGCGCGGGCACCGGCACCACCACCATCGGCAACCTGGCCGGCGGCGCAGTCACTGCCGGCAGTCTGGAAGCGGTCAATGGCGGCCAGCTGGCGGCGACCAATGCTGCCATCGCCAGCTTCTTCGGCGGCCGCGCGGCCTTCGATCCGGCCAGCGGCGCGTTCACTGCACCGCTGTTCGAGATCAGCACCATCTCCACCGGCGGCGCCATCGCCAAGGGCCTGTATGAGAACGCCACCGATGCTTTCGCCGCGGTCGACGGCTCGCTGGTCAATCTCAACACGCAGATCACCGATATCCGCAACGGTGGCACCAAGTACCTGCGGGTGAACTCGACCGGTACCGAGGCGCTGGCCACTGGCGCCGACTCGATCGCGGTCGGTACCAACGCCCGCGCCACCGCCGCCAACAGTATCGCGGTGGGTGCCGGCAGCCTGGCCGACCGTGCCAACAGCGTGTCCATCGGTGCGGCCGGTGCCGAACGCCAGGTCACCAACATCGCCGCCGGTACCGCCGCGACCGATGCGGTCAACCTGGGCCAGCTGCAGGCGTCGGAGCAGGGCGCCCTGCGCTATGACCTCAACGGCGACGGCAGCGTCAACTACGCCAGTGCCACGCTGGGCCAGAGCGGCACCGCCACCACGCTGCGCAACCTGGGCCCGGGCCAGGTCAGCGCCACCAGCAGCGAGGCCATCAACGGTGCCCAGCTGTTTGCGGCCAACCAGGCCGTTGCCACCCACCTCGGAGGTGGCGCGGCGGTCAACGCCAGCGGCGTGCTGACCGCACCGACCTATTCGATCAACAACGTGGCCGCCAACGGCACGATTACCAAGGGCAACTACAACGACGTCGGTACCGCCTTCGACGCGGTCAGCAATTCGCTGGCCAACGTTGCCGACCAGACCGGCGAGATCGACAAGCTGGCCGTGAAGTACGACGTCGACGCCAGCGGCAACGTGCTCAACAGCGTGACGCTGACGGGCACCGGAACCGGCGCGGTGAAGATCACCAACGTCGCCGCCGGCAGCATCCTGGCCGGCAGCAGCGATGCCATCACCGGCGACCAGCTGTTCAGCACCCACAGCACCATCGCCAACTACTTCGGTGGCACCACCGCCTACAACGGCACCACCAACGTGTGGACCGCGCCGAAGTTCAGCATCTCCAGCATCGCCACCGATGGCACTTTCACCAGCGGCGACTACAACAATGTCACCGCCGCCTTCACTGCGGTGGACGGCTCGCTGAAGGTCCTCAACCAGCGCATCACCAACGGCGGCGGTGGCAGTGCCTACCTGGCGGTGAACTCGACGGCAGCGGCCGCAACGGCGGCCGGGGCGGAGGCGGTGGCGGTCGGCCCGCAGGCCAGTGCGGCCGGTGCCAACAGCGTGGCGGTCGGCAACGGCGCCAGCGCCAGTGCCGGCAACAGCGTGGCACTGGGTGCAGGTTCGGTGGCCAGCGTCGGTGCGCAGAGCGGCTACACCGGTGCCTACGGCCAGACCGGCGCCAGCAACTCGGCCGGTGAGGTCTCGGTCGGCAGCACCGGCAGCGAGCGCAAGATCACCCATGTCGCCGACGGCTCCGATACGTACGACGCAACCAATGTGGGCCAGCTGAAGAACGGCGTGAACTACGCCATCGACGAATCGAAGAAGTACACCGACCAGAAGATCCAGAACATCACCAACGTGGCCGGCAGCTTCCGCGCCAACAACACCAACAACCTGGCCGACCCGTCCGCCAGCGGTGCCAACTCGGCCGCCGGTGGTGCAGGCTCAACCGCAGCCGGCGCCAACTCGACCGCGCTGGGCAATGGTTCGCAGGCGCAGGCCGACAACTCGGTGGCGCTGGGTGCGGGTTCGGTGGCGAACCGGGCCAACACGGTCTCGGTGGGTGCCGCTGGTGCCGAACGCCAGGTGGTCAACGTGGCCGACGGTTCGCAGGCCACTGATGCGGTCAACGTACGCCAACTGCAGGCCTCGCAGCAGGGCACGATCCGCTACGACACCACGGTGAACGGTGCGACCAACTACAACAGCGTCACCCTGGGCAGCACCAGCAGCGGCCCGACCACGGTGCGCAACGTCGCCGCCGGCACCGCCGGTACCGACGCGGTCAACGTGGACCAGCTGAAGTCGGGCATGGCGCAGACCCTGGATTGGTCGAAGGCGTACACCGACGAGCGCATGGGCGGCTTCGAGCGCGACCTGCGCAAGACCGACAACCGCGCCTCGGCCGGTATCGCGTCGGCGATGGCCACCGCAGCGCTGCCGCAGCCCAGCGAAGCGGGCCGCAGCATGGCCTCGGTCGCCGCTGGCAGCTACAACGGCGAGTCCGGCGTGGCGATCGGTATCTCCGGTGTCTCTGAAGGTGGTCGCTGGATCTACAAGTTCAGCGGCTCCACCAACAGCCGTGGCGAGGCCGGTGTGGCCGTCGGTGCCGGCATCCAGTGGTGATCCCCGCGGCCGGGCCGCACGCGCGGCCCGGCATCGCGGAAACGTCCAAAGGGGGGAATGACATGAAACAGCATCGCATCGCCCGCACCGGCCAGATGGCCGCAGTGCTTGGCCTGGTCCTGGGGATGGGCCTGCTGGCCGCCTGCCGCAGCCATGCGCCGGCCGCCGACCGTCCTGCCGACACCACCGCCGTGCAGTTCCCGGAGGCGTCGAAGGCTTCGTTGAAGGAGGGCATCTATCCCGACGTCGCCGACCTGCGCAGATTCGCGCCGGGCATGAGCAAGCGGCAGCTGTATACCTTGCTGGGCACGCCGCACTTCAACGAAGGCATGTGGGGCGTGCGCGAGTGGAACTACCTGTTCAACTTCCGCACCGCGCAGGGCGCGGAGTATTTCACCTGCCAGTTCCAGGTGCGCTTCGACAGCAAGGGCATCGCCCAAGGGGGCTACTGGAAGCCGGAATCGTGCGCGGCGGTGATCGAACCGCCACGGCCACCGGCGCCGCCTGCACCGGCACCGCTGCCGGAGCAACCCCTGCGGCTGTCGGCCGACGCGCTGTTCGGATTCGACAGCGCGGTACTCAGCGCCGAAGGCCTGCAGGCGGTGCAGGGCATCCTGGCGCAGGTGCGCGAGGCTGCGCAGGTGCAGTCGATCCGGGTGACCGGGTACACCGACCGTATCGGCAGTGCCAGCTACAACCAGACCCTGTCGCAGCGACGTGCCGAGGCCGTACGCAGCGCGCTGGTGCAGGGCGGGGTGCCTGCGGCCAGCATCAGCGCCGAAGGGCGGGGCGCAGCCGAGCCGATCGTGCAGTGCGAGCAGCGCAATCGGCGCGAGCTGATCGCCTGCCTGGCGCCGAACCGTCGCGTGCAGATCGCTGGGATCGCCCAACCGCGCTGAGAGTCCCGCACCGGGGCCATGCCCCGGTATCCCGAGTCCCCCCTGACCGTCGGCAGGACGTGGTTACGTCTCCCCCGTTGACCACGCCTGCCGGCGGCTCAGGTTTTCCATGGTGCCCGCGATGAACGCTCAATTCCTGCCTCTTTCCATGAAGACGGAAACCACACTCAGCGTGTACGGCCAGCTCGGCAACCATGCCGTGGTGCGCATTCCCGGGCGGCGCCTGCCGGGGTTGATCCTGCAGGCAGACACCGTGGCCGGGTTCCTGGCCCAGCTGCAGGAAGCCCAGGCCTGCCTGCGCAGTGGCCGCGCACAGCGTACCGACGCCGAGCTGGACATGCTGATCGACGTGCTGCAGCAGTGGTATGCGCTGATCGAATCGCGCCTGGCCGACGCCGGCGAGGCGCTGTAGGGAAAAAGGGGACGGAGGGGATTAAGTCGTTTCCGGCACACTCGGGGCAAGAGCGACTTAATCCCCTCCGTCCCCTTTTCCTAGGCGCGGGCGCGGACCAGCCAGCAGGCGGCATCCACGCGTACGCGGTCGCCCTCGATGAACGGGGTGAATGCCGCTACCGCCTTGTTCCGGAGCGAGGTGGCCCGGTCTTCGGGCAGATTGCGCAGCGCCAGGCCCAATGGGCCCAGTTGGCCGACATAGGTCGGCAGGTCTTCGCGGGCGAGCGAGCAGGGCAGGTCGACCGCAACAACCTCCACGTCATTCCAGCCGGCGGCCTGCAGCAGGTGCTGCACGCGCTCGCCATCGGCAAAGGCGAACTGGCCCGGTGCGCCGGGCGCGCGGGGCGGAAGATCCAGTGCATCGCCGATGGCGCGTTCGGCGGTGGTCATGAACGGGTTCTCCGCTGCGCTGCGCCAGGCGATGAAACGCAGGCCGGCACCTGGCCGCGCGGCGCGGTGCAGGTTGGCGAAGGCGGCCTCGGTATCTTCGAAGAACATCACGCCCAACCGAGATTGGATCCAGTCGAAGTGCGCGGTGGGCAACGGATGCTGCTGTGCGTCGGCGACGATGAAGTCTGCGTCCAGTCCTGCCGCCTCGGCGCGTTGACGGGCCAGCGCCAGCATCGGCGCGGAGATGTCCAGGCCGGTGCAGTGCGCTGACGGGCGTGCGGCGGCTGATGCCAGCAGGCTGGCACCGGTCCCGCAGCCTACATCCAGCAGTTGCGTGACGGTGTCGGGCAGTTCGTCGACCAGCAGGTCGGCCAGGGGTTGGAACAGGCCGTCGAGGATGGCCTGCTGCGCAACCCAGATCTGACCGCCGGGGCCGTTCCACAGCGCGCTCTGATCAACGGGGGATGTACTGGTCATGGTCTTGCCTTGCGGGGAAGTCGCCCATAGGTTGGCGCTTGAAGGTCACTTGAGGTCAAGCCCGTGCGTGAACTGGATATCGGCGAGGTGGTCAAGCGCAGTGGCGTGCCGGCCTCGACCCTGCGCTACTACGAACAGCTTGGGCTGCTGCAGGCACTGGGCCGTCGCGGCCTGCGCCGGCAGTACGACGAGCGCGTGCTGGAACGGCTGGCGCTGATCGGTCTTGGCCAGGCGGCCGGGTTGTCGCTGCAGCAGATCGGGTTGTCGCTGCCGCCGCAGCATGGATGTATCTCGCTGGACCGTGAGGCGCTGCTGGCACAGGCCGATGTGCTGCAGCGGCAGATCACCCAGCTGCAGCGGGTGCGCCGGCACCTGCAGCGCGCGGCGGCCTGCCCGGAAGCGCAGGACGCGCGGCAGTGCGGTTCATTCCGCAAGCTGCTGCGCGCACAGCAGCGCATGGCGGGTGGGTGAGAGAAGCATCCACGCATGGCGTGGATCTACTTCACCACGACCTCGGTAGATCCACGCCATGCGTGGATGAATCAATCGCGGGTGCTGACTTCCCAGGTGGCGTGCAGCACGCCCGGCACGTGTTCCATCCGCGCCAGCACCACATCCAGCTCATCGGCACTCACGGCGGTACTGACCAGTATCGCGATCACATCGGTGGGTGCATCGGCATGCTCGACCACCTGCACGTCGCCGACCGGATACTGCGCAGCCTCCAGCGCATCGACGAGGCGCTCGCGCACGCGCGGCACGGCTTCGGCATCCACGCTCAGGCGCACTTCGTAGGTCGCTTCGGTGGCGGCCTCGTTGATCGGGATGCGGTTGATCGCATTCACCAGCGGCCGCAGCAGGGTGTTGCCGGCGATGATCAGCACGGTCAGCAGCACGCCTTCGGCCAGCATGTCCGCGCCGGTGCAGCTGCCCACCGCCGCCGAGCACCACAGGGTGGCTGCGGTGTTCAGACCGCGCACGTTCATGCCTTCCTTCATGATCACGCCGGCACCGAGGAAGCCGACGCCGGAGACCACGTAGGAGATCACCCGCACCGCCTCGGCGCTGCCGGCGATGCGCATGCCCAGGTCGACGAAGGCGGCGGCGCCGACGGCGACCAGCACGTTGGTGCGCAGGCCGGCGGTGCGTTGCCGGTACTGGCGCTCGGCGCCGATCAGCGTGCCCAGCACGAAGGCGGCCAGCAGGCTCACCACGGTGTCGGCGAAGGGACCGGCCTGGAAGGTCTCAATGAAGCGCATGGCCGGAGTCTACCCGGTCGAAGTGACAGTAGAGCCACGCCATGCGTGGATTTCCAGCGATCCACGCCACGCGTGGCTAGTCAGCGTGCCAGAAACGACTTAATCCCCTCCGTCCCCCTTTTTGCGGGATCAGTCGGTGTCCTCGACGCGCTCGCCCATCAGTTCGCGCTGGCGCTTGTCCAGTTCCTCGGCGTAGCGCTTGCGTACGAAGGCTTCAGAGACCACGCCCAGCACCTGGCCGTCGGCGGCGACCACGGCCAGTTCGTCGGCCTGGGTCTGGTCGAAGCGCTGCATCACGCTGACCACGTCCGCCGCTGGCGGCAGCGACACATCTCGGTTCTCGGCCAGCTCGCCAATCGTGGTCTCCGGCTTCACGCCGTCGCCGTAGACGCGCGGAATCTGCACGATGCCGGCGTAGTGGCCTTCGCTGTCGATCAGGATCACCCGGCTGCCCGAACCCAGCGGGAAGCGCTGGCGGAACGCGGCGGCATCGAGATCGGCCGGCGCGGTGGCCACGCCCTTGCGCATCAGCCGGCCGGCGTTGAGGTTCTGCACCCAGCCGACGTCGCGGGCGCTCTTGATGGTCTCGCCGCGCAGGTGCATGCGCCAGGTCGAGAACGAATAGCCGAACCACTGCCGCACCAGCGTGCTGGACACCAGCACCGCACTCATCACCACGCTGGTCAGCAGGAAGTCGTGGGTGCCTTCCAGCACCAGCATGGCCATGGTCATCGGCGCGCCGACCACCGCCGCGGCCAGCGCTGCCATGCCGGCCAGCGCGGCGGACGTGGCGTCGACCACCGGCACGCCGGTGGCCATCGCCAGCAGGCCGGCGAACAGGGCGCCGACTAGGGTGCCCATGAACAGCGAGGCGAAGAACAGGCCGCCACGGAAACCAAACCCGAGAGAGATGCCGGAGGCCAGGCACTTCAGGGTCAGCAGGCCGCCGATCCAGATCAACGGCAGGTGGGTAGTCAGGTCCAGGTGCAGCGCGCCATGGCCGGACGAGAGCACCTGCGGGCTGGCCAGGGCCAGCGGGATCAGCAGCAGGCCGCCCACCACCGGGCGACCCCACAGCGGCAATGGACTGCGCTTGACCGTGCCTTCGATCGAAGCGATCAGGCGCATGATGACAATGCCGACCATCGCGCAGCAGCAGCCGAGCAGGCCGTAGATGGCGTAGTCGGCGGCGCGCACGTCGATGGTCGAGGCAGCGGGCAGCAGGTAGGCCTCGATGCCAGCCTGGTCGGCCACGAACGCACCGGCCAGCGCGGCGACGGCCACCGGTGCCAGTGCGGCCGGGGTGTAGGCGCCAATGACGATTTCGAAGGCATAGAACGCACCAGCCAATGGCGCACCGAAGGCGGCGGCGATGGCACCGGCGGCACCGGCACCGACCAGGATGCGCACGTCGTTGCGACGCAGGCGCATCACCCGGCCCAGCTGCGAACCGCTGCCGGCACCCATCTGCGTATACGAAGCCTCCAACCCGACCGAGGCGCCGCAGCCATTGGACAGCAGTGTCTGGGTCAGCACGATCAAATTGTCGCGCATCGACATGCGGCCGCCATGCAGGGCATTGGCTTCCACCGCATCGAGCAGGGGGCGCTTAAGCCGCGTCGCGGCCAGGCTGACCAGGCCGACCAGCAGGCCGCCCAGTGGCAGCACCAGCAGCGCGGTCCAGGTCAGCGAGGGCAGGGAGCTCAGGCGCATGCCTTCGTCCAGCCCATACAGCGTGCCCTGCAACCAGCGCGCGATGCCCGACTGCAGCAGGGTCAGGTAGCCGGCGATCAGTCCGACCAGCAACGCCAGTGCGATGAACCACAGATCACTGCCGCGCAGCCGCAGGCGCAGGCCCTGGAAAGCTGAGTGCAGGCGCGATGACGAAACAGGCAGTGACATGGTGGCGGCATGATACGCCGCCACCGTGATCGCCACCGTCACTGCATCGGGCGATTACCGCTTCAGAAGCGGTAGTGGCCCTGCACGTAGAAGGTACGCGGCGCGGCCACCATGCGGCCGGCGTTGCCATCGACGTTGCGGGTGTACCAGCGCTTGTCGGCCAGGTTGTTCACGCCCAGCGCGATCTCGCTGTCACCCAGTCCCGGCACCTGCCAGGCCACCTGCGCGTTCCACAGGCGAACACCCGGCACGCGGCCCACGCGCGCATCGGCGCTCTCGGCCCAGGTGTTGGCGGCGTCGGCGTACTGGCCGCTCTGGTGGGTGCTGGAGACATTGAAGGTCCAGCCGGCCAGTGCGTAGCGGGCGCCGACGCTGTCGGTGTCGCGCGCGTAGAAGGGCACGTCCAGGCCACGGTTGTCGCCGGACTGCTGGATCGCCTTGGTCCAGGTGTAGTTGGCGTACAGCTCCAGCCCGGCCAGCGCGCTGTCCTCGGCGAAGCGGTATTCCAGTGCGCTCTCCACACCCTTGTGATCGGTGGCGCCGATGTTCTGGAAAGTCGGCGGAGTGATCCCCGGCACCTGCAGGATCTGGTTGTCGAAGCGCATCTTGAACACGGTTACTTCCGCGCGCAGTGCACCGTCCTGCCAGCGCGCACCGAGTTCGGTGGTCTTTGCAACTTCCGGGTTCAGCGGATTGCTGGCGGTCTGCGAATTCAGCTGGATGTTCTGCACCGGCCCGAACGAGGTGGTGTAGTTGCCGAACACGGTCAGCTGCGGGGTCAGCAGGTAGGCGATGTTGAGCGAGGGCAGGGCCTTGTCGTTGCGGCTGCTGAAGGTCGCCGTGCCACCGGCCTGGCGGCGGTCCATGTCGATCCATTCCATGCGCACGCCCGGGGTGATCCGCCACTGGCCGATCGCAATGCGGTCGTCGATGTAGAACGCGTGGGCGTCGGTGGCGTTGTCGAAGCGGTTGGTGGCGCTGGCCACGCCGGTGCGGCGGGTGACGGTGTAGCTGCGGTCGTTGCCACGTTCGCGCAGGAAGCGGTAGCCGGCGGTGATGTCGTGCACGCTGGCGCCCCAGTGCAGGCGCTGGGTGTAGCGCGGCTCGATGCCGAGCACGCGGTAGTCACGCGGCTGCACGGTCAGCTGGGTGTTGGCGGCGTTGATCAGCGAGCTGGCGCGGCTGCTTTCGTTGTAATAGGCCAGCACCTCGAACTCGCTGTTGGCCGACAGCGTGTTGGTGTAGCCCAGGTCGATGCCGGTGCGGTGGCCCTTCCAGAAATCGGTGGGGCGGGTGTTCTGGAACGGATCGGCCTGGTACTGGGCGCGGGTCAGGCCGCCCGGGGTCAGCGAACGCACATCGTAGTAGGACAGTTTGGCGCGCAGTTCCTGCTGTTCGTCGATGGCATAGGCGAACTTCAGGGCGAGGTCGTTGAAGCGGTCATCGCTGCCCTGGCGCCAGCCACGCCCGTCCTGGCCGGAGTAGAGCAGCGCCGCGCCGAGGCCGTTGCCGCCGGTGCCGCCGAGGAAGGCGTTGTACTGGGTGCTGTCACCGCCGCCATGGTCGTAGGCGCTGTAGCGCACACCCGCTTCGCCGTGCAGGCCCGCGCCGGTCGGAATGGCGCGGGTGCTGAAGTTGATGATGCCGCCCACGTTCTGTGGGCCGTAGCGCACCGCGCCGCCGCCGCGCACCACGTCGATCGATTCGATGTTGGACAGGCTGGTCGGTGCGAACGACAGCTGTGGCTGGCCATACGGCGCCACCGCCAGCGGCACGCCGTCCAGCAGTACGGTCGAGCGTGGCGAGTAGCGCCCGGTCAGGCCGCGCACGCCGATGTTCAGCGAGACCGAGCTGCCGGCCGTGCCGGAGTTGTCGGTGACCTGCACGCCGGGGATGCGGCGCATGGCATCGCCGATGCTGGCTGCGCCACTGGCCTCGATGCGCTGGCGGTCGACCACCGTGCGCGCGCCGGCGAAGCTCTTGACGCTGTCATGCAGGCCGGTGCCCAGCCAGCTGCCGGAAACCTGGATGCTGTCCAGCGTGGTGGCGCCGTCCTGGGCGAAGGCACGCGTGGCCGGGAGCAGGCACAGGGCGAGGGCGGCAGCCAGGGGCAGGCGGGCCGGTTGCAGGGCGTGGATGGGCATCGGTGCGGGTTGTGGAAGGTCGTAAATGAGAATTATTGCTGATTCCATTCGCTATTGGAATGCACCTCCGGTTCATGCCGATGCCCCGGTGGTAGAGTGGGCGATTGCTTCCTGACCCGCTGAGATCCGCCATGTCCCAAGCTGCTTTCTACCCCGTCGGAACCCCTGGCCAGCCGTGGGGAGCGGCGGAGCGGGAGGCGTGGCGTGGCCGCCAGCAGCGCCTGCGTCGCTATGACGAAGAGGTGCTGCCGCGGATCGAGGCGTTGGCTTCGCGCTTTGACAAGGTGGCCTACGGCCAGCTCGACTACGCGGGCGAAACCTACACCTTGTTCGCCCTGCGCAGCCGCGACTGGAACCCGGCGCTGCCGGCTGCCCTGGTCACCGGTGGCGTGCACGGCTATGAGACCAGCGGCGTGATGGGCGCGCTGGAGTTCCTCGAAAAGCACGCCGCCGACTATGCCGGCAAGGCCAACCTGCTGGTGACGCCGTGCGTGAATCCGTGGGGCTTCGAGCGCATCAACCGCTGGAACTTCGATGCGATCGACCCGAACCGCAACTTCCGGGCCGACGGCCCGGCCCGCGAATCGACCGCCGTCATCGAACTGATCGCGCCGTACAAGGGCCAGTTCGTGCTGCACATCGACCTGCACGAAACCACCGACAGCGACGAGAGCGAGTTCCGCCCGGCGCTGGCCGCGCGTGACGGCAAGCCGTTCGAGCCGGGCCTGATTCCCGATGGGTTCTATCTGGTGGACGACAGCGAGAACCCACAACCGGCCTTCCAGCAGGCGGTCATCGCCGCGGTGGAGAAGGTCACCCACATCGCGCCGGCCGACGACAAGGGCGAGATCATCGGTTCGCCGGTTGTGGCCCATGGCGTGATCGAGTACCCGCTGGTGAAGCTGGGCCTGTGCGCCGGCATTACCGGCGCCAAGTACACCACCACCACCGAGGTCTACCCGGACAGCCCGCGGGCGACCCCGCAGCAGTGCAACGACGCGCAGGTGGAGGCGGTGTGCTCGGCGCTGGATTACGCGCTCGCCCATCGTTGATCGGCAGTGCCGGCCGCTGGCCGGCAACCACGGGACACTGGGATTGCCGGCCAGCGGCCGGCACTACCTCATCCAAGTGCGTCGGCCCACCACAGTGTGGCCGGTCCCGGCGGGGTGTCGCGGCGCCACAGCAGTGCAACGACGCGCAGGTGGCGGCGGTTTGCTCGGCGCTGGACTACGCGCTCGCCCATCGTTGATCGGTAGTGCCGGCCGCTGGCCGGCAACCACGGGACACTGGGATTGCCGGCCAGCGGCCGGCACTACCTCATCCAAGTGCGTCGGCCCACCACAGTGCGGCCGGTCCGGGCGGCGTGTCGCGACGCCACAGCAGTGCAACGACGCGCAGGTGGCGGCGGTGTGCTCGGCGCTGGACTACGCGCTCGCCCATCGTTGATCGGTAGTGCCGGGCGCTGGCCGGCAACCACGGGACACTGGGATTGCCGGCCAGCGGCCGGCACTACCTCATCCAAGCGCGTCGGCCCACCACAGTGCGGCCGGTCCGGGCGGCGTGTCGCGGCGCCACAGCAGGTCGCTGTGGATGCGCCGCGGCCACCCGGGCAGGGTCAGTTCCACCAGTTGCCCGCGGTCGTAGCGTTGCACCAGCGCGCGGGGCAGCTCGGCCCAGCCGATGCCGTCCTCGGCCATCTCCATCACCATCAGGTAGTCGGTGGCGGTCCAGGCCAGGCCGGTGACCACGCGGGACTGATCGACTTCCGCGCTCAGGCGCACCTGCCGATGCCGCGCCAGTTGTGCGGCGGCGCGACGCCCGGCGCTGGCCAGCGGATGGTCGCGCGCCACGTACACCGACAGTTCGCTGTGGTGGGCCAGCGGCCGGGCCATCAGGCCATCTGGATAGTGTTCCTGTCGCGGCAGCAGGCCCAGTGCGGCGCGGCCGCTTCCGACCAGCTCCAGCACGTCCTCACCCTCCGCATCCAGCCATTCCAGTTCGATCTCTGGGAACGCCTCGGAGAAGCGCTGCAGGATCCGCTGTTCGGGATCGAGCTGATAGACATCGGAAAACACCACGGTCAGGCGAGGCTCGACCGGCGCGGCCAGGCGCACGCTCAACTGTTGCAGGCGCGCATCGGCAGCCAGGATTTCCTGCGCGTGCCCCAATACCTGTCGCCCGGCCTCGGTCAGCTGCGGGTAGCGCCCGCTGCGATCGAACAGGCTCACGCCCAGGTCGGTTTCCAGGTGGGCAATGGCGGTACTGACTGTCGACTGGGTCTTGCGCAGGCGTCGCGCCGCCGCCGAGAACGAACCCAGCGCCGCGGCTTCCACGAAGGCCTGCAGGGATTCAGGGGAGTAGGGCATATATCCATCGCTCCTGTCGATGGAATCCATTTTGATTCCACCGTAAAAGACGATGATACTGATCGCCGTCGCCCCTGTCTGCGGGGCGTTCCGGACCCTCCACGCTCGGCGTGGATCCATTGATGAGGCGGCGTGGTCCCCGCCCTGCAAGGAGCTTCACATGTCCCGTACTGTTCCCGCCCGTGGCGCGCTGGTCGCCTGGGCCTGCCTGACCGTGGCGATCGTCGCCGAAGTGGTCGGCACCTCGTTCATGGCCCACGCCGCCCGCGATGGCGGCTGGACCGGCTATCTGGTCATGGCCGGCGCGCTGGCGCTGTCCTACTTCTTCCTGGCGCAGTCGGTGCGCCGCATCGCGGTGGGCGTGGCCTACGCGGTATGGGAAGGCCTGGGCCTGACCCTGCTGACCGTGGTCGGCCTCACCGTCTTCGGTGAAAGCCTGTCGCTGCAGCAGCTGGCCGGCCTGGTGCTGGCGGTGGTCGGCATCGTCTGCGTCACTCTCGGGGAGGCGCACTGATGAATACCCTGGCCCTGTTTTTCGTGATCTGTTCGGCGCTGATCGACGTCGCCGCCAACATGATGGTGGCCAAGTCGGAGGGCTTCCGCCGCTGGCGCTGGGGCGTTGGAGCCATCGTCATGGTCTGGATTGCCTTTGCCCTGCTGGGCCAGGCCGTGCGTT
Organism: Stenotrophomonas sp. YJH_SMC_54; assembly: GCF_059368435.1. Taxonomy (NCBI): domain Bacteria; kingdom Pseudomonadati; phylum Pseudomonadota; class Gammaproteobacteria; order Lysobacterales; family Lysobacteraceae; genus Stenotrophomonas; species Stenotrophomonas sp. YJH_SMC_54. Next base: position 126,942 of record NZ_JCAFRS010000008.1, on the reverse strand, counting down.
ACATGGACCTGGCCACCGCCTATGCGATGTGGGGGGCAATCGGCGTGATCGGTACCGCCACCTGCGGACGCCTGCTGTTCGGCAATCGCCTGCGTCCGATCGGTTGGGTCGGCATCGCATTGGTGACCGTCGCGGTACTGCTGCTGAGTACCGCGAAGTAACGCGTCGCCGTGCCAACCAGGGTTGGCATCTACCGGTGCGGAAGCGCTGTGCCAACCAAGGTTGGCACCTGCCAGAGCGTGAGCGCCGCAGGCAAGCGCCCCGGAGGACCCCTCCGGGGCGTTGCTGTTTCTGCAGCAGTTAGAACCGTGCGGTGAAGTTCAGCCGCGTGGTGCGGCCCGGGCCCGGCATCAGGCTCATCGCCAGCGTGTCCATGTAGTAGGTGTTGCGCAGGTTGCTGACCACCAGTTCCACTTCGGCCTTCGGGGTGAACTGCCAGCGCGCATAGAAGTCATAGATCGCGGTCGGCAGGTAGATGTTCTGCAGGCCGGTCGAGCCGGTGGTGTTCCAGGGCTTGTCCAGTTCATGGGTGGGGCCACTGTTGTAGGTGCGGCGGATGCCGGTATCCAGCCGCTTGTCGAACAGGCGGAAGCCCAGCGTGCTGTGGATTGAGTACTTCGGCGGGTTCTGCGCGTTGACGAACGAGGTGCCGAAGCCGCCGTCCACGCAGTCCGGTGTGGTGTCCAGCTTGCTCCACTTCGCATACGGATCTTCGCGCAGGCGCTTGGCAGTGGCCGCATCGCAGGTACGCGCGCGCTGGTAATAGCTGGCCGACAGGTCCAGGTAGGCGATGCCGGCGTCATAGCCGGACTGCAGCTCGTAGCCCGACACCGTGTAGTTGTCGACATTGTCGACGTAAAAGGCCCAGTTGCTGGAATCGAAGCGACGGGTGATGGCGTTGTCGATATCGTTCTTGAACCAGGCCACCTTGAACGCCAGGCGATCACCGTCACGCCACAGGTCCTGCTTGAGCAGGCTGAAGCCGATGTCCCAGGAGCGGTTCTTTTCCGGCTTCAGGTCGGCCACCGGCGCCGAGGTGCTGTTGCCCAGCGTTGATTCGAACAGGCTGGGCATCTTCCAGCCTTGCGCGTACTTCACGTAGAAGAACATGTCCGCGTCGAGGTTGAAGCGGGCTTCGGCATACGGCGCGAAGCCGTGGCCGGAGCGGCGGATCGCCGGCTTGTAGCCCCAGGCGGTGGGAATCTGCTTGGTATGGAAGCCGTTGGCACCGCGCGGGTCACGGATGAAGCCGTCGAAGTCGTAGGTCTGGCCCAGCGTGCTGTCGCCATAGGGCGTGGCGCGCAGCGAGTCATACGTGTAGTTGCCCTGTGCATCCGGGTACCACTCCTTGTACCAGCCCGGCAGCAGCTGGCCACCCTTGCTCAGGCGCGCGAAGGTGTAGCGCAGGTCGCGCGATTCACTGACGAAGGCCACGCGGTTGCGGTCGCGGGTGCGGTAGTCGATGAAGCGGCCGCCTGCGGTCAGCGACAGCCAGTCCCACGGCTGCCATTGCAACGACGCCACCACGCTGGCCTCGCGGCGCGTGCCCGATCGCAGGTAACGGTTGTTGTTGTAGTCCACCGGCAGCACCGGTGAGTTCGGTGCGGTGTCTTCGTGCTGGAAGGACGCGCCATAGCGCAGCGTCCAGTCGCCCAGATCGTTGCTGAAGCGGGTGGTGTTGCTGCTGTCCAGGCCCCAGCGCCGGGTCTTCACGTCCGACTGCAGGCCCGGGCCGTAGGTCTCGCCCAGCGTGTCGGGCATCTGGTCGTTGGGCACGTCCTTGAACAGCGGCGTGTTGGCGATGTTGCTGTTGAACATGCGGCTGGTGGCGGTGGTGAACCACAGCGTGCTGCTCAGGTCCAGCCACGGGTGCGCCTCGGGGCGGTAACGATGGCGAAGCGAGGTGGCGTTGACCCGCATCTTCCCGGGCTCGAACTGGAACATGGTGTTGGCCTTGTCCACGTAGGTCACCCATTCGTTGGACTCGCCCACGCGGCCGATCGCCGACGGCATGATTTCGCCGAAGCTGGAGTTGAAGAAGCGGTGGCTCAGCTCCATGCGCTGGTCCGGGTTGGGCGTCCAGGTGAACTTCAGCAACGCCGATTCGTTTTCGGTGTGGGTGTTCAGGACTTCATCGCCCGGGTGGTACAGCTTGGAAACGGCCTGGCTGGACATGCCGGTACCGCCGCTGGACAGGTGCTGGTCGTCGTAGCGGTGGGCGCCGTTGCTGCCGGCGAAGTAGTTGCCCTGGCGGCGCCGTGCGTAGGCTGCGACAAGCTGCCAGTCTTCGCCGCGCTGGGCGAAGGCGACGCTGCCGTTCCAGTCGCGCGGGTCGCGCAGGCTGTTGCGGTTGTCGCTGCCGCGCGCGATCTGCCTGAAGGTGCGGGTGCGGTCGATGCTGTTGTCGGCCACGCCGCCGCGCACACGCAGTCCCCAGGCCTGGCCGTCATCGAGTATGTCCTCGGCCTTCAGCGTTTCCATGTAGACCACGCCACCGATCGCGCTGGCGGCATTGGCGGCCAGGCTCGGTCCCTTTTCGATGCTGATCGCGCTGATCAGGTCCGGGTCGAGGTAGCTGCGTTGCTGCACGCCGGCATAGCCGCGGTACACGTCGATGGCCTGCTGGCCGCCGTCGATGATCACCGGCACCCGGTTCTGGCCCTGCAGGCCGCGGATGTTGACGTCCAGCGCGCCGCCATTGCGTACGTCTCCGGTGTGCACGCCGACTGCGCCGGCCAGCACATCGCCGATCGACTGGCCGCGGAAGCGTTCCAGCTGCTGGTGGTCCAGATGCACGCGCGAGCCGCTGTCGCGGTAGACGGCGTCGGCATCGGCCAGCCCCCACGGCGAAGCGCCTTCGCTGGCCTGGCCGGCCACACGCAGCGTGCCGATCTGGCGTACGCCGGCGTCGGTGGCCGGGGCGGCCTGCAGCACCACGCCGCTGGCATCACGCTGGAACGAAAGGCCGGTGCCGGTGAGCAGCTGTGCCAGCGCGGCCTCGGTGTTGAGCGAGGCCTGCACGCCACCGCTGTGCCGGCCGCGGGTCAGGCGCGCATCGGCAGCGATGGACAGGCCGGACTGCTGACCGAACGCGGTCAAGGCCTGGTCAAGCGGACCGGCCGGGATCTGCCAGCGAACGGCGGAGGCAGCATCCTGTGCATGGGCGGCGGCCGGCAACAGGCACGGCGTGGCCAGGGCCAGGCACAGCGCGATGGCCAGCGGGCGAGGGGAAGGGCAGGGTAGTTTCATGGGGGCGGCGACATCCGCAATGGGTTCCCTTGTAGTGCCCGCCGAGCGCGCAGAAAGGGAACCGCGATTTCAACGCGGACGCACAACGGTCCACCATGGCCAGCGCTGCTCGATGCGGATCGGCAGGGCGCGCGCCAGCAGTTTCAGGGCCTGCAGGCTGTCCAGGCGTGGCAGTACCGCGGTGACATTCAATGCGGACAGTGCCGGATCACAGCCCAGATAGCCCCGATGGTGACGGGCCAGTTCGTCGATCACCCGGATCAGTTGCGTGTCCTGCACCTGCAGGCGTCCGTCCTGCCAGTCGCCGCGCAGAGGATCGGCAGCGACCGTTGTGAGTCCCCCCATCGGTCCGATCTGCAGCGCACTTCCCGCAGGCACATCCAGCGCCGCGCCGAACGTCGGCAGGCACCGCACCACGCCCTCGAACACGTCCAACCGGCTGTGCTGGGCTTCGCGGCCGACCGCGAAGCGGGTGCCGATCGGCTGCAGGCGCGCGCCGGGTACATGCACGCTCAGGGGCAACCCGGTGAATGCTGGGTGGTGGCCGGTCTGCAGCAGCAGTTCGCCGCGCAGCAGATGCAGGGCGCGGTTGCCGTTGCCGATGTCGACGGTCACTTCGCTGCCGGCGTTGAGCCACAACTGGCTGCCATCGGCCAGCGTCCAATGACCGGTGCGCCCGGCAGCGGTGCGTTGCCTCTGCAGGTGGCGCTGCGCCTGCAGCCCGTGCAGGCCGAGAAGCGAGACCGCACCGATGCCGAGGGCGCCACCGAGACTGCGAAGCGCGCGGCGGCGGCGATGGCCGGCGGCATCGAGCGCCGTTGCTGCCGCCGGTGCCGACAGCGGGGCGAACGACTGCCAGACCGACTCGACCCGGCGCCAGGCGTCGGCGTGACCGGCGTCGGCCTGCAGCCACGCACGCCAGTCTTGCTGGTCGTCGTCGCTCCAGCCCTGTTGGCGCAGCGCGAACCACTCTGCCGCCTGCTCCAGCGCCGGGCCGGCCACTGCCGCGCTCATGCCGCCGCGTCGCCGGACAGGCGCAGGCAATGCAGCATCGCCTGCGCCATGTACTTCTTGATCATGCGCTCGGACACGCCCAGCTGTCGGCCGATCTCCGCATAGCCCAGTCCGGATAGCCGGGCCAGCAGGAAGGCACGCCGTGGCCGCTCGGCCAGGCCGGACAGCATGTCAGCAATGGCATGCAGGAGCTGCAGCGCCTGTGTGCGCTCCTCTGCGGAGGGATGCACCGGCTCCGGCTGTGCGGCCAGCGCGGTCAGATAGGCGCGCTCCAGGTCCGCGCGCTGCCAGTGATTGACCAGCAGGGCGTGCGCGATGGTGCTGAGATAGGCGCGCGGCAAGCGCAGTTCGGATGGATCGACGCGCCGGCTGAGCAGGCGCAGGAAGGTGTCCTGGGTCAGGTCGGCGGCGCAGTCGGCGTTGTGGGTGCGGCGGCGCAGCCAGCCCAGCAGCCAGCCATGGTGTTCGCGGTAGAACCCCGCCAGCGCGGTGCTGGAGGCGGCGGGCACGGCCATCGGCACGGGTCATGAATGAGAATGATTCCCATTATAGAATGATCGGGTGGCGCACGACAAATCCTGCGCATGCCGCAGCAGGAGAGATCGCCGGATTTGCGATGCCCGGCGTGCTCGCCGACACTGCGGCTTTCCACAAGGAGTGCCCGCATGTTCAGCCACATCACCGTAGGAACGAACGACATGGATGCCGCGCGCCGCTTCTACGATGCCCTGTTCGCCGCGATGGGGGCACGTCCGGGTGTGTTCGACGAAAAGGGTCGGCTGCTGTACTTCAAGGATGGGCGGATGTTCGGCGTCACCGCGCCCATCGATGGGCAGCCTGCATGCCATGCCAACGGCGGCACCATTGGTTTCACCCTCGACAGTGCCGAGGCCGTGCGCGGTTGGCAGGATGCTGGCGTGGCCCATGGCGGTACGGCCATCGAAGACCCGGCTGGCATCCGCAGCATGGCCGGGCGCCAGCTGTTCCTGGCCTACCTGCGCGACCCGGACGGCAACAAGCTGTGCGCGGTGCATGTGGTGCATGTGATGTCGTGATTGGACAGGACGCGCGTGGCCGCGATGCACGCGGTCCGCGCGCGGCTGCGCTCGCAGGTACGCTTCGGCGCGCGCGTGATAACACGGAATGGCGGGCCGGGCCTGTGACCACAGGCCGCAACTTCATGCTCTGTCCACTGCGGTTCAGCCAGAATTGGTCGGCTAACCCTTTGATCTACCGGAGAACGCCGCCCCATGGATGTACTGGAGCCGCAACAATCCCCGGTGCGCACCCTTCGGCCTGTGTTCGCCTTCGCGGCGATCGTTGTCGTGGCGTTCGCGCTGTTCGTCAGCCTGTTCCCGCTTGGTGCGGGCCGCCTTCTGCTGAAGGCACAGGACTGGGCCGCACTCAATGTCGGCTGGTATTACCTGCTGGCGATGACCCTCTACCTGGTGTTCGTGGTCGGCGTGGCGCTGTCCAAGTACGGTGGCATCAAGCTCGGCGCCGACCATGACGAGCCGGAGTTCAGCTACCTTTCCTGGGCCGGCATGCTGTTCGCTGCCGGCATCAGCATCACCCTGTTCTTCTTCTGCGTTTCCGAACCGCTGACCCACTACCTGCAGCCGCCGCAGGGCGATCCGGCCGCGGGCGAGGCCGGCGCGCGCCAGGCCATGCAGCTGCTGTTCCTGCACTGGGGCCTGCACGGCTGGGGTGTGTTCGCGCTGGCGGCGATGGCCATGGCCTACTTCGCCTACCGCCACAACCTGCCACTGGCCCTGCGCTCGGCGCTGTACCCGCTGATCGGCAAGCGTATCAACGGGCCGATCGGCTACACCGTAGACGCGCTGGGCATCGTCGCCACCGTGTTCGGCATTGGTGCCGACATGGGCTTCGGGGTGCTGCACCTGAATGCCGGCCTTGCGCACCTGTTCAACATCCCGCATTCCAACCTGGTGCAGATCATCCTGGTGGTCAGCATGATGGGCGCGGCGGTGGCCGTGGCCGTCTCCGGCGTGGAGAAGGGCGTGCGCTGGATGGCCAACATCAACATGCTGCTGGCGATCGCGCTGGTGCTGTTCATGCTGTTTGCCGGGCCGACGCAGTACCTGTTCAGCACGCTGATGCAGAACCTGGGCGACTACCTGGGCAGCGTGGTCGGCAAGAGTTTTGATGTGTACGCCTATGGCGGCCGACCGGAATGGCTGGGCGGCTGGACGGTGTTCTACTGGGCATGGTGGATCGGCTGGGCGCCATTCGTGGGCTTGTTCATCGCACGCATCTCACGGGGCCGCACCATCCGCGAATTCGTGTTCGGCGTGCTGCTGATTCCGCTGGGCTTCACCCTGGCCTGGCTGTCGATCTTCGGCAACAGCGCGCTGGACCAGGTCCTGCACCACGGCCAGCAGCAGTTGGCACAGCTGGCGGTGGATGATCCACCGACGGTGCTGTATGCATTGTTGGATGGCTACCCGTGGAGCCGCACGGTGATCGCGGTGACGGTGCTGGTCAGCTTCATCTTCTTCGTGACCTCGGCCGACTCGGGGGCGGTGGTGTTGTCCACGCTGTCCTCGCACGGCGGCGCGCCGGAGGATGATGGTCCGCGTTGGCTTCGCGTGTTCTGGGGCACGGTGATCGCCGTGCTGACCGCCGGGCTGCTGCTGGCTGGGAGCATCGATGCGCTGAAATCGGCGGTGGTGCTGGCCTCGCTGCCGTTCTCGGCGATCCTGCTGCTGATGATGTGGGGGCTGACCCGCGCCTTCAGTGACGAGTCGCACCGCAAGCGCGCGCTGCAGTACCGGCCCTCGCCGCTGATCGGCGACGATCGCCATCACCAGGGCTGGCGTCAGCGCCTGAGCCAGGCCATGCACTTCCCGGTGCGCGACCAGGTCTACCGCTTCATGGACGATACGGTGAAGCCGGCGATGGAAGCGGTGGCTGAACAGCTGCGCGGGCAGGGTTGGGATGTATCCACCCGCTTCGAGGCCGGCGACATGGAGCTGACGGTCAATCACGGCGAGCAGCAGGACTTCCTGTACCGGGTGATCCTGAGCGGCTACCTGACCCCGTCGTTCGCGGCCCAGCAGCTGCGCAACCAGCGCTACTACCGCGCTGAAGTGCATCTGTTCGAAGGCAGCCAGGACTACGACCTGGTGGGCTACAGCCGCAAGCAGATCATCAACGACATCATCAGCCAGTACGAACGGCACCTGCAGTTCCTGCACCTGAGCCGGTGATGCGGTGGGTGCGGACCGTTGGTCCGCACACCCCTGCAGAGCCGAGCCCATGCTCGGCTCTGCAGGTGGCGCATCAGAACCGGTAGCGCGCCCCCAGCGAAATGAACTGCCCGCGCAGATTGTACTGGCTGATGTCGAAACCATTGGAGCCACCGGCCGGGTCGAACGGCGGGTCCTTGTCGGTCAGGTTCAGCACCGACAGCGACAGCGTGGTGTTGGGAATCCCTTCGTAGGCCACGTACAGGTCCAGCTGGTGATACGGCTTGATGCGATCACGCAGGCCGGGGTTGCTGGTCGCTGTCGCCACGCGCTGGTCATAGCCGCTCACGTACTGCAGGCTCAGCGTGCTGCTCCAGTCGCCCACTGCCCAGTTCAGCGACGTAGTGCCGCGGGTGCGCGGCAGTGCGCCGTGGCGGTTGTTGCCGGCCCCTTCATACGGTGCCTGACCGGCCACCAGCGGCTGCTTGAAGCTGAGCAGATGGGTCCAGCTGCCGGCCACGGTGAAGTTGCCCCAGCCTTCGGTGCGGAAGGTGCGGTTGGCTTCCAGGTCCAGGCCCGAGGTGGTCAGTTCGCCCTGGTTGGCATACTGGTTGGTGATGAACTGGATGCGTCCCTGTGCATCACGCTGCACGCGGCCGGTGAACAGCGTCGGGTTGTCGACGATGAACTGCGCGCTGTCCGGCTTGACCAGGTTGTCCTGTTCGATGCGGTACCAGTCCAGGCCGATGCTGGTATCGCCATCGGGCGACCACACCGCGCCCACGTTGAAGTTGCGCGAGCGTTCGGCCTTCAGGTCCGGATTGCCCGTGCGGATGTTGGTGACGCCACGGCTGCCACCGGGCTGCAGCGGGTCCAGCCGATCGATCACCGAGCCGTAGCTGACGGTCTGGCCCGGCGCGATCTCCGGCAGCGAAGGCGCGCGGAACCCGCGCGAGAACGAACCGCGCAGCAGCAGGCTGTCCAACGGCTGCCAGCGCAGCGCCACCTTCGGCGAGAACGCGTTGCCGAAGTCGTCATAGTGGTCGCCACGACCGGCCACCTGCAGCTCCAGCGTGCGGTGCAGCGGCACGCTCAGTTCGGCGTAGGCGGCGCTGACCTGGCGCTCGCCGTTGACCACGTTGATGGCCGGGCGCAGTTCGGTGCCCGACAGCACCTGCGCACTGGTGCGCGCGTCCAGTGATTCCTTGCGGAACTCGGCACCCCAGGCGAAGCCGACCGCACCGGCCGGCAGCTCCCACAGCGAGGTCGAGGCCTTCACGTTCAACGAATGCAGCTTGTACCAGCCCGGACGCTTGGTCTGCAGGCGCAGTGCATCCAGCGCGCCCGGCGTGCTGGACGGGTTGAGGAAGTTGTAGCTGCCATCGCGCAGGATCTGCTCGAACGCGTAACGGTTGACGAAGTTGTCGACGTATTCGCGCTGCGCGCTCTGCGAGGTCAGCGCCGCCACTTCCCAGTCCCATCGCTCGCCGCTGCCGCGCACGCCGGCCAGCGCACGGTAGAACACCTGCGTGTTGTCCTTCAGGCGCGGGCCGAGATCGAAGAAGGTGTACTCGAACGGCAGCGGCGCGCTGCCCGGGTTGTTCGGGTGGCCGACCGGCAGCACCGCCGGCACGTCGATCAGGGTGCCGGTGGCCGGGTTGTAGGCACGCAGGCCCGGGCCGACGGTCAGCGGCGCGCTGAAGATCTGGTCGGCCTTGTTGTGGCTGTACAGCACATCGGCGAACGCCTCGACGCTGTCGTTGAAGCGGTAGGTCGCGCTCAACGACGCCTGCAGGCGCTCGGCGCCGGGCTGCAGGGTCTTGAACGGCTGCGCGTTGAAGGCGCAGGCCTGGCCGGGAAGGGTGCTGCCGAAATCGCTGTACGGGCGCAGCTGGCTGCCATCCGGGCAGTTGGCGAACGGTTGCGGTGCGCGCGGGTTGGACAGCCAGTTGCCACCGGCGGTGGACCAACCGGCCAGACGACCGCCGGGCTTGTCGCGGAAATCGCCGCTGCGGGTGTAGGCACGCTGGTCGGCGTCGAGGCGATCACGCTTGAGCAGGTCCAGCCCGAACAGCACGTTCCAGCCCTGCTGTTCGAGGTCACCGAAGCCAGCCAGCAGGTTGGCCTTGCGCTCGTTCAGGCCGCCTTGGGTGGCTGTACCGAAGCCGCCGCCGACTTCCACGCCCTGGAAGTTCTTTCGCAGGATGATGTTGATGACGCCGGCGATGGCATCGGAACCGTACACCGCCGAGGCGCCATCCTTCAGCACTTCGATGCGTTCCACTGCGCTGATCGGCAGCGCGTTGAGGTCGACGAAGGTGTCCTGGGTGTTGAGCGCGAAACCGAAGTTGGAGACGCGGTAGCCGTTGACCAGCACCAGCGTGTTTTTCGGAGACAGGCCACGCAGGCCGATCGAGGCCGAGCCGGCGGCGAAGCTGCCGGTGTACTGTTCGTCGAAGCTGTTGCCGGCATTGGCCGACAGGTTGCGCAGCACGTCGGTGAGGGTGGAGCGGCCGGTCTGCTCGATCTGTTCGCGGCTGACGATCTGCACCGGGTTCGGCCCGGCGGTATCGCTGCGCTTGATGTTGGAGCCGGTCACCAGCACGGCGCCCAAGGTGGTGCTGTCCTTGCCGGTATCGGCGGTTTCAGCGGCGCCGGCAGCGCCGGCGGTGAGGCCCAGCGCGATCGCGCCGGCAAGCAGGTTCAGGGTGGTGCGGTACATGGAAGCGACAACGCCGAACGGGGGAGGAGCCGTCAGTACCGCACGCAGGCACATGCGCCTTCCAATGACGAAAGCGCATTCAGTTATACATCACAGGTTCTTAACGAAAGTCGGTGCCTCCGTTGGAGCAGACCCACTCGGTGGGTGCGGCACCGATCTTTGGTGGGTGCGGACCGTTGGTCCGCACACCCTGCAGGGTCACAGCCCTTTCCCTGTGGAAAGAAGTCTCATCCCCCCGCGCTACGCGCGAGAGTCGACTGACAGTCGACTCTACCGGGACTGCGCCACTACCGGGACTGCGCCACTACCGGGACAGCGCCACCACCGGGGCAGCGCCATCCGCTGAGGCATCAAGGCCGCAGCAGCACCTTGCCATTGCGTCCCGAACCTGCGCCAGCCTTCGCTGCCTGGGCGATGTCGTCCAGTGCGAAGATCTGCTCCACCGGCAGGGTCAGTTCGCCGTTCGCCGCACGCTTCAGCAGTTCGCCAACCAGCCGGCGCTTGTCCTCCACCGCCATCGCCTGGCTGACCTTGCTGCCCCAGAACCCCTTCACCGTGGCTTCCTTGTAGATCAGGCCGCCGGCCGGGATGCGCATCGGTTCGCCGCTCATCACACCGAACGACACCAGCGTGCCGTGGTGGCCGAGCAGGTCAACCAGGTCACCGCTGGCGTCGCCGCCGATGGAATCCACCGCGGCCGCGGCCTGTGCTTCGCCGGTCGCCTCACGCACGCGATCCTTCCAGCCGTCCACCGAGGTGTCGAACACATGATCGATGCCCAGCGCCTGCAACTGCGCGACCGCATCGGCATTGCGCACCAGGTTGGCCACATGCACGCCACGCGCCCGCGCCAGCATCGCCAGCGACTTGCCCACCGCGCCGTTGGCGGTGTTCTGCACGATCCACTGGCCCGGCTCGACGTGCAGGAACTCCAGCAGCATCAGCGCGCTCAGCGGCATGGCAATCAGCTGCGCGGCCATTTCGTCCGGGATCGCCTCCGGCATCGGAATCACCATGCGTGCCGGCGCAATGAACGCTTCGGCCCAGGTGCCGTGCACCGAGGCAGCGGCCACCCGCTGGCCGACCTGCAGGCCGTCGACGCCATCGCCGAGTGCATCGATCACGCCCAGTGCTTCACTGCCACCGATCGCCGGCAGCGTCGGTTTGTAGCCGTACAGGCCGCGCACGGTCAGCAGGTCGTGGTTGTGGATCGAGGCCAGCACGGTGCGGATGCGCACCTCGCCGGGGCCGGGCTCGGGCAGCGGCGCATCGGCAATGGCAAGGACGTCGGCCGGATCGCCGAAGGAGGGGTACTGGGCAGCGCGCATGGGCGGTGTTCCGGGGAAAGTTGATGTTGTACCGAACTGGGGACGCAGGCGCTGTCGACAAGGCGCCGCAGGTGCAACACGGCATCCTGCGACTGATCGTCGCGACATGTGTTGATTACCGCATCTTGTGTTGACGAGTTCGGATATCCCCACTATGTTGTGGCCGTCACTCCCGGTCAGCCGCCGCCGCCGGACATGCAGCAAACGTCCCGCGGCCCGCCCCTGAGGCTTGCCGTGTCGACGCGGCCGCCATCGTGCGGACGCAGGTCGCCCCCACGGCCCGGATACCGGCCGCAGGCGCAGGCAGATGCCGACGACCTACGTTCCCGTGCCCTGGCAATCCACCCGTTCGCCCCGTGCGCCGGTATCGCGTTCAGGGCCGCCATGGCATCGACCGCCAACGCGCGCGCGAGCCTGGAGTTTCACCACCATGACCGACAGTACCTTCCGCGTGGCCGATCTGGCCGGCGCTGGCGACGCCTTGCGCGCCGGTGGCGAGCGTGTGCCGACCTGGATCACCAAGGAGGCCGGCAACCGTCGCCTGCCGTTCGAGGCCGAGCGCCTGCAGCGCAGCATCGACGCCGTGCATGCCGAGTTCCCGCAGCTGGACGTGAGCGACTACCGCCGCGTGGTGCAGGCGATGGTCGAGCGCAAGCCCAGCATCAGCGCCGATGACCTGGTCGATCTGCTGATCCGCGAGGCCGAGTCGCGGGTGGACCTGGTCGCACCCGAGTGGGAACAGTTTGCCGCGCGCATCTACCTGCGCCGCCTGTACAAGCGTGCCAGCCGCAACCGCTTCTACGACGTCGGCCTGAAGTACGGCTCGTATGTGGGCCTGCAGGAAAGCCTGGCCGACCGCGGCATCTACAGCAACGACATCCTGCGCTGCTATTCGAAGGAAGAGCTGCAGCAGGCCGGCGAGATGATCGATCCGGAACGCGACCGCCTGTTCGCCTACAACGGCCTGTACCTGCTGGCCACGCGCTATCTGGCCAGCGATCGCAGCCGCGAGGTCTACGAGCTGCCGCAGGAGCGTTGGCTGACCATCGCGCTGTACCTCATGCAGGAAGAAAAACCGCGTGAGCGGCGCATGCAGCTGGTCGGCGAGGCGTATTGGGCGCTGTCCAACCTGTACATGACGGTCGCCACACCAACGTTGGCCAATGCCGGCAAGGTGGGTGGGCAACTGTCCAGTTGCTTCATCGACACGGTGGACGACAGCCTGCAGGGCATCTATGACTCCAACACCGATATCGCCCGTGTGTCCAAGCATGGCGGCGGCGTTGGCGCCTACCTGGGCTATGTGCGCAGCAGTGGCGCACCGATCCGTGGCGTGGCCAATTCCTCTGGCGGCGTGGTGCCGTGGATCAAGCAGCTCAACAACACCGCGGTGTCGGTCGATCAGCTTGGCCAGCGCAAGGGCGCGGTGGCGGTTTACCTGGACATCTGGCACCGCGATATCGAAGCCTTCATGGACCTGCGCCTCAACAACGGCGACCAGCGCCTGCGCGCGCACGATGTGTTCACCTCGGTGTGCGTGCCCGACCTGTTCATGGAAGCGGTGGAGCGCCGCGCCGACTGGTACCTGTTCGACCCGCACGAGGTGAAGCAGGCCAAGGGCTGGTACCTGCAGGACTTCTACGACGAGAAGCGCGGCGCGGGCAGCTTCCGCCACCGCTACGCCGAACTGGTGGCCGACGAGCGCATCAGCCGCCGCACGGTGAAGGCCATCGATCTGTTCAAGCGGATCATGCTCAGCCAGCTGGAGACCGGCAACCCGTTCCTGTTCTACCGCGACGAGGTCAACCGCCGGAACCCGAACAAGCACGCGGGCATGATCTATTCCAGCAACCTGTGCACCGAGATCCTGCAGAACATGAGCCCGACGCGGATGATCCAGGAGATCGTCAGCGGCGACCAGATCGTCACCACACGCCGCGCCGGTGACTTCGTGGTCTGCAACCTGTCCTCGATCAACCTCGGCCGGGCGATCAGTGCGCCGGATGACCTGCTGGCCACCGACGTGCTGGAGCGCCTGATCCCGATCCAGGTGCGCATGCTCGACAACGTGATCGATCTCAATGCGCTGCCGGTGCCGCAGGCCACGATCACCAACCGCAAGTACCGCGCCATCGGCCTGGGCACGTTCGGTTGGCACCACCTGCTGGCGCAGCAGGCAATCCAGTGGGAATCACCGGATGCCGAAGAATTGGCCGACCGCCTCTACGAACGCATCAACTTCCTGACCATCCAGGCCAGCGCGCAACTGGCGAAGGAGAAGGGCAGCTACCCGATGTTCGCGGGCAGCGACTGGCACAACGGGCGTTACTTCCGTGACCGCGACTACAGTGGCGCCGCGTGGGACAGCCTGGCCCGCGAAGTGGCCACGCACGGCCTGCGCAACGGCTGGCTGCTGGCGGTGGCGCCGAACATGAGCACCGCGCAGATTGCAGGCTCCACGGCCTCGATCGACCCGATCTACAGCGCGTTCTACTACGAGGAAAAGAAGGACTTCCGGCGGCCGGTGGCGGCGCCGGGCCTGTCGCTGGAAACCTGGCCGTACTACGAGAAGGGTGCCTACAAGGTCGACCAGTTCGCCAGCGTGCGCCAGAACGCGCGCCGCCAGCGCCATGTCGACCAGTCGATCAGCTTCAACCTGTACGTGCCCAGCACCATCCGCGCCAGCACGTTGCTGGAGCTGCACCTGAGCGCCTGGCGCGAGGGCCTGAAGACCACCTACTACGTGCGCTCCAACGACATCGACATCAGCGAATGCGAATGGTGCTCCAGCTGATCGCCGGCGACCCACGGCAATGCCGGCCGCTGCCCGGCAACCCCGTGATCTTCGGTAGTGCCGGCCGCTGGCCGGCAACACGATAGAAAGAGAACGAAGGCAGAAAACCATGGCAACTCCCCTCGACCGCATCAAGATCCTCGAACCGCGCCATCCCAACCGCAGCACCGGCATCATCAACGGCCGCACCAGCGGCATCCTCAACTGGAACGACATCCCGTACCCGTCGTTCTATCGGGCCTACAAGGAGCTGTCGACCAACTTCTGGATTCCCGACGAGGTCGACATGAAGCTGGACGCGCGCCAGTACGGCGAGCTCAACGCGCGCGAGAAGAACGCCTACGACTCGATCATCGGCCTGCTCGCCACGCTCGACTCACCGCAGACCCGCTTCATCTACAACGTGGCCGAGTACATCACCGACCCGGCCGCGCACGCCAATGCGGCGATCATCGGGCAGCAGGAAGTGATCCACAACGAGAGCTACAGCTACGTGCTGGCCTCGATCACCGACCTGCCGAACCAGAACCGCATCTTCGAGATCGCCCGCACCCACCCGACCATCATCAAGCGCAATGCACCGATCATGGGGGCGTATGACGATTTCATGCGCGAGAAGACCGCCGAGACTCTGCTCAAGTCGTTGATCCAGTCCTCGATCCTGGAGGGCATCAATTTCTATTCCGGGTTCGCGTACTTCTACAACATGGTGCGGCAGAACCGCATGAACGGCACCGGCAAGATCATCAGCTTCATCAACCGCGACGAGCTGGCGCATACCAAATTCATCAGCGAGCTGATCCGCGCCATCATCGGCGAGAACCCGGAGTTGCAGACCAATGAACTGACCGCCTACGTACACCAATCGTTCGAGCATGCCATCGAGCTGGAGACGCAGTGGTCGTCGGAGGTGCTGGATGGCATCGACGGCATCGACGTGGACGAGATGGTGCGCTACGTGAAGTACCGCGCCAACAAGATGGCCGGCATGCTCGGCATCGAACGCCTGTACAGCGATACCACCGACAACGTGATGCCGTGGATCAAGGCCTACGCCGACAACTTCACCGAAACCAAGACCGACTTCTTCGAGATGCGCAATGCAAGTTACAAGAAGACCAACGTCGACAACGGCTTCGACGACCTGTGAGTCCGGCGCCGCGCTGAGCATCCTGGTGGTGGTCGCCTCGTTGAGCGGCAATACCCGCGAACTTGGCCGGCAGATTGCCGAGCGCTGCCGCGCTGCCGGTCATGCGGTTCACTGGCAGGACGCTGACGACCTGCGCCAGGCGCCGCCGCTGGCGGCCGACGAGGCCGACCTGGTGCTGCTGGGCTGCTGGACCGACAACGCCGGCCGCACGCCGTCGGAGATGAAGGCATGGGTGGCCGGCATCGCCGAACGCGGCGAGCGGCCGCGGCAGCTGGCGGTGTTCGGCACCGGCGAAACGCAGTGGGGGCAGGAGTACTACTGCGGCGCCGTGCACCGCCTGATCCGCTACTTCCGCAGCGACTATCCGCCGCTGGAAATCGAACAGATGCCGCATGGGCAACGCCATGCGGGGGCCATCGAGGCCTGGACCGACGCGGTCCTGGCCCACTATTGGAGCAACACCGATGCAGATCATCGACGCCACCACGCCTGAGCAGTTCCAGCAGCTGCTGGCCGAGCACCCGCGGGTGCTGGTGGATTTCCACAAGGACCAGTGCCCGGGGTGCCGGATGCTGGAGATGTCGTTGCACCGGGTGGCCAACAGCGCGGCGGGGCAGGGAACGACCCTGCTGCGCGTGCAGCTGGAAGTGCTGGGTGAGGCGTTCTTCAGGGAGCTGGGGCTGCGGCAGACGCCGACGCTGTCGCTGTTCCGTGACGGTGACGAACGTACGCGCCTGGCCGGATTCCAGTCGCCGCAACAGATCGAGGCCGCGATCGCGTTGCATCTGTAGCGTGGAGATGGTGGGTCGGATCCCTTGCCAGAGGCAAGGGCTCTGACCCCGCATCGTGTAAAGGCATCCACGCATGGCGTGGATCTACTGGGTCCAACCCCTGGATCTGGCATCACCCGCCGCTGAAGGTATCCACCAGCAGCTTCACGTTCAATACCACGATCACCAGCGCGATCACCCAGGCAATCGCACCCAGCAAGCGCGGTGCGACCAACGCGCCCATCGTCATCTTGTCGGTTACGATCCGCACCAGTGGGATGATCGCGAACGGCAGCTGCATCGACAGCACCACCTGGCTCAGCACCAGCAGCTTTACCGCGCCCTGGTCGCCGAACAGCATGATCACCACCACCACCGGAATGATTGCCAGTGCGCGCGTGATCAGCCGCCGCAGCCACGGCGGCAGGCGCAGGTGCAGGAAACCTTCCATCACGATCTGGCCGGCCAGCGTGGCGGTTACTGTCGAATTCAGGCCCGACGCCAGCAGGGCCACTGCGAACAACGTCGCCGCCGCGCCCACCCCCAGCATCGGCGCCAGCAGCTGGTGGGCTTGTTCGATGTCTTCCACATCAAATCGGCCATTGGCATGGAACACCGCCGCCGCCAGGATCAGGATGCTGGCGTTGATGAACAGTGCCAGGGTCAGCGCAAGGGTGCTGTCGGTCACCGCCCAGCGCAGCGCGCTGCGACGGCCCTCATCGGTGCGCGGGTAGGCACGGGTCTGCACGATCGACGAATGCAGGTACAGGTTGTGCGGCATCACCGTGGCACCAATGATGCCGATCGCGATGTACAGCGCGTGCGGATCGGTCACTACCTGCGCGCGCGGAATGAAGCCGCCCAGCACGTCCATCACCGGCGGTGCGGCCAGCGCGATCTGCACCATGAAGCAGCCGAAGATCACCATCAGCAGCGCGATCACGAAGGCTTCCAGCGCCCGGAAGCCGCGGTTCATCAGCAGCAGCACCAGCAGCGTGTCCAGGGCGGTGATCACCGCGCCCCACAGCAGCGGCAGGTCGAACAGCAGCTTCAATGCGATCGCGGTGCCGATCACTTCGGCCAGGTCGCAGGCGATGATCGCCGCCTCGCACAGCGCCCACAGCGCCAGGTTCACCGGCTTCGGGTAACGCGCGCGGCAGGCCTGGGCCAGGTCCATGCCGGTGGCGATACCGAGCCGCGCAGACAGCGCCTGCAGGATCACCGCCATCAGGTTGGAAATGAGGATGACCGACAACAACAGGTAGCCGAAGCGCGAACCGCCGGCGAGGTCGGTGGCCCAGTTGCCCGGGTCCATGTAGCCGACCGAGATCATGTAGCCCGGGCCGAGGAAGGCCAGCAGGCGGAACCACCAGTGACCCTTGTCGGGCACCGCCACCGAGGCGTTGAGCGCACCCAGGCTGGCCGCAGTGGAGGCCGAAGGGTCGCGGGGCGCCAGGGTGTTCATGGGTCCGAATATAGCTCCTGCTATAGTCATTAGCAATGTGAAACAATCGTCTTTATCGCGTTACTGGTCCAGAATTCAGGTTCAACACCGGATCACCCCGGAAGGACAGGCGCAGGCGTGGGCAAGACCGACGATTCGACATCGCTGAAAAGCACCCCCTTGATCGAGGCCGAGCGCCAGGTCGAGAGCTTCCGGCAAGTGCGCGAGGCGCACCGGATGGAGCTGGTGGAGGACTATGTCGAGCTGATCTCGGACCTGCTGGCCGACGGCGGCGAGGCCCGCCAAGTCGACATCGCCACCCGCCTGGGCGTGGCCCAGCCCACCGTGGCGAAGATGCTGCGGCGCCTGGCCCGTGATGGCTGGGTGGTGCAGCGGCCGTACCGCGGTGTGTTCCTGACCCCGGAAGGCGAGGCGCTGGCACATGCCAGCCGCCAGCGCCACCAGACCGTGGAGCGATTCCTGCTGGCGCTGGGCGTGGACGCGGATACCGCGCGGCGCGATGCCGAGGGCATCGAGCACCATGTGAGCGAGCAGACGCTGGCCTTGTTCGAAGCGTTCGTGCGCAAGGCCGAGGGCGGGGCGCCGTAGCGGTGGCGCCGGGCCATGCCCGGCGGCATTTCGCGCGACCCTACAATCCAGGCGGGCAGCGTGCCTGTTCCTGCGCGCACGCCCGTTTCGTCCATTCCTTCAACACCGGCTGCAGGCCTTCATAGCGCCGGCCTTGCCAGCCATTGGCCAACACCGCGCCGTCGGCATCGATCAGCACCAGATTCGGCGGTGCCAGCCCAGCCAACGCCTGCAGTGCCGGCATGCGCGCGGCGCGGCGTGGGTCCAATACCGGCCACGGCATGTCCTGTGCATGCATGTAGCGGCGCAGTGCGCTCTCGCTCTCATCCAGGCTGACGTACACCACTTCGGTATCGGCGCCGGCCTCGCGCAACGCGTCGCGCACGCTGCGCAGCGTGGGTACGAAGGCATGGCACGGTGCACACCAGTCGGCGCCGAAGTACAGCGCCACCAGTTTCGGCGGCGGCGTCCACTGCATCGGTCGCAGCGAGCGCTGTTCCGGCCGCATCAGCGAGGCCGAAACCTGTGCGTGCAGGTCCGCAGCCACCGCCGGTGCGGCCAGCAGCGCGGCACAGGCCAGCAACAGCGCTCGCAGTGCTTCAGAACGCATAGCGCAGGTTGACGTACCACGAGCGCGCGAAACGCGGCCCGTAGACATAGTCGCTGTCACGCAGCGCGCCCATCTCCAGATCCTTCTGGCGCTGATCGAACACGTTCTTGACGCCTGCGGCTACCGACACTTCCTGCTGCGCCTGCGCGCCCAGATGCCGGTGCCAGCGCGCACCAAGATCGGTGACCAGGAACGAGCGCGTACGGTGCAGCTCGCCCAGCCGGTTGTTCAGCACCGCCATCGGGCCGGTGTGGCGCAGCGCGACGAAGGTTTCCCACGGCTCGGCGGGCATCCAGCTGAGCTGGGCCAGGCCGGTCCAGCGCGGGGTCTTCAGGTAGTCGCGGCTTTCGATCACGGTGTCGCCGCCATCGCCGGTGTCGTCGAAGATGCGCTGCGGTTCGCGGAAGCGTGAGCGGTACCACGAGGCACCGGCGGTCAGGCGCCACTGCGGCGACGGCTGCCAGCCGAGGTTGGTTTCCGCGCCCAGCACGTTGGAGCCGGAGGCGTTGTAGCGCAGCTGGCTCAGCTGTCCGTCATCGCCACGCTGGATCTCGCCCAGCGCGAAGGTGTCGCGGATGCGTGCATAGGAGGCAGTGGCATCCCAGCTCCACACCGGATTGGCCGGGTCCGAGCGCCAGTCGAAGCCGAACAGGGTGGTCAACGCGCGCTCTTCCTTCAGGCCATCGGTGTTGCGCACGCGCACCTGTTCGCCACCCAGCGTGTCGACATGCACGTCCTCGACGAAGATCTCGGGAGCACGGAAGCCGGTGGCGATGCCGGCACGCCACTTCAGGTTGGGCGTGGCCTGCCAGGCCAGCGCGATGCGCGGCGAGAACACCGCGCTGTCCAGTTCCGAGCTCTTGTCCACGCGTGCACCCAACACCAGGTCGACGTTGTCGCGCAGGCTCCACTCGTCCTGGATGAAGGCGCCCAGGTTGTGGAAGGTCGCATCCTCCAGTACCGCAAGACGCTGGCCGTCACCGGTGCGGTTGTCGTCGCGCAGCGCCTCGTGCTTGTACTGCACGCCGAAGGCCAGCGCGTGCGCACCCAACCGCCAGTTCAACTGGCTGTCGATGTAGTGCAGCGGGTTGTGGGTGCGGCCGTACTGGCGCCACGAACGCGAGGCCGCGCTGCCGGCCACGTTCGGGTCCAGCTGCGACGGGTCATAGCCCGGCGCGGACGGATCGGTGACTACGTCGCCCAGACCGCCATAGAAGCTGTCGCGGTCAATGTCGGCGAAGGCGTAGGCCAGGCGGAAATCGACGTCGGCATTGATTTCCTGGTCCCACGACACGCTGCCGCGGCGGTATTTCGTATCCAGCGATTCGGCGATGTTGGCCAGGTATTCCGGCTGGTCCAGGCGGTTGCCGCCACGCCGGGTTTCATCGGTCACCTGCAGGTCCAGGCGCAGCCGCGTTCCCGGCGTCGGTGCGTACCAGGCCTGCAGCCCGCCGACCTTGAGGTTCTTGCGGGTGATTTCGGTGTAGCCGTCACCGTTGTAGTCGATGCCGCTGTTCCAGTTGCGCTGGGCAATCACCGACAGGCCGGCGTCTGCTTCCTTGGCCACCAGGTCCAGCCGCACGTCGGCGTTCTTCTGCGGCGTGCCTTTCAGGACATCCACGCCGGCCTGCACATGGCCACCGCTGCGCGCCGGCAGCGGCGGAATCAGGTTGATCACACCGGCAACCGCACCCGGGCCGTACAGCGCCGAGCCACCGCCCTTGACCACTTCGATGCGGTCGACGAACCCGGCCGGGATCTGTTCCAGGCCGTACACGCTGCCCAGCGTGGACAGCAGCGGGATGCCATCGAACAGCAGCTGGTTGTAGGCACCGGGCAGGCCCAGCAGCTGTACTTCGCTGGTGTTGCAGTTCTGGCAGTTGCTTTCCACGCGCAGGCCGTTGATCAGCTCGGCGGCACGGGAGAAGTCGGTGGCCGCGCGCAACGCGATGTCTTCCTTGCGCAGCACTTCGGTGCGGATCGGGACATCGGACAGCAGGCGTTCGCTGCGGGTGGCGGTGCTGACTTTCACCTGCACGCGGTCCAGCTCGGTCGGCTTCGGTGTGGCGGCCAGTGCGGGCAGCGGCAGGGTCAGGGCGATGGCGGCGGCCAGGGGCAGCCGATGGAAGAGGGGTGTGGCAACGGGCATGAAGGCGTCGTCCTTGGGAGAGGAAAGGCGGCGAGGGCGACCTGGCTGACGCATATGAAAGCAGAGGGTTATAAATATAGCAACGGCTATATAAATAAGTCCGTGCAATCACGAAGCCGAAAGCGGGATCAGAACATCGCGGACGACGAGGTTATAACATTACAAATAAGCGCCAGAACCCTGCCGGATGTCATTCCCGGCAGGGTGCGAGGGGAGTTGAGGAACACCGCCCCGGGCCTGGGCCCGGGGCGGCGTTGGCCTTACCAGGCGGCGCGCAGACCCACCTGGGCTCCATGGTTGCGGTAGCCGCTGTCGCCGCGCTGCACACGCAGGTCACCCCATGCGCTCCAACGCTGGCCCAGCTGCAGCTGGGCACCGGCCTGCACTTCGTAGCGGTTCTCCGGCGTCTTCGCGCTCAACGACTCGCTGTTGAAGCGCATGGCCTCATCGCGCTGGCCACGCAGCCAGTTCGCTGCCAGGAACGGCTGCACGCGGTTGCCCTGCAGCGTGCTCTGGCCAAACAGGCGCAGGCCGAGGCGGCTGTTGAGGCCGCCGCCGCGACCGTCTTCGACCGTGGTGCCATTGTTTTCAACCAGACTGTCGCCGTCGTAGTCGGTCCAGGTCAGCTGCGCCTGCGGCTGAAGGTACAGCGTGCTGGCCTCAGTGCTGCGGATGGCCCAGGCATAACCGGCTTCCAACGATGCACTGCGGGTCCTGGAGTCGTAGGTCTCACGGGCGATGCCTTCGCCCTGCACCTCGTTGTCGAAGCGCGCCGCCTGCAGCCAGCCGTCCACATACAGGCCGGCACTGCTCTGTGCATCCTGAACCCAGCCCAGGTAGACACCGGCCGACTTGCCCTTGACCTTGCCGCGGGTGCCATAACCGCTCAGCGTCGACACCGCCTGTGTGGTCGCCTCGCCGGTGCCGAGCATGACGCCGACCTGGCCACGGCCATCGCCCCAGCGCCAGACATCGCTGCCCAGCTGCAGGGTGTTGATGTGGGTACGGGCATCGACCTGGCCGGCCACGTTGGCCTGCAGCTGGTCACGCCCGGCGCGCACCCAGGTGCCGGTGCGGGCGCGGTCGAAACCGGGCTCGCCGCGATCATGGCGGCGCAGCTGGAACATCTGCACGGCCGCGGCCTGGTTGGCCAGGTACGCGCCCGGCTCCGGACGCAGCACGGGGACCGGATCGGTGGGATCGGTGGGATCGACCGGGTCCACGGGGTCGACCGGGTCCACGGGATCCACCGGCGTGCACTCCGGCAGCGACGGATTGATATCGCACGGATTGCCGGTGTAGACCGAGGTCAGGTACCAGTTGCCGTTGGCGGCGCCCGGCGAGCCTTTGTGCAGGAAGTACTCGTGCATGCCGCCGATGGCACGGCCCTGCAGAGTGAACTTGCCATTGCTGGCACCGTCCACCTGCACCAGCGGAATGCCGTTGACGGTCTGCGCACCGGCGCCATTGATGTTGTTGACCACGATCCGGGTGTTGCCGCTTGCATCGCCGGTGACGTGCACCTTCGAAGTCGGCGCATCGTCGGCGGCCATCACCGTATTGAAGTGCAGCGTGCCGCCCTGGCCGACATAGTTGCCGTTGACGGTCAGCTGGCGGAACTCACCCGGCCCGAGCAGGATGTCGCTGCCCGCACCCAGGGTGAGGTTGCCGGTGTTGCTGTCGCCGGACAGCATCCAGCGGCCGCCCTGGTCGACGGTGACATCGGCCGGGCCGAGGATGCGGCCGGTGAGGTCGAGGCCGTCGAGGAAGCGCAGCGCGCCGGTGGCGGTATCGGCGATGGTGATATCGCCCTTGAGCGTGGAGGTGCGGGCGGTGATGTCATAGGCAGCATCGCTACCGATCTCAATGATATTCCCATTGCCTCCGACCAGAACGGCATTGTTCTGCAGGGCGACTCGCATGACTTCAGGGTGCGTCCCAGCAGCAAGCGACAATGCGGCTCCGGCTCGCCCTTCCAGCCGCGAATCATCTACGAGCAATCCCCAGTAGGAGCTGTCGGGAGACTCGGCAGCGAGCACGGTGGAATAGCTCATCCTGATGCCATTTTCTTCGCCAATGGCGCTGGATCCACTCCGAAGGTTGACCGCAGCAGCACCAATTCGAATGGCAATCATGTCGCTGGTCAATTGTGTCCTGCTGGCATTCAAGGTGCCGCCGGCGTTTGCATTGAGTGCGAAAGAACGCCCGCTGATCTGGCTTTCGTTTGCTGTGATTGAAGCGCGGGGGCGCTCGGGGGAATGTCGTTGCGAAGAGAGCGTCATGCCGCCGAGAACTGTTGAGTTATCAAGGATGGCATTGCTGTTTGCAACCTGGCTCGGGCTTGTTGAGGCGTTGTTGAGCGTTGCGCCGTACAGTTGGATGCTTGACGGCTGACCACCTGCAGTTGAAGCCGAACTGATCCTGCCTACGTTCGCGTCGCGAACAATGAGCGTTCCACCAGCCAACGATACTTGGGTGCCTTCGCGAGGGCTGCCCGGCGTGATCACGAGCGTCTGCCCTGGGCCGATCGACTGGGCCTGCGCCCACGACGCTCCACCGGCCAGAATCAATGCGGTGGCAATAATCTGGCTCAGCCGTGATCGGACAAAAGTGGAAGCAATCTTCGGTGTGAACTGCATCATGCGCATGGATGTGTCTCCTTGGAACGTTGGGTGGGACCTGCATCCGCAGGGCCGGAGGCGGCACTGTGCGGATCGGGTCTTGCCTGGGCCATGCAATTAATCTGAAACGCCTGCAGCGACACCGATTGGGTTCAAACGCCGTTCACTGACGTATTCAGCTGAATGGGTCGCCGTGCTGGAATAGTGCACGGCAGGTGAGGGCGTCATGAAGATCGTGTTGGAACCACGCGAAACCCTATTCACATATGTAGATATGTGACGGGTGATCCAGTTCATGCAGGCGCGCGGGCGTCCGTCGCTGCGCTGCGACAATCGAGGTGAAGACCCACTGGGGAGCGCAGCGTCTGCCGCCAGGGCCGGACGCCATCGATCCGGCAATCGGGCAGGAATCAGCCGCGGCGGAACGCGGCGGGGGTGCGGGCGCCGACGATGATCATGCGGATCATCGTGGAGATCTGCTCGACCAGTTCCGGATCCTTCTCCGGCGGCAGGTCCATGGCGGTGGCGCCCATCGCGAACACCAGCCGGGTGATGGCCTTGGCCACCAGTTCCGGGGCATGCAGTACGGCGCCATCCAGTGCGGCCAGGCGCACCAGGTCGTGCTGCAGCTCTTCTTCGAAGTAGTGCAGCTCGCGTTCGACCGCGTGCTTGAAGTCGTCCGAGCCGACCGCGCCTTCGCGCAGCAGCACGTGCAGCAGCTTGTCGTCGGCGCGCAGCTGCTCCATGAAGGTCTCCACGGAAACGCGCACCACGCTGGTGGCGGTGGAGGTGGCGCGCTGGCGGGCCTCGCCGATGATGGTGCGCAGCGAGCGGCCGGCGGCGTCGATCAGCGCCACGGCCAGTTCATCCATGTCGCGGAACTGACGGTAGAAGCTGTTCGGCGAGATGCCGGCCTCACGTGCCACTTCGCGCAGGCTGAGCGTCGACAGGCTGCGGTGCGGCCCGATCAGTTTCAGGGCGGCGGCCAGCAGATCCTCGCGGCTCACCGTACGGCGGGCCGGGCTGTTGGCATCTTCGGGCGGCGACAAGGCGGTGGCGGCGGCCATGGGGGTTCCGGTGGGGCGAGGCTGAATCATACCCAATCCGGTTCAATATACACATGTATACACAGGTGTATGTGCGCCCGTATAGTTCGCTCATGAGCGCTGTCGTCCGTCCGTCCCTGTTCTCTCCCTACCGCTGGGTCTCGCCGTCGCTGTTCGATTTCTGGGCGGGCCAGCTCAATCCCCTGTGGACCCTGCGCGAGCCGGTGGCCCGCCTGGTCCGGCGTGAGCCGGCCGGCGAGGGCGCGGCGACCCTGGTCCTGCGCACCAACCGGCACTGGGCCGGCATGCGTGCCGGCCAGCACGTCACCCTCGGCGTCGAGATTGAAGGACGCCTGTGGCAGCGCAGCTACAGCCCCACCGCACTGGGTCGGCGCGAGCTGGCGATCACCGTCAAGGCGATCGACGGCGGCCGGGTCAGCCAGCATCTGGTCAACCACGCGCAGCCGGGCGAACTGTTCCGCCTCGATGCCGCCTTCGGCGAGTTCCATATGCCGGCCGCGGCGCCGGTGCTGCTGCTGGCGGCCGGCAGCGGCATCACGCCGATGCGCAGCCTGTTGCGCGAGGCCTGCCAGCGCCCGCTGGCAGCGCCGGTGGACCTGTTCTACTGGGAGCGCACCGCCGCCCATCTGCAGTTCCGTGATGAACTGCAGGCGCTGGCCGCGGCCCATCCGAACCTGCGCGTGCACCTGCTGACCACCCGCGAGGGTGAGGTGCCGGCCGCGCGAATCGATACCCATGATCTGCAGGTGGCCGGCGATGACACGCCGCTGGCGCAGCGCCATGTGCTGGCCTGCGGCCCGGACGGCTTCGTTGCTGCCGCGCGTGAGCGCCTGGCGCACCAGGTGGCTGGCTTCCAGGCCGAAGCCTTCACCCCGCCGGCGCCGCTGCGCGATGCCAGCAGCGAAGGCGAGGTGTCGCTGACGCTCGCGCGCAGTGGCCGCCAGCTGAGCGTGCCGCGTGGCCGCTCGCTGCTGGAAAGCCTGGAAGCCCATGGCATCAAGCCCAAGCATGGTTGCCGCATGGGCATCTGCAATACCTGCACCTGTGATCGCGTCAGTGGCGCCACCCGCCATCTGCGCACCGGCGACCTGCAGTCCGAATCGGCACAACCGGTGCGGATCTGCGTGAGCGCACCGACCACCGACCTGACTTTGGATCTCTGAGGACGCCTGCCATGACCCGCGCTACCGACCGTGCCCTGAGTACTGCCGAGATGCATGCCTTCGGTGAGGAACTCGACGCGATCCGCGACCGTGTGATCGGCAGCCTCGGCGCCTCCGATACCCGCTACATCCGTCGCGTGGCTGCCGCCGTGCGCTGGTTCGGCGTGGGCGGCCGTGGCCTGCTGTTCCTTGCGGCGTTCTCGCCACTGTTCTGGATGCCGCTGCTGTGGCCGGCCGCGATCACCGGCACGCTGCTGCTGGCGCTGTCGAAGATCCTGGAGAACATGGAGCTGGGCCACAACGTCATGCACGGCCAGTTCGACTGGACCGGCGACCCCAAGCTCAATGGCAACACCTACGAGTGGGATATCGTTGCCACCGCCGACAACTGGCGCAAGACCCACAATTTCCGCCACCACACCTACACCAACGTGCGTGGCATGGACGATGACATCGGCTACGGCCTGCTGCGCATCTTCCCGGAACAGCGCTGGAAGCCGTTCTACCTGCTGCAGCCGATCATCGCACCGATCTTCGCGCTGCTGTTCCAGTGGGGCGTGGCCGCGCAGGACCTGCGCCTGGGCCGTTGGCTGAAGGGCCGCATCAGCGGCCGTGCGATGTGGATGCAGACCCGCCCGGTGGCGCGGAAAATGGCCCGCCAGGTGCTGAAGGACTACGTGTTCTTCCCGCTGCTGGCCGGCCCGTTCTTCCTCACCGTGATGCTGGGCAACATGGTGGCCAACGGCCTGCGCAACATCTGGACCTACGTGATCATCTTCTGCGGCCACTTCACCGCCGAATCGGAAACCTTCCCGAAGGAATGCCTGCGCAATGAATCGCGCGGCCACTGGTACCTGCGCCAGCTGCGCGGGTCGTCCAACATCAGTGGCGGCTTCCTGATCAACGTGCTGTCGGGCAACCTCAGCCACCAGATCGAGCACCACTTCTACCCGGACCTGCCGGCCAACCGCTATGCGGCCATCGCCAAGGAAGTGAAGGACATCTGCCGCCGTTACGGCCAGCACTACAACAACGGCTCGCTGCCGCGCCAGTTCGGCCAGGTGGTCTGGCGCATCCTGCGTCACGCGTTCCCGAGCAAGCCGCGCCGCCTGCCGATGTCGGACATCATGTCCGCACCGGCATCGGCCAACGCGGGCTGATCGACTCAGCCCGCTTTCGCCAGGTCCGCCTGCTCGCGGTCCAGGCGTCGCAGGAACACCTGCATTTCCTTGCGTGCCTGCTGGTCGCCCTTGCTGCCGGCCACGCTCAGGCCGCGTTGCCATGCTTCGCGCGCCGCCTGCGGCTGGCCACTGGCCAGCCAGGCCTTGCCCAGCAGCTTCCACGCCGCCGAGTACTGCGGATCAAGCACCACGCAACGGCCCAGATGGGTCGCCGCGCGCACCGGGTTGCCGGCATCCAGCCAGCCCTTGCCCAGGCCGAAGCGCAGCAGCGCGCCGTCCTTGCCGGCGGCAAGCATGCATTCCAGAGCTTCAATGTTCATCAGCGCACCTCCACCAGCAGCTCGGCTGGGCCGGGCTGGAAGCGGCCCCGATGGAACAGCAGCGGCGCGCCGCCGTTCTCGTGCACGTCGATGATGCGGCCGGCCAGCAGCAGGTGATCGCCCACCGGCCACTGTGCGTGGCGGGTACAGGTGAGATGGGCGACCGCACCGGCGATGCGCGGTGGGGCGTCCTCGTCGTCATCCAGCAATGCCAGGCCATCGAAGCGGTTGCGCACCTGCGGATCGGCGAAGCGCCGGGCCAGCGCTTCCTGGTCGGCCGCCAGCACGCTGATCGCAAAGCGGGTGGCGCGCTGGAAGGTGGACAGGCTCTGCGCGTGCAATGCCAGGTTCCACAGCACCAGGGGCGGCTGCAATGACACCGGCACGAACGAATTGATGGTCAGGCCGATGGGCTTGCCCTGCGCATCGCGTGCGCAGACGATGGCCACGCCGGTAGGAAAGTGGCCGAGCAGCCGCCGCAGTGCGCGCGGCGGCATCTCGACCGACGGCACCGGGGCCGGGGCGGGGAATACCCCCGCCCACGGCCCGGCGTACGGCATTGTCTCGCCGCTCATGAGGCCCTGGCCTGGCGGTAGCGCCGGCCGACCTCGGCCCAGTTGATGATGTTGAAGAACGCACCGATGTAGTCCGGGCGACGGTTCTGGTAGTGCAGGTAGTAGGCGTGTTCCCAGACATCCAGTGCGAGGATCGGGGTGTTGCCGGACAGGCCCACGGCTGCACCCATCAGCGGGCTGTCCTGGTTGGCGCTGCTTTCCACCTGCAGGCGGCCATCGCGATCGCTGGTCAGCCAGGCCCAGCCGCTGCCGAAGCGGGTCTGCGCCGCCTTGGTGAAGGCATCCTTGAAGGCATCGAAGCCGCCAAGATCGCGGTCGATGGCGGCGGCCAGCTCATCATCGGGTGCACCACCGTTGGTGCTGAGTACGGTCCAGAACAGGCTGTGGTTGGCGTGGCCGCCACCGTTGTTGCGGACCGCGCCACGCTGCGCCTCGGGCACGGCATCGAGGTTGGCGATCAGCGCCTCGACCGGCTGCTCGGCGATGCCGGCCTGCTCGATGGCGGCGTTGAGGTTGTTGACGTAGGTCTGGTGGTGCTTGCTGTGGTGGATCTCCATCGTGCGCGCATCGAAATGCGGCTCAAGGGCGTCGTAGGCGTAGGGGAGCGGGGGAAGCGAGTACGACATCGAATCAGTCTCCGTGGGGAAGGCCAGGGGGCTGGCCGTGGGGAGACTGTTATCGCACCTCAACATTGGTTGAGGTCAAGGGGAAGGATTGAAATGCGTGAAAGGGAGCAGGAGCGGCATGGTAGTGCCGGCCGCTGGCCGGCAATCAGCGAAGGTCGGGTTGCCGGCCAGCGGCCGGCACTACCAGAACCCGCTTTTCGAACCTCACCGGCGCGCTGACGTGCCCGCTGCCAGCGTTTTCATCAACTCAACTCAACCAGTCCTTGCACGCACCATCCACCTGGTCACCGCATACCTGCTGCATCCGCTGCTGCAGCCGCGCCAGTGTCTCCGCACCCTGGTGCTTGCCACTCCACGTCTTCAACTGCCCGGCCAGCCGCTCGAAGCGCTGGCGGGTGCGCTGGTGGTAGCCCGACGGCTGCGCTTCCAGTTCGGCGATCAGCGAGGTGGTGGCCTGCTCGATGCGTGGTGCATCGTCCGGCGCCAGCTTCAGCAGGCCCTCCACGTACAGCACGCCCCATTGCACGCGGGTGGCCGGGCCCTGGGCACCGTCGTAGGCACGCTTCAGCCACTCCAGCGCACCGGCGGTGTCGCCGCGCTGCTCGGCCAGTTCGGCCAGCTCGGGCATGTAGTAGTAGGGCTGTTCGCTGCGCTTCAGCTCGGCCAGCAACAGCGCCTCGGCACCCGCGTCGTCGCCGACCTCACGCAGCGCATGGACCGCGCTGCTGATTGTGGCCTGGCGCGCATGCGCATCGGTGGCGGCGGCATCGGCAGCGGCCACGCGCTGCTTGACCCGCTCAACCAGGGCCGCGGGCAGTGCGCCCTTCGGCTGCTGCTGGCGGGCCAGCGATACTTCGGTCAGCGCACGCGACAACGCGTCGTCCGCGCGATCACCGCGCTCGGCGTCCGCGCGCTCCAGTGCGACCAGCAGCTGCTGTCCCAGCGTGTTGCTGGTGGCTGGCCCAGCGCTGGCCTGCTTGACCAGCTGCACGCCTGCATAGCCCAGCAACTCACGGTTGCGGCGTACTTCTGCCGGTTGCGCCAGCACTGCCTGCAGCAGCTCGCGTACTTCGGTGGGCGAGGCAGCGGGTTTTTCGGCCGTTGCCAAGGCAAGCAGAGCGAAGCGGCGCTGCAGGGCGGCATCCGGTGCGGCCTTGGACAACTGGCGCAGTACGTCCTGGCTCCTGCGCTCGCCGGCCAGGCGGTTTGCGTCCACTTCCCAGCCGTAGTCGCCCAGTACCTGCCAGTCTTCGGTGGCCAGTCGGTCCGGCGTTGCCAACGCGGTGGCCAGGGTGGCGGCAACAGCACTGCGGCGGCCTGCGGCAACGGTCAGTGCCCGGGTCAGTTCGGCGGCGTCATTGCCGCCGGCCACGCGGGTGATTTCGTTGCGCTGTGGGTCCAGCACGATCAGGGTCGGATAGCCGCGTACGCCGAAGCGCTCGCCCCAGGCCTGCGCACCTTCCTCGTCGCCATCCAGATAGACGGGAACGAATTTGCTGGTCAGCGCGATGAAGGCCGGGTCCTTGAACAGGCCCGCCTTGAGCTGGTTGCACGGCGGGCACCAGACCGCGCCCCAGTACAGCAGCACCGGCTTGCCGCTGTCGGCGGCTTCGGCGAAGGCATCGTCCACATCGCCCTGGCGCCAGGCAATGGCGGACGCCGGCGCGGGTGCCTCGGCGGAGTTGGCGGTGGAAACCGGGGCCGGGGTGCAGGCGCTCAGCGCCGAAGCCAGCAGCAACACGGAAAGCGCGACGCGCATCGGCAGCATCTCGAAGGGCAGGGTGACAGGCCATTGTAGGAACCGCCGGGGAGCCCGCTGATTCAGTTTGCTTATGACGGGCGTGCTGCAGGGCATGACGCCCACCGGGCATTGCCGGGCAACGCCGGGCGGATGCCTTCAGGCCGCTGCCCGCACCATCTGCTGATACACCAACCCATTGAACTCGCCGACGTCACCGTCCAGCGCAAAGCCATAGCGCAGGTAGGTCGGTACTGCATTGAGCGAGGCGCGCACGGTCATGACCGGCTCGCGCACCTGTGGAACCACCGCCTCGAACAAAGCATAGCCGATGCCCTGGCCCTGGCAGGCGGGATCGACGAACAGCATCGCAAGGTGCCGGCCCTCCTTCAGTTCGATCACGCCGACGACACGGCCGTCCTGCTCGGCCACCAGGATGTGGCTGTCACCGTGCAGGCGCGCGCCGAATGCTTCGGCAGCGGCGACACTGCCGAAGGTGGCGATGCCGGCCGCGCTGAGCGAAGGCGCGACCGCCGCAGTGAACGCGGCCAGGCACACCGCGCTGATCGCAGGCAGGTCATCGACGTGGGCAGGGCGGATCGTCGGCATGCAGTGTTCTTCCGGTAGTGGGCGGCGCGTCATCGTTGCCGCAGGCCTGCACGCTAAGCTGGCGGCATGAGTGAGTTCAATCCTGCTTACGCTGCCTTGTTTCCGCAACAGGGCCTGAGCCTGGGCCTGATGACGCCTGTCGCCGCGCATGGACTGGCCGATCCGAATGAGGCGCGGCGCATTGCGCGACTGGCCGATGATCTGGGCTTTGCCGCATTGTGGACGCGTGATGTACCACTGATGGTGCCGCAGGGTCCGGACGCGACAGCAAGCGCGCTGGATGACCCGTTCCTGTGGCTGGGCATGCTGGCTGCCGCGACCGGACGCATCGTGGTCGGCAGCGCGGCCATCGTGCTGCCATTGCGGCAGCCGCTGCAGGTGGCGAAGTCGGCCTTGAGCCTGGACCGGATCAGCGGCGGACGGTTCGTGCTGGGCCTGGGTTCGGGGGACCGCCCCGAAGAGTTCGCCGCATTCGGCGAGGATCTGGAGGGCAGGGCGGCGACCTTCCGTGCGCGCTGGACGTTGCTGCGCGCGGCGCTGTCACCGGAGGCCGATGAGCGGACCGCCGTACTGCAGGCGACGGGTGGCTTCGACGTGCTGCCGGCGCCGGCAACCCGCATCCCGATGCTGGTGGTGGGTACCGCGCGGCAGAGCCTGCAGTGGATCGCGCGCGAGGCCGAAGGCTGGGCCACCTATCACCGCGAGGAGGCCGCGCAGGAAGGGCGCATCGGCCTGTGGCAGCAGGCGCTGGTGCAGCGTGGTGGGCCAGCCAAGCCGTTCGTGCAGTCGATGCTGCTGGACCTGCAGGCCGATCCGCAGGCGCCAGCCGAGCCGCTGCCGCTGGGCCTGAAGGTCGGCCGCGATGGCCTGCGTGACTACCTGCTGCGCGTGCGTGCGCAGGGCGTGGCGCACGTGATGTTCAACCTGGTCGACAACGGGCGGCCGATGGACGCGATGCTGCGTGAGATCGGGGAGCACGTTCTGCCACACACGCTCCGGTAGCTGTCCACCTCGGTGGGCTCCAGCGGTCGCGCACGGCTCGACTCTACATGGGGTTCGCATCTGCGTATCATTCGCATTTGATACCCCCATGCCGGAGCCCCACGTGACCCAACATTCCCCCATGCACCCGACCGGACGTCTGTTCGCCGCGGTCGCTTTCATCGAGGCCGTGACCTGGGCCGGCCTGCTCATCGGCATGTGGATGAAGTACGGCCCGATGGCCAACGTGGCGCTGGTGAAGCTGTTCGGGCCGCTGCACGGCGTGGCCTTCCTGGTCTATGTGGCAGTCACCCTGTTCGCGGCGGTGCGCCTGCGCTGGCCGTGGTGGGCCAGTGCGCTGGCGCTGCTGGCAGCCATCCCGCCGCTGGTGACGCTGCCGCTGGAGTGGTGGTTCAAGCGCCGTGGCCTGCTCGGCCTGCATGCAATGCGCTGAACCCACTGTTGCGCGCCCATTCAAGAGAATGGGTATCAAATGCAAATACGAGCCGTTATCATTTAAGGGTGGCGTCCGGTCCTGAGCAGGGCCGGTGCCGGGCGGGGTGCGCAGGCGTGCCCGGCCATCCTTTCCTGTTACGGCTGGTGTTCCATGCACGCACGTCCCGTCGTTCCCGGCTTGCCGGCGCTGGTGTTGGCTGCCCTGATCGGCACCATGGCGATGATGTCCTTCGTCGCCGTGATCGGCCCGGTGGTCCGCATGCTCGGCTTGTCCGAGTGGCATGCCGGCCTGTCGGTCACCGCCGCAGGCGTGTTGTGGATGCTGGCCGCGCGCCCCTGGGGCCAGCTCAGCGACCACATTGGGCGCAAGCGCGTGCTGATCCTGGCGATGAGTGCCTATACGGCGGTCTACATCGCACTGGCGGTGTTCATCGACGTCGCCCTGCAGGCGGTGCCGCCGGTACTGGTGTCGGTGCTGGTGCTGGTCGGCGCGCGCGGCTTGATCGGGCTGTTCTACGCGGCCGTGCCGCCCACGGCCGCTGCGCTGATTGCCGACAAGGCACCGACCGGGCAGCGCGCCAGTTTCCTCGCCCGGCTGGGCAGTGCCAACGCGCTGGGCATGGTACTGGGTCCGGCCGCTGCCGGCTGGCTGGCCTATACCAATCTTTCGCTGGCGCTGTACGTGGCCGCGTTGCTGCCGTTGCTGGCACTGGCATTGCTGGCCTGGCGGCTGCCGGCTACACCACCGGTGGTGGGCGCGTCCGCACAGCGCCGCACGCCGATGAGCCGTCTCGACGCGCGCCTGCGCCTGCCGCAGCTGGCAGCGTTCATCGCGATGGTCTCGGTGACCATCGCGCAGGTCACGGTCGGCTTCTTCGCGATTGATCGCCTGGGCCTGGATGCGGCGGCCGGTGCACGCATGGCCGGCATCGCACTTACCGCCGTTGGTGTCGGCCTGATCCTGGCGCAGGCGCTGGTGATGAAGCTGGAGGTACATCCACGCCGTTGGATCGTCCTTGGCGCCCTGATTTCCGGAATCGGCTTTGCTTCGGTGGCGGGCGTGCAGCAGGGCTGGCAGTTGCCGGCGGCGTACGCGTTGGCCGCGTTTGGCATGGGCTTCGTATTCCCCTCGTTCCAGGCGCTGGCCGCCGATGCGGTGGAGGCGCACGAGCAGGGCGCCGCCGCCGGCACCGTCGCTGCCGCGCAGGGGCTGGGCATGGTGGCCGGGCCGATGCTCGGCACGCTGTTGTATCG
Organism: Stenotrophomonas sp. YJH_SMC_54; assembly: GCF_059368435.1. Taxonomy (NCBI): domain Bacteria; kingdom Pseudomonadati; phylum Pseudomonadota; class Gammaproteobacteria; order Lysobacterales; family Lysobacteraceae; genus Stenotrophomonas; species Stenotrophomonas sp. YJH_SMC_54. Next base: position 93,324 of record NZ_JCAFRS010000008.1, on the reverse strand, counting down.
CGGCGGGCCGAGCCTGCCTTACCTGCTGGTCGGTGCGCTGCTGCTGTTGCTGTGCGCGCTGGCTGCAGCGCATCGGACGAAGGAGACCCCATGAACGATTCCCTGATGCAGGGCGCGTGGCCGGAGGCTGCGCCAGCGTCACTGGACAGCACCGACGACGCGTCGCTGTTCCTGCTGCAGCATGCCGGCCAGCACGTGCATGCACGCGGCTGCCGCGCCACGCTGCCGGCCGGTGCACTGGCGACATTGGCAGAACGCGTCTCGGCGTTCTTTGCCCGGCAGCGTGGCGGCCCGGGCCTGCTGGTTGGCGCAGTGCCGTTCGAACCGCGTGCGGACGATGCGCTATTCCAGCCCGAGCGCCTGCTGCCGGCACTGGCACTGCAGCCGCAGGCCGCACCGCCGCTGGACGGTTCCCTGAAGGCCGAGCCTGCGCCGCAGGACTATGCGTCAGCGGTTGCCGCGGCGGTGCAGGTACTGCGCGCGCCCGAACTGAACCTCCAGAAGGTGGTGCTGGCGCGCAGCCTGCTGGCACGCACCCGCCAGGCGCTGTCTCCGGACGTGCTGCTGGCACGCCTGGGCGCAGATCCGTCGGTGGCGACCTACGCGGTGCCGTTGCCGGTGGAGCTGTGCCAGGCACCGGCCTGGCTGGTGGGGGCGACGCCGGAACTGCTGCTGCGCAAGCGCGGCGCCGAGCTGTTGTCGCATCCGCTGGCCGGTTCCGCGCGGCGCAGCGCCGATGCCGCCGAGGACGAGCGTGCGGCGCAGGCGCTGCTGGCCTCGACCAAGGACCACGACGAGCACCGCCACGTGGTCGAAGCCATCGTCGAGGGCTTGGCACCGTACTGCAGCCACATCGATGCGCAGCCGCGCCCGGTGCTGCATGCCACCGCCAGTATGTGGCACCTGGGCACCCGCATCCACGCCACCCTGAAGGATCCGCAGGCGTCTGCCGCCGAACTGCTGGCGCAGCTGCACCCCACGCCGGCAGTCTGCGGTACGCCACGGTTGGCGGCGCTGCAGCGCATCCGCGAGCTGGAACCGGTGCCGCGCGGCTTCTACGCCGGTGCCGTGGGCTGGTTGGACGCGCAGGGTGACGGCGACTGGTACGTGGCGATCCGCTGCGCGCGCCTGCAGGGCACGCAGCTGCGCCTGTATGCCGGTGCCGGCATCGTCGCCGAGTCACACCCCGAGGCCGAGGTGGCCGAAACCGCAGCGAAGTTCGCTGCCCTGTTGAACGCGCTGGGTGTCCATGAATCCGCGCCCGCCATCGAGCCTGCCGCATGAGTACCTCCACTGACTCTTCCCGCCTGCCGCTGCAGCAGGTGTGGCCCGACGCGCTGGTGGCGCGCTATCGCGAAGCCGGTCACTGGCGTGGCGAGACCTTCCCGGGTTTCCTGCGCGAGCGTGCAGAACGCTATGCCGATGACATCGCGGTGGTCGCCGGCGACGTACGCCTGAGCTATGCGCAGCTGTGGCATGAGGCAGGCCGCATCGGTGCGGGCCTGCTGGCGCTCGGCCTGCAGCCTGGCGAACGGGTGCTGGTGCAGCTGGGCAATACCGCCGGGTTCATCACCACTGTCTGCGGCCTGTTCCGCGCCGGCCTGGTGCCGGTGTATGCGTTGCCGGCGCACCGCATCACCGAGCTGGCGCACTTCGCCAACAAGGCGGAAGCCAGTGCCTACATCACCACCACACTCCACGATGGCTTCGATCATCGCGGGTTGGCAAGGGCGCTGCAGGCCGAAGTGCCGGCGGTTCGCCATGTGGTGATCGACGGCGATGCAGCGGAGTTCATCGCGCTGGAGGCACTGCAGGGCGATCGCAGCCAGCTGCCGTCCGATCCGGACCCGCAGTCGGTGGCGTTCCTGCAGATTTCCGGAGGCAGCACCGGGCTGTCCAAGCTGATTCCGCGCACCCACGACGACTACATCTACTCGTTCCGCGCCAGCAATGACCTCTGCGGCATCGACCGCGACAGCGTCTATCTGGTCGCGCTGCCGGCCGCGCACAATTTCCCGATGAGTTCGCCGGGCTTCTTCGGCGCACTGTATGCCGGCGCCCGCGTGGTGCTCAGTCCCGGCCCCGGTCCGGATGCGGCCCTCCCGCTGATCGCCCGCGAGCAGGTGACCTGCTGTGGGCTGGTGCCGCCGCTGGCGTTGCTGTGGGCACAGGCCGCCGCCACCAGCAAGCATGACCTGTCCAGCCTGCAGGTACTGCAGGTAGGCGGCGCCAAACTGGTGCCGGAAGCCGCACGGCGGGTGATCGATGGCCTTGGCTGCACGCTGCAGCAGGTGTTCGGCATGGCCGAAGGCCTGGTCAACTACACGCGGCTGGATGACCCGGAGGAGCTGATCGTGGCCTGCCAGGGCCGGCCGATCAGTCCGGATGATGAAGTGCGCGTGGTCGATGACCATGACCAGCCGGTGGCCGAAGGCGAGGTGGGGCATCTGCTCACCCGTGGGCCGTACACCATCCGCGGCTACCACAACGACGCGGTGGCCAATGCGCGCTCGTTCACCGATGACGGCTTCTATCGTACCGGTGACCGTGTGCAGCAGCTGCCCGGAGGCTACCTGGTGGTGCAGGGCCGCGCCGGTGACCACATCAACCGTGCCGGCGAGAAGATCTCCGCCGAAGAGATCGAAGATCACCTGCTGGCCCACCCCGGTGTGTTCGATGCGGCCGTGGTCTCCATTCCCGACGAGTACCTGGGCGAGCGCAGCTGTGCCTTCGTGATTCCGCAGGGCGAACCGTTCAAGGCGCCGGCGCTGAAGTCCTGGATGCGCGGGCGCGGCCTGGCGGCGTTCAAGGTGCCCGACCAGGTCGTGTTCGTCGACAGTTTCGATACCACCGCGGTCGGCAAGATCAGCCGCCGCGAACTGCGCGCGCAGTTGCGTGCGCGTCATCTGCAACAGACAGGAGGAACGCGCTGATGGCGCTGCCCCGTATCACCGATTACCCCTTGCCGACCGCCGCCGAACTGCCGCAGGCACGCGGCCCGTGGCGCCCGCAGCGCGATCGTGTCGCCTTGCTGGTGCACGACATGCAGCGCTACTTCCTGGCCGCATTCGACGCCGGCAATGCACCGCTGCGGCCGGCCGTGGACAACATCGCACGCCTGCTGGCGCATTGCCGCGCGCGCGGTATTCCGGTGTTCTACACCGCCCAGCATGGTGACCAGGATCGCCGTGACCGTGGCCTGCAGGCCGACCTGTGGGGACCGGGCATGCGCCGCAGCGCCGACCATGAACCGATCATCGACGCGCTGGCACCGCAGCCGGGCGAGCACGTGCTGGTCAAGCACCGTTACAGCGCGTTCCAGCGCAGCAACCTGGAGACGCTGATGCGGGTGCGTGGCCGCGACCAGTTGCTGGTGACCGGCGTGTACGCCCATATCGGCTGCACGGCGACCGTGGTCGAGGCGTTCCAGCGTGATATCGAGGCCTTCATTGCCGCCGATGCCGTGGCGGACTTCTCGCGCGCCGATCACGATCAGGCGCTGCACTGGATCGCGCGCACCAGCGGGGTGCCGATGACCACCGACCAGTTGCTGGAGGTGCTGTGATGGCTGCCGCGGGTGAGGTGCTGGATCTGGAGCGCATGCGTGCCGACGTGGCGCGCGTTCTGGAGTGCGAGCCAGCAGGGATCGGTGACGACGACAACCTGATCGACCTGCACCTGGACTCGATGCGCATGCTCGGCCTGGTCCTGGCCTGGGGCAACACCGGCCTGCCGCTGGAGTTCTCGCAGTTGGCCGAGCACACCACGCTGCGCCAGTGGTGGAACGTGGTGCAGACGCTGCAGGCCGCGCAGAACGCATGAACGCCGCTGCGCTGGCCACGCCGGTGGCATTGACCGAGGCCCAGACCGGACTGTGGTTTGCACAGCGGCTGGCGCCGGACAATCCGTCATTCAATACCGCGCACGCGGTGTGGATCGATGGCCCGCTGGACGTGACCGCGTTCGTTGCAGCGGCAGACCAGGCTGCGTTCGAAGCCCATGCCTTTGCGCTGCGCTTTGCCGAAGGGGCCGATGGCCAGCCGCTGCAGTGGTACGACCCGGCACACGTGCCGCTGCTTTCGGTGCGTGATGTGTCCGTCGAGGCTGATCCAGCCGCTGCGGCACGCAGCCTGATGCACGCCGACCGGCTGAGCCCGGTCGACCCCGCCCGCGACCGGATCAGCCAACAGATGCTGCTTGAGCTGGGCGGGCAGCGCTGGGTCTGGTACCTGCGGGTGCATCATCTGGCGGCCGATGGCTATGGCATGGCGCTGTTCACCGATCGCGTGTGCGCGTTGTACGCCGGCCGCATGGGTGAGCCACTGCCGGGGCTGGCGGGCGTGCTGGCCGATGATGCCGCTTATCGTGCCGATCCGCGCCGCGCGCTGGCCGGGCAGTGGTGGCGCGAGCACATGCAGGGCGCACCGGCAGGCGTGGGCCTGGCCGGCACGCTCGCGGCCAGTGACGACGCGCTGCGCTGGGTGCAGCCGCTCGATGCGGCCTTCCGTGAGCAGCTGCTGCAGGCCTCGGTGCGTTGGCTGCAGCCCTGGCCGGATGTGCTGGCCGCGTTGTCGGCCGAGTACCTGCGGCGGATGAGCGCGGCCGATGAAGTGGTGCTGGGCGTGCCCTACATGGGGCGGCTCGGCAACGCGTCGGCGCGGGTGCCGGCGATGGTGATGAATGTGTTGCCGCTGCGCGTGGCGGCCGGCGAGGGCAGCGTGGAGGCCTTCACCCGCGGCCTGGGCCGGAAGCTCAGCCAGGGGCGCAAGCACGGCCGTTACCGCGGTGAGCAGCTGCGCCGGGACCTGGGCCTGGTCGGAGCGCAGCAGCGCCTGCACGGCCCGTTGGTGAATGTGCAGCCGTTCTACAAGCCGCTGGCGCTGGCCGGCGTGCAGGCGACGCTCGAGGTGCTGTGCACCGGGCCGGTGGATGACCTGACGCTGGGCTTCCGTGGCGATGGCCAGGCGCTGCTGGATCTGGAAATCGAGGCCAATCCCGCGCTGTACAGTCGCGAGGATGTCGAGGCGCACGCGGCGCGGCTGCTGCATTTCGTATCGGCGGCGCTGCAGGCTGACGATATCGCAGCCGTGCCCCTGGCGACGCCCAAGGAGGCGCAGCAGGTGCTGCAGGAATTCAATGCCACCGCGCACGCGCTGCCGGAGACGACCCTGGTCGAGCTGCTGCAGCAGGGCATGGATCGGGACCCACACGCGCCTGCGCTGGTGTTCGGCGACGCTGCTTTGGATTACGCAACGCTGGAAGCGCGCAGTTTCGCGCTGGCGGCGCAGCTGCGGGCGATGGATGTCGGCCCGGGCAGCGTGGTGGCGGTGGCATTGCCGCGCTCGCTGGAGCTGGTGATCGCGCTGGTCGCGGTGCTGCGCGCAGGCGCGGCCTATCTTCCGCTGGACCTTGCCCATCCCGATGAGCGACTGGCGCGTATTTTCGCGTCGGCACAGCCGGTGTGCGTACTGGCTGCGGCGGACGTATCGGCGCGCATGGCCGGCGTACCGGTGCTCGCGCCGGAGCAGTGGACGGCGCTGAGCTTCGCCGCGCCGTGGGCCGATCCGGCACCTGACGATGCGGCCTACGTGATCTATACCTCCGGCTCGACCGGCGAGCCGAAGGGCGTGGTCATCGAACATCGTGCCATCGTCAACCGCCTGCTGTGGATGCGCGAGCACTACGGCATCCGCGCCGATGACCGCGTGCTGCAGAAGACCCCGGCCACCTTCGATGTCTCGGTCTGGGAGTTCTTCCTGCCGCTGCTGTGCGGGGCCACGCTGGTGGTCGCCGGGCCGGACGTGCATCGCGATCCCATCGAACTGGCGCGCTTGATCCGCGGGCATGGGATCACCACGGTGCATTTCGTGCCGTCGATGCTCGATGCCTTCCTCGCTGCACCGGCCTCCGAAGGGCTGCAGCTGCGACGGGTGTTCACCAGTGGCGAGGCGCTGGATGCCTCATTGCGCGACCGTTTCCACACGCACGTGCACGCCGAGCTGCACAACCTGTACGGCCCGACCGAGGCGGCGGTGGATGTCAGCTACTGGCCGGCGTCGGCGCAGGATCGCTCGCGGCCGGTGCCGATCGGATTCCCGGTCTGGAACACCCGCCTGTACGTGCTGGACGCGCGGATGCAGCCGGTGCCGGTAGGCGTGGCCGGTGACCTGTACCTGGGTGGTGTGCAACTGGCACGCGGCTATCTCGGTCGCGATGACCTGACTACCGAGCGCTTCCTTGCCGATCCTTTCCTGCCGGGCGAGCGTATCTACCGCACCGGCGACGTGGCACGCTGGCGGCGCGATGGTGCGGTCGAGTACCTGGGCCGCAGCGACCACCAGGTGAAACTGCGCGGCCTGCGCATCGAGCTGGGCGAGATCGAGGCGGCACTGCGCGAGCTGCCTGGCATGGAGCGGGTGGAAGTGCTGCTGCGCCAGGACGCGCCGGGTGATGCCCGGCTGGTGGCCTATGTTCCAGCGGCGTATGCCGACGCCGTGACGCTGCGCAGCCACCTCGCCACGCGTGTGCCGGACTACATGGTGCCCTCGGCCTTCGTTGGTGTGGACCACTGGCCGGTGACCGCCAACGGCAAGCTCGATCGCAACGCGTTGCCGAAGCCACTGCAACTTGAAGTTGCCGGCTTGGCGCCACGCACGCCGCTGGAACAGGAGCTGGCGTTGATGTTCGCACAGGCGCTTGGGCGTGAGGCGCCGGTGGCAGTGGATGCAGATTTCTTCAGTCTCGGCGGTGATTCGCTGTCGGCGGTGCACCTGCTGCTGGCGATCGAGCAGCGCTGGCGCTGCGATCTGGGTCTGGGTGCCTTGTTTGCCCAGCCCACCGTGGCCGCGCTGGCAGTTCGCATTGCCGAGCCGCCCGCGCTGGCCGATCACGCACTGGGGCCAGTGATCGCGCTGGCCGCGACCGACGCTGCCGGGCCCACGCCGCTGTTCGTGCTGCACCCGGCCGGGGGGATCGCCTGGAACTACCGCACCCTGGCCCGGGCACTGCAGCCGGCACGCCCGGTGTATGGCCTGCAGTCGCCGGCCCTGGACGCGCGGCTGCCGCTGCCAAGCAGCATCAAGGCGATGGCCAACGACTACGTACAGCGCGTGGTCGCATTGCAGCCGAAGGGGCCGGTGCATCTGCTGGGCTGGTCGGTGGGTGGCATCCTCGCCCAGGCGATGGCGGTGCGCCTCCACGAGATCGGGCGCGAGGTTGGCGAGCTGGTGCTTCTGGACGCCTATCCCAGCGAGTGCTGGCGGGCCGAGCCGGAACCCGATGCCATCGGTGCATTGCGGGCACTGCTGGCGATTGCCGGTCATGACCCGGATGCGCATCCGGAACTGGACAGCCGTGAACGCATTCTCGCGTTCCTGCGACGTGGCGGTAGTGCACTCGGCAGCCTGCCGGATGTGGTGCTCGATGGCGTGGTGCGCGCGGTGACCGGCACCAATCGATTGATCCGCGAACACATCCACCAACCGTTCGACGGCACGCTGGTGCACGTCCGCGCGGGCCGGGATCACCAGGCGCGACCACAGCTGCAGTCGGCGTTGTGGCGGACCCACGCGCGCAAGGTGCAGGCCTTGGAACTGCCGTTCCTGCACGCCGAGCTGACCGGCCGCGATGCGGTGGCGCAGCTGGCGCCGTGGTTGTCGGCGCGGTTGCGCCAATGGGACGAGCAACAGGAGATCGCAACATGCAGTTGACCGGTTTTGAAGGCCGCGTGGCGTTGGTGACCGGTGCCGCCGGCGGCATCGGCGAGGCACTGGTACGGCTGTTGGCCGAGGCCGGCTGCACGGTGGTGGCGACCGATCGTGAGGCGCCACACGTGGCCGATACGCGGGTCAGGTCGTTCGCACTCGACGTGACCGACAGCGCAGCGGTGGACGCCCTGGTGGATCAGGTCGAATCCAGCATCGGGCCGATCACGCTGGCGGCCAGCGTGGCCGGCGTGCTGCACGTGGGCAGCGTCGCCGAGACCGGCGACGCCGACTGGCGCCGAGTGTTCGCGGTCAACGCCGATGGCGTATTCCACGTTGGGCGTGCCTTGGCGCGGGTGATGTCGCCGCGCCAGCGGGGCGCGATCGTTACCGTCAGTTCGAATGCCGCCGGCGTGCCGCGGCACGGCATGGCCGCCTATGCCGCGTCCAAGGCTGCCGCCACCATGTTCACCCGCTGCCTCGGGCTGGAGCTGGCGCCGCTGGGCATCCGCTGCAACATCGTCGCCCCGGGGTCCACGTTGACCCCGATGCAGACCGGCATGTGGCAGGACGAGCGCGGTGCCGAGCGGGTGATCGCTGGCAGCCTGGAGACCTACAAGGCCGGCATTCCACTGCGCAAGCTGGCCACCCCCGAGGACATCGCGCACTCGGTGATGTTCCTGCTCTCCGAGCAGGCCGGGCACGTGGCGATGAGCGACCTGTACGTCGACGGCGGCGCCACCCTGCGCGGCTGAGCCCCGACGGCCGCCTGCCGGCAGTGGTAGTGCCGGCCGCTGGCCGGCAATCCATAGTCCCGGTAGTGCCGGCCGCTGGCCGGCAACCCACAGCTCCGGTAGTGCCGGCCGCTGGCCGGCAACCTCATTCAACTTCAGACATCTCCCAACCTCCATCGAGGCATGGCCCGACAGCCAACGCCCAATGATCGACCCACCATGGCGCATGAGCAGCCATCGCCTCCGTCTGGGCCGTCACTCGATCATCGGCCAGTCCTACGTTCTGACAACCACGACACACCAGCGCCGCCGGCTCTTTGAAAGCGAAGCTGCAGCAGCATGTGTAATCGACCAGTTCCACTACATCGAACAGCGCGGGCTCGTACAGTCACACGCATGGGTCGTCATGCCGGATCACGTCCACTGGATGTTCGAGCTGCGCGCAGCTCACCTTCCCGACATCGCGCGCCGGATGAAATCGTCGAGCGCGCTCGCCCTGAATCGCCTGGTGGGGCGTCGATGTACGGTCTGGCAGTCTGGCTACTTTGATCATGCCGTGAGGGCCGAGGAGTCGCTGGCGCAGCAAGCGCTGTACATCCTGGGGAATCCGGTGCGCGCCGGTCTTGCTGGGCAGATTGGCGAGTATCCGTATGCATGGTCGGTCTGGTTGTGATGCCGGCCGGCAGCTGGCACTACCAGTCGATGTTCAGCGCGGCCATTCGCTGTTCAGCGCCGCTTGCGCGCGCCTCGGCCGTGGCCGGTCTGGTTGTGATGCCGGCCAGCGGCCGGCACTACCACAGCAAAGCCGAAGCGCAGCGCAGATTGCGTTCCGGCGCACAGAGCGCCCTCGGTGGTAGTGCCGGCCGCTGGCCGGCAACCCCATGACCCACGCGGAGATGCATAGCTGCCGGCCAGCGGCCGGCACTACCAGTCGATGTTCAGCACGGCCATTCGCTGTTCAGCGCCGCTTGCGCGCGCCTCGGCGATGGTCGGTCTGGTTGTGATGCCGGCCACCGGCCGGCACTACCACAGCAAAGCCGAAGCGCAGCGCAGATTGCGTTCCGGCGCACAGAGCACCCTCGGTGGTAGTGCCGGCCGCTGGCCGGCAACCCCATGACCCGCGCGAAGATGCATAGCTGCCGGCCAGCGGCCGGCACTACCAATTGGTGTTCAGCGCGGCTTGCGTGTCCGCTTCGGCTTCGCGGTATCTGCACCGCTGGCGGCACCGTCCTGCAGCGCCTGCAGCCACGACAACGTATCCACATAGTCGATGAAGTGCCGCAGGTAGCCGGGGCTGGTGGCCTGCATCGTGTCCAGCATGCGCTGCACCAGCACCGCCGAGTTCAGCGGGCCGCCGTCGGCAGGGGCCTCGGTGCGCAGTGAGCGGCGCACCTGCAGTTCGCTGCGCAGCTCCGACCACTCGCGCTGCACCTGCTGCAGCATCGGCACCTGCGGGTAATGCGGCAGCGAGCGCGACCCCGCATCGAGGTCGCGCACCAGTGCGCGCAGGCCTTCGAGCGCTGGCGGCTTACTTGGCATCCGGCGCCTTGGGCTTGGGAATCGGCGCGATTTCCACGCGACGGTTACGTGCGCGGCCGTCTTCGCTTGCATTGGAACTGACCGGCTGCTCGCTGCCGAATGCGGCGGCGAACACGGCGTCGGCCGGTACGCCATCGGCGATGAGCGTACGCGTCACGGTCAGCGAGCGCTGCGCGGACAGCTCCCAGTTGTCGGCGAAACGCCGATTGCCTTCGCGCACCGGTGCGTCATCGGTGAAGCCGCTGACCATCAGGATCTCTTCGCGGCTGCCCAGATAGGCGGCCAGCGGTGCGGCCAGGCTGCGCAGCAGCTCCTGGCCTTCCGGCTGCAGCTGGTCGGAGTTCAGCGCGAACAACACGCTGCCGCTGATGCCGATGCGGCCGTCGACCAGGGTCACGCGACCGGCGGCCAGCGGGCCAGCCAGTGCCTGCTCCAGTGTCTGCAGGCGCTTGGCTTCGGCCTGGCGCTGCTTCACTTCCTGGTCCAGCCGCTGCGACAGCTCCAGCTGCACCGCGACCACACCGACCAGTATCAGCACGAACGCGCCCAGCAGCACCGACATCAGGTCGCCGAAGGCGGCCCAGATCGGGGCGTGCGAACCGCCGTCGACCTCCAACTCGTCGCTCATGCGCTACCGGCCTTGCCGCGGCGCGTGGCCAGCTGCTGCAGTTCTTCCATCACCTGCTTCTGCGACAGCAGGCTGAGGTCGACCACCTCGCGCGCCTGCGCCACGTAGTAGGCCAGCTGCTCATCGCTGCGGGCCAGCGAGGCATCCAGTGCGCCGCCGATCTGTTCCAGGCGGCCGGACAGCTCGGTGGAGGCGCTGCCGAACTGCGCGACCGCTTCGCCGAAGCTGCTGGCCAGCTGTCCGACGTCGCCCGCGCTGCCGTGGAGCGCTGCGGCAATGCCATCCAGCTTGCCGGTCTCGGCGGCGATATGGTCGGTGAAGCGGTTGCCGACGCGTTCCAGCAGCTCGGCCGAGCCACCGACCAGTGCGTCCACAGCGGTGCGCTGTTCGTGCGAGGCGTGGTTGATCGCATCCAGCAGGGTCTGCACGGTGGCCAGCAGGCGTCCGCGTTCCTCCAGCATCGCGTTGTCACGCACCAGGCTCTCGGACAGCGTACTGCGCAGCTCGTTGATGACGTCGGCAGCGGCCTTGGGCGCGGCGGCGGCGGTCTGCAGCAGGGTGGACACTTCGGCCAGCGTGGCGCTGGCCTGTGCGCGACCGTTCTCGCCGATCTGCTGTGCGGTCTCCGCCAGCGTGTCGCAGACGCGCTGCTGCTGCGAGGCCAGGCGTTCGCCATTGGCCTGCAGGCGCTCGGCCAGCTCGGTGGAAACGTGCTGCAGAGCATCGCTCCAGCGCTGCAGGCGCTGTTCGTCGCCGGCCTGCAGCTGCGCCTGCAGGGCGGCGTGGGCCTGCTGCAACTCGGCGCTGACCGCGTCCCAGCGCGCCTGGCGTTGCTGCTCGCGGCTGTCCAGGCTGGCCTGCAGTTCGGCGTGCGCGGTGGCAGCGGCGGCCTGCGCGGCCTGCCAATCCTGCAAACGCTGCTGTTCGTGGTCCTGCAGCAGCGACTGGCTGGCGCTGTGCTGCTGCTCCAGTGCCTGCAGCAGCGCCTGCGCACGCGCGTCCAGATGCTCGCTGGCGGCGATCAACGCCTGCTGCTGGCGCTCGACCAGCGCGCTGTTCAGGGCCTGCTGCTGTTCGGCGGCAGCACGCAAGGCCTCCGCATTGTCCTGTGCATCGGCCTGCAGGCGCTCGCCGATACGTGTGACCAGCGCTTCGGCATGCGTGGCCTGTCCATCGCTGAAGGCCTGCAGGTGCTGGCGCAGGTCGCTCACCAGTGCCTGCTGTGCCTGGGTCTGTTCACTCACCACCTTGGCCCAGCTGGCCTCGGTGGCGACGCGACTGCGTTCGAAGCCGTCGCTCAGGCCGGCCAGCTGCTGCTGCACGGCCTGCTCGACGCGGGCATGCAGTGCTTCGCCGTGATGGGCCAGGCCAGCCAGGGTGGTCTCGGCCATCGGCTGCAGCGCGCCACCGATGGCGGCGGCGCTGGCTTCAGCCCCTTCGCGCAGCGACTGCTGCAGCGAGACCGCCAGGCGTTCCTGCAGTGCCTGGCTCTGGGTCAGGAACTCGGCCTGGCCGGCCAGCAGGCGCTCATTGGCGGCCGCACTGTGCTGTTCAAAGGTGCTGGTCATCGCCTGCAGGCGGTCGACCAGCGCCGGCAGCGCCGCGGACTGTGCCTGCAGGAGGCGCAGCGACTCGGCGCGCTGCCAGGCCTGCGAGTACGGATGCAGGTCGCCGGAAATGGCGCGATCCAGCTGCTGCACGGCCTGCAGGCGGTCACGACGCAGCAGCGCCGCCAGCAGGCCGAGCATGGCCGAGCTGGCCACACCGGCGATCGAGGTGCCGAATGCCACCGCCAGGCCCTGCACCGGCGAGGCCAGCGAGCCGCGGATCGCGGCCATGTCGGTCGCGCTCTGCAGGGCCAGTCCGGTGCCACGCAGCGTGTCCATCATGCCCAGCAGGGTGCCGAGCATGCCCAGCAGCACCAGCAGGCCGACCAGGTAAGGGGTCAGCACCGGAGCGGGCAGGGCAGTGCGCTCGCCCTCCACCCGCAGGCGCACGGCATTGCGCAGGCCTGCGGGCACGCGCTCCAGCCAGGGAGTGAGGCTCTCCTTCGCGCTGGACAGGTCGTTCAGTGCACTGCGCAGGCCGTTGCTGGCCTGGCGGTAGCGGTACAGCTCCACGCCACCGGCGATGTAGCAGGCCGCGATGATCGCCGCCACCGCTGCACCCAGCGGATGCACCGAAACATAGCCAATGCCGATCCAGCACACGGCCAGCAGGCCGACAAGGAAAACAACGACATGGAAAGCAGTTCTGGACATGGTGTTCCGGTCAGTGGGAGCGCAGGGCGTCTTGCAGCCCTTCGATCGGGTGGAAGCGCAGCTGCAGCTCGGCGAGCAGCAGGGTGCGCATGTCATGGCGGAAGGCCGCGCGCCAACCGGGCTGGCCGTGCACGCGTTCAAAACGGGCGCCGAGCACGGCCGGCGCAGTGGCCAGCAGGCTGTGCTCGCGCGGGGTGAGGGTCTGTTCCATCACCGCATCGACCTCGGCCAGCCGCGCCAGCTCGGGCGAAACCTGCACCAGCTGGTCGCGCAGGCGGCCGCGCAGGCGCCCGGCGGCGGTCTGGATGGCCTGCTGCAGTACCCGGTAACGCTGGCGCAGCGAGGCGAAGTTGGGTGCAGCGGCGGCTTCGGCCAGGTCCAGCAGGCGCTCGGCTTCGGCATCCTCACGTATAGAGGCCAGCAGGCTGGCGTGCGCCTGCGCGCAGTCGGCCAGCACATCCTCGACCGCCTCGGTGGCCTCACCCGGCTCGGGCAGGCGTCCGCCGAGCGCCCCGGACAGGGCCACGGCACGGCTCCAGTCCACCCACTGGCCGAGGCGATCGGTCAGGGCGGGACTGCTGGCCGGCATCGCGCCGTCGCTGAGACGGGCGAGCAGGCGGAGGAACTCCGGTCCACCCAGGACCGGCTGCGCTGCGTTCGCCATCAAGGGGTGAGGGGCCAAAAACCGTTGATTTTACAACCAGATGACCCGGCCTGGATGAAGGCGGGGCCGGGGGAGGGGACCCGCAGGCGCGACAAGGCTTAGAATGACCGGCTGCACCCATCCCGTTCGACCCCCGGAGTACCCAATGACCGTTGCGCAGTTCTACCCGATCGGCACCCCCGGACAGCCCTGGGGCGACGCGGAACGCGCACAGTGGCGGGCTCGCCAGCAGCGCCAGCGCAGCTACCACGATGACGTGGTGGCCGCGCTCGAGCGCCTGGACGACAGCTTCGATGTGATCCAGTACGGCCAGCTGGACTATGCGCCGGACCATTACCCGCTGTTCGCCGTGGTCAACCACGACTGGAACCCGGCGCTGCCGACCGCACTGATCACCGGTGGCGTGCATGGCTACGAGACCAGCGGCGTGCATGGCGCCCTGCAGTTCCTGGAACAGCAGGCTGAGCGTTACCTGGGCCGGCTGAACCTGATCGTGGCGCCGTGCGTCAGCCCGTGGGGCTACGAGCGCATCCAGCGCTGGAACCCGGATGCCATCGACCCCAACCGCAGCTTCCGTGACGGCGGCCAGATCGAAGAAGCCGCCGCGCTGATGCGCTGGGTGGCCGAGCGCAGGCCGAACCTGCTGGTGCACCTGGACCTGCACGAGACCACCGACAGCGACCTGCACGAGTTCGACCCGGCCCGCTGCGCCCGCGATGGCAAGCCGTTCGAGCGCGACACCATTCCGGATGGCTTCTACGTGATCGGCAACAGCGAAGATCCGCAGGCCGAGTTCCAGAAGGCATTGATCACCGCCGTGGCCCCGGTCACCCATATCGCCCCGGCCGATGCCGAAGGCAACCTGGTCGGCCTGCCGCTGCAGTCGCCGGGCGTGGTCTGGGGTGAATCGCGTTCGATCGGCGCCTGCGCCGGCTTCACCGACGCGCGCTTTGCCACCACCACCGAGGTCTACCCGGACAGCCCGCGCACCAACCCGCAGGAATGCAACGACGCCCAGGTGGCGGCGGTGTGTGCGGGCCTGGATTTCGCCCTGGCGGCGCAGTAGCGCGCCACGTTCCGGGCAGCGACCGGCATCAGCCGGCGCCTTTCTTTCGCCGGTGAGGTGGCCACAGCCGGCGAAGCCGACGCGCGGCAACCTGCAAACACATCCAGATCGTGCTGGTACACCCCGCTGTTGACCGCGAACAGGCCCAGCAGCGAGTGGAAGAGGTTGTCGTGGCTGTGCGCCCGGTGCAGGGCATTCTGGTGCAGGCAGGCCAGGTCCAGGCCTGCGTTGCGGCTGAATTCCGGTGAGAACCACATCACCATCGGCACCTGGGTCTGCTCGCGCGGGGCGATGAAGTAGGGCGTGCCGTGCAGGTACATCCCGCGTTCGCCCAGCGACTCGCCATGGTCGGACACATAGATCAGTGCGACATCACGCTGGTCCGCATAGCCCTGCAGCAGGTCGATGGCCTTGCCCAGCAGTTGGTCGGTGTGGACCAGGGTGTTGTCGTAGGTGTTGACCAGCGCCTCGTTGCTGCAATGCTGGATCTGGTTGCTGTCGCAGGTCGGGCTGAAGGCCCGCGACGCTGCGGGATACCGTTCAAAGTAGGTCGGCCCATGACTGCCGAGCTGATGCAGCACGATCAGGGCGTCGCCGTTGATGGCATCGATGCGTGCGCCGAGCTGGTGCAGCAGCACGTCGTCGTAGCAGGTGCCGTCGGCGTTGACGCACTGGCCGGCCACCTTCAGCGCAGGCATGTCCTCGGTCGGTACGCGTTCGCACACGCCCTTGCAGCCGCCGTTGTTGTTGTTGCGCCAGAGCACGCTTATGCCGGTGCGCTGCAGGATGTCGAGCACGTTCTCCTCGGTTGCGGCGCGCACGTCGTCGTATTGGCCTCGGGTCATCTGCGAGAACATGCACGGCACCGAGATGGCCGTGGCGGTTCCGCATGAGGAGACATCATTGAAGCTGATGACGCCTTCCTTGCGCGAGAGCCGGGGATTGGTCGCGCGTGGGTAGCCGTTGAGCTGGAAGTTCTGTGATCGCGCGGTCTCGCCGACGACCAGGATCACCAGCTTCGGGCGCGGGCCCGGTATTCGCCGTGCGTCCATGCCGATCGCGCGCAGCGGTTGCTGGCGGGTGCTGTAGAGGCTCTTCAGGTAACCGTGGGTATGCCGCACCACGTTCAACGGCAGCACCTGGTCGCGGATGTAGCGGTTGTTGCGAAGCAATGACGAATAGTCCTTGTAGAACGCAAAGCCGATCGCCAGCAGCACCATCATGGAGACCAGGACGTTGACTGGCCACACCAGCAGCGAACGTATCGAACCGGCCCCGCTGGTGGTGCGCACCAGGGCGAGCCCGGCAGCAGGTAGCACGCCCAGCGCCAGCAGGGTCAACAGTAGTGGCAGCGACAGATAGGCGTTCAGTTCGGCCTGGTTGGTCTCGAACACGTTCTGCACCATGCTGCGATCGATCAGCACGTTGTAGTGCAGCATGAAGTAGCTGCAGGCGGCGCTGACGACAACGAGCAGCACCAGCAGCGGCCTGCGCAGGAATGGCAGTGCCAGCAGTGGCGTCAGCAACAGGTTGAACAGGCAGAACAGCACCACCGGCAGGCTGGCCAGGAACAGCACGCTGCGCACGCTGTTGAGGTCGACCAGCCCCCACAGCGTCTTCCAGAGGGCGATGTTTCCAATCGTGGTGAAGAACAGTGCGACGGCCCAGACCAGAACGATCGGATGGGGCCGTGGAAAACGGCGGCATTGACGCACGAGCAGGTTCCGTGGAGCGGGAGTGCGCGCAGTATCGAAACCGCTTTATCAGGAAGTTGTCAGGTTGGGCGGACTAGCCCAGCAGGATGAGGCCCCACACAGCACCCACCATCAACAGTGCGGTGGTCTGCGCGGCGCTGCCCATATCCTTGGCGTTCTTTGACAGCGGATGCTGTTCAAGGGAGATGCGATCAACCACCGCTTCGATCGCCGAGTTGAGCAGTTCCACCAGCAGGCTGATGAAGCAGACCGCCAGCACTATCGCGCGCTCGACCGCGCTGATGTCCAGTACGAACGCTGCAATGATCAACAGCGCGTGCAGAAGCAGCAGCTGGCGAAAGGCAGCCTCGCCGCGGAAGGTGGCGACGAAGCCATCACGCGAATGGATGAGGGTGTGGAAGATGCGGCTCAGGCCGGTCTTCCCGTGCGGGTACTTGCCGCTGTCCTTGGGGTGCTGCATGCGGTTTCCGCCGTGAAGTGAGCAATCCCCAGCATGTGCACGCGTGCGTCAGGAAATCGTCAGAGGGGCCACTCCAGGCTGAACCGGCATCCCTGCTGCGATGAATGCACCGTCATCCTCCAACCCAGGTGCTCGACGATGCGCTGCACGATCGACAACCCCAGCCCCTCGCCGCTGTGCACGCTAGCGGGTACGAAGCGCTGGAACAGCTGTGGATCGATACTGGAGGGCAGGCCGGGCCCCGTGTCGGCGACGATGAGTGCGGCGTCGTGGAGGGAGATCCGGACTTCGCCGCTTTCGGTGTACTGGCAGGCGTTGCGCAGAAGGTTCCAGATCACGCTGCGCGCAAGATCCGCGTTGGTGTGCAGCACGGTGTCATGCCGGGCATCAAACGCAACGATCACCGGCTTGCCGGAAAGCCAGGGCTGGCACCGCTCCATGCAGCATTCAACCAGCGCACGCAGGGCCACCTCGTTGCGTGGCACGGTGCTGGGGGCGCGAGAGAGCAGCAGCAGGCAGGTCAGCTGGCGCTGCATCTCCTGGGTGGTGCGCAGGATGCGCTCGGCACTGGGAACCAGGTGGCTGTCGGCCGGAAGCTGGCAGGCCAGCGTCTCTGCGGCGCCTCCGATGATGGCCAGCGGCGTGCGCAGCTCGTGGCTGGCATCGCCACTGAAGCACTGCTCGCGATGCAGGAACCGTTCGAGCTCGTCGCTGTGCCGGGCGAAGGCGCGGGCGAGTACACCGATCTCGTCGCGCGCGTCCTGATAGGGAAAGGGCTTCTGGCCGTCCTGCACCGCGTCCGCCAAGCGCGTGATGGGCGCGATGACGTGCGTCGCCACCTTGCGACCGATCAGGAAGGCGCCCAGCACGCAGATCGAGATGACCAGCGCCGCAAAGGCATTGATCAGGTGCTCCAGGTAGCCATAGGGGGCAGCGTCCTGCAGCAGGTAATAACGTTGGCCGCCACTGTCGAACACACGCAGGTGCCACTCGTTGGGTGCTGCTTCGCCGTGATATCCCGGGCCATATTGGCGCAGCACGACAGGCACGTCCTGGGCATCGAACAGTGCGCTGCCAGAGGGCAGGTCGGGACGCCGACCACGGGCGAGTTCGTCCTGCAGGCGGCGTACTTCATTGTCCTGGGTCCGCGCGACGACAGCGGTCCGGACCTGATCGTAGTCCACCTGTTCGGCCAGTACGATGAAGCCCATGGCACCGGCCATCAACAGCACGAACGAGATCGTGATGCGGGTACGCAGGCTCAGGCGGCGGTAGAGGGAGGCAGGGCTCACGCCTGCATGCGCCAGCCGACGCTGTGCACCGTGGTAATCAGCGCGGTGTCGAAGCTGCGGTCCACCTGCAGGCGCAGCTCATGGATGTGGGTTCGCAGCGCGCCGCTGTCCGGTGGCTCGTCGCCCCAGACCAGGTATTCCATCTCCTGCTTGCGCACCACGGCCGGCGCCGCACGCACCAGGCACATCAGCAGCTTGTGCGACGTGGGCGTCAGCGCAATGCAGCGGCCTTGCCGCCAGGCTTGTGGCGAGCGCGTGTCTACCTGCAGGTCCTTCCACGCCAGCACGCTCTGGACCTGGCGACCCTGCGCCCGTCGTACCAGGGCCTTGATCCGCGCATCCAGTTCCGTCAGCGAGAACGGTTTGACCAGGTAGTCATCCGCGCCCAGGGCCAGGCCCTGCACGCGGTCTTCGACCGGATCGCGCGCGGTCAGCATCAGGATCGGCACCGGGTTCTGGAACTCCTGGCGCAGCTTCTGGCACAGCGTCATGCCGTCCAGCCGCGGCAGCATCAGGTCCAGCAGGATGGCGTCGTAGTCGTGCTGCGTGGCCCGGCGCAGTCCGCTGGCGCCGTCGCGGGCGTCGTCCAGTACGTAACCCAGCGGTTCAAAGAAGGCATACAGGTTGGCAACCAGCTCGGGGTTGTCTTCGATGATCAGCAGGCGGGTCATGGCATGCGTCCTTGCGCGTGGCCGAACTCTGCCCGATCGCTCGCCGAATGCCAATGCCCTTGCTGAATGGATCGCGGGTGAGGGCGCCCGCATCAAGCCCTGCTCAATCGGCCGGGCTGCGTGAATCGCGGACCGAGTAGATCACCGAGAAGATCTTCCAGCCCTGTTCGGTGCGGATCAGCTGCCACATTTCCTTGCCCCAGTTGGTCTTCACCCCATCGTCGTGGAAGCTGTAGTCAAACGAGACCGAAGCCACATCACCATCCGTCTCGATCTTCGTGTTGGAGAACTTCTCCTCCTTCGGCTTCGGCGAGGCCACCGCCCCGTCGATCAGCGCGATGAAGTTGTTTGCAGGAATCTGCCGCGCCTTGATTGCATCGGGCTTGGCCTTGCGGATGTCCTGCAGGCGCACGTCCTCGGAAACGAACTGCCAGCCGATGTCTTCTGGTTTGTCCGAGAAGAACAGGCCCATGTAGGTCGGCTTGTCCTTGTTGATCAGCGAGGTGCGGAACGCTTCGACCACCTGTTCGATCGCTTTTACATCCGCCGCTGATGGCTGCTGGCTAGCGTGGACCGGCTGGCCTGCGATGAGGCCAACAATGAGAAACGCGCTCTGGAATCCGGTGGTTCGCATCATTCATGTCGGCCGCAGTGTGGTGGGAGCGCGCCAGGGCCACGGCTACAGGGCCCCGGCGCGCTCCGCATTCAACGATGCAGCGCGTCAACAATCAAGCCGGTGGCGATCTCCACCAGCAGGTACTCGTTATCGGACTGGCGCACCCAACGCCGGTCGCGGCCCGGCTCGCGCAGGTCATAGCGCGCGTAATCGTTCACCCAGTAGCGGCGGTCCACTTCAGCCCACGGCAGGCGCTCGCCACGTCGCCAGGCCTTCTTCTGCCAGCCCGGCGGCGGCGCTTCGCGGTGGTGCGGGCCGCCTGCGTGCGGCGGCGGGCCGTTGCCTCGGGCGTGATGCGGCGGATCGGCGAAGGCGGGGGCCGCGGCCAACGCGGTGGCTGCGCTCAATGCGATGGCAAGCAAACGTGTGGTCTTCATGGGGATGCCTCCGACATGGCCGCAGCATGCGGCGCTGTGGCGGGAATATAGGGCAATCCATGTGAATGAATGCGGGTGTAGGCGATGCTTTCCTGAACAGACGGCGGGGCCTGAAGTCGTCGCCAGGCAGCGGGTCATTGGACCGCGCCCGGGGCCGAATCCGTTGCGGCCCAGCCTCCGCCCAACGACAGGAAAAGATCCATCTGCCCGTCAATGCGCTCCGCGCGCGAGGCGGCCAACGCGGACTCCGCATCTGCCAGCTCGGCCTGGGCCGAAAGCACGTCGAGAAAATCGATCCTGCCGAAGCGGTAGAGTTGCTGTGCCTGTTCGGTGGCCCGGGCTGCGTCCCGACGCGCGTGCGCCAGGCTGCGCTCGCGTTCAAGCTCCTGCGTGCAGGCAGAAAGCGCGGTCTCGGTCTGGCGCAGTGCCTGCAGCACGATGCCGTCAAAGGAAGCGAGAGCGGTCTCCGCATTGGCACCGGCCGCCGCGATGCGGGCCTTGGCCACGCGGCGGTTGGGCCAGTGCCATGACAGTATGGGGCCGATGCTCGCACCGAAGCCGTCGGCAGACAGCAGATGCGCCGGTGTGCCGGCCACGCCCGAAGAGGCGCCCAGGGTGATCTGCGGATAGAGAGCCGCCGTCTCGACACCGATCATTGCAGTCGCGGCGGCCAGGCTGCGTTCGGCTGCGCGTACGTCAGGGCGCCGCTGGAGCAGCTGCCAGCCGTCACCGATCGGCAGTGCTTGCTGCAGCTCAGGGGGCTGTGGGCACCCTTCTGCTTCCCTGGGATAGTCTGCCGGGACTTTGCCCATCAGTGCGGCCAGTTCGAACAGTGAGGCCTGCCGTTCCGCCAGCAGGTGCGGTATCGCCGCCGCGCTGCGATTGACGGCGGCACCGGCACGGCTGACATCGAAGTCCGTTCCGCGCCCGCCGGCAGCAAGGCGTCGGGTTGCCTCCAGCGTGGCGCGCTGTATCGCCAGCACCTGCCGGGTTGCAGCGAGCGTGTGATTGCTTGTGCACACCTGGAGATAGGCACGGGTGACGGCCGCAGCGACGACCACGCGGACCTGGTCGCGTGCCGCAGCAATCGCCTCCGTGTCCGCGTTGGCGGCTTCGATGCCGCGGCGGATGCCACCTGCGAGATCCAGCGGATAGGAGAGGTGGAGGCCCAGCGCGTACGACTGCGGCGCGGCCGACGCCTGGGTGTAGCCACCGGCATGGACGAGCGTGCCCGATGCATCCACGTCCCCTTGCACGGCACCGCGCGCGCGGTACTCCAGCACGGTCGCGCTGGCGCGCCGAAGGTTGGCATCGGCGGCGCGCAGGTCGGTATTGGCCGCCAGTGCTTCGCGTACGTAGGCGTCAAGCTGGGGGTCGCCATACAGTTGCCACCATCGATCCGGTGGCGCGTCGTGGCTGAACGATGCCTCCTGGCCCGAGACGAACGCCCGCGCCGCCCGTGGGGAGGCTGCGACAGCGCTCGCCGGCAGGTGATAGTCGGGGCCGGACACGCAGGCCGTCATCGGCAGCAGCAGGGCAAGCAGCCCGCCACGTACTGTCCGCACGCTCACTTGCAGGCTCCCTGCGCCGAGGGGGTGATGGTCACACTCGCAGTGCGACCTACGATCAGCCGGGTATCCGGCGGCGCATCATCGATACGGATGCGTACCGGGATGCGCTGCGCCAGCCTCACCCAGGTATAGGTCGGCGCCACGGCGGGCAGCAGGTTGTGCGTGCTTGAGCGCTGATCGTCGGCAATGCCGGCGGCGATGCTGTCAACGTGTCCGCGGACATCGCGGGTGACGCCCATCAGCCGCGCCACCGCGGCATCGCCCTCGGTGATGCAGGCCAGTTTGGTTTCCTCGAAGTAGCCCTCGATACGCAGGCTGCGGGTGTCGATCAGCGCCAGCGCCTGCGCACCGGGTTGCAGGTAGTCGCCCGCATGCAGGTCCAGGTTGGTGACGATGCCATCGGTGGTTGCGCGCACTTCGGTGCGTTGGACATTGAGCTGGGCAACGCGCTGTTCGGCCCGTGCCTGCGCCAGGGCAGCCAGCTCGGTATCGACCTTGGCGGCATTGCGTTCGCGCGTTTCCGAGGCGACCAGGTTGCCAAGTGCGTTGTCCCGTGTCGATTCGCGGCGGGCCAGCGCCAGCGTGGCGCGAGCGCTGCTGACCGCTGCGTCGGCCTTCTCAAGCGCGGCAGCGAAGCGCGGTTGATCCAGCACCAGCAGCAACTCTCCGGCGCTGACCCGCTGGTTGTCGTGCACCAGCACCTGGGTGACCAGCCCCCCCATGTCCGATGCAACGCGCACCACATCGGCGCGCACCCGTCCATCACGCGTCCACGGGCGTGTTTCGTAACGCTTCCAGATGGACAGTGCGGCGACGACAGCAATCGCGAATACAACCAGCGTAGCGCTCCAGCGCCCGATGACGGCAAGCAGGTGTTTCATTTCATTTCTCGAGCAGGGGCGAGAGCCGGATCATCAGCTCCGCCAGGATCACGAACAGGGACAGGCCCACCAAGGGCCGCGCGGCGAACAACCGGTGCAGGCCGAGGCTGGCGAGCAGGCGTGAGGTCAGCATCGACAGCACCAGCGCGGCGGCGGCCACGGCGAGCAGGCCGGGAATGAGCACGCCATCAATGGAAAGATCAGAGAGCATGTGGTCAGTGCCGATCGGTGAGCGGGGATGCCAGCAGGTCGCGGCGCAACCCGCAGAGCAGGTGCGACAGATGCCTCTGATCGGCCCCGCTGCTGGCCGCCGCTGCCTCGCGCATGCGGTCCAGCAGTTCCAGAAGATGGATGTCGACACTGCGTGCAGAGTGGGCGCGAACCCTGAAATGTGCAGCGATGCGTTCGACCAGCGCCGCATGAAGCGCCCGAACCTGCGGGTTGTGCAGCCGCTTTTCCAGCGCGCGGAGTTGGCTGGATGCACGTGCCGCACGAACGTCCGCAAACAATGCCCGCAGATCGTGTGCGGCACTGGAACGGCCCTGCAACCTGGGAGCGAGCAGCCCGATTCGATCCAGCATGCGGCTGAGCCAGGCGCGGGTCGCACCGTCTTGTCCGGCGGCGTGTCGTGCGATATCCCGACGGATGGAACCCTCCAACCGCGTGCGGTTGCGGCCCGCATCGGCGGTCTGGAACAGCTGCATGCTGCACAGTGCCACCGTCGTACCGATGAACAACGCAACGCCGTTGTTGAGTGCGCCGACGATGTTGGTCGAATTGGTCGCGCCCAGGCCGGCGATGAGCGGAAACGTCAGCACCACGCCCAGCGCAGCCATGATGAAGGGCGGCCGGGCCAGGAACGATCCGCACAGCAGCAGCACCGGCGCCAGCGCGGCCATCAGGCCGACGAAATCGGAGAGCGCGGGGAAGATCAGTAGACCGTAGAGCAGGCCGACGCCAACGCCGATCAACGACCCCACCAGATAGCGCATGACATGCGGCGCAGGCGCTTCGATCGTGCCGAACAGCACGCACGCCGTGCCGATGATGGACACCGCCGTGGCGCCGTCCGACCAGCCGGTAACGATCCACAGAACGCAGCTCAGCAGGATGCCGACGAACGCGCCCAGCGCGCTGCGCAGGGCAAGCCGATGATCCCGGTGAAGTGCCGCACCCTGCGTATGTCGCGCAAGGCGGGCAGGTACATGCCGGCGCCAGTCGGGCCGGGCAGTGTGCAGCTCCGCCTGCAGTACGCGGCAATCGGCGTGGGCAAGGTCGATCTCGGCCTGTTGCGCGACCAGGCCGGCCCGCAGCAGATCGCGCCAGTCTGTTGCATCCATCGCGCTGGCCTGTGGTGAGCGCAGCCGGGCGATGGAATCTTCCACCGCGCTGGACAGCATCAGTACGTCCAGCATCCGGTCATGCAGGGCACGCAGGATCTGCACCTGGGCGACGCCGTGGGCGCTGTCGAAGGGCAGGTGGATCGACAGCACATGCAGCTCGAGCAGGTCGGCGGCCACTTTCGAGCGGTCCGTCGCCAGTACCGTGTCCGATGCACTGGCGCGCATGTCGCGTGTCCATCGTTCCGCATCTTCCAGCACGGCAGCAACCCGTGCGTGCACGCGCATCGAAACCCGGCGCGGCAGCACCAACCCATGTACCAGCGTGGCGGCCAGGATGCCGATGGCGATTTCCTGCACCCGCGTGATGGCAATGGTGAACACCTCTCCCGGCACCATCACCGCAGGAAACCCGATCAGGCTGGTGGTATAGCCGGCCAGCAGGAACGCGTACGCACGTGGCGTGCGGTCGAGCATCGCCAGGTACAGGCACAGCGCCATCCAGGTGGCGAGCGCGGCGCTCAGCACCAAGGGCGCATTGGCGAAGCGTGGCACCAGCGCGACGGTGGCGACGGCCCCGCCCACGGTACCGAGCAGGCGGAACAGGCCGCGGCTGAGCGTTGCCCCGGAAAGAGGCTGTGATACCAGATAGACCGTGCCGATCACCCAGAACGGGCGGTTCAGGCCGATCCGCAGAGAGACATACAGCCCCAGCGACGCGGCGAGCAGGCATTTGAGCGAGAACAGCACCGCCTCCTGGTCGGTCCTGAGGGCAGGGCTTTTAAACCGCGCAAATGCCTGGAGCAGGTGGGGGCGGAGCGGGCTGGAGGAGTGCATGCGGCTCATGCTAGTGATCGGCCGCACTGGCGAATTTCGCTACAATGACAACCAATCGCTAAAACCGGTCAATGTGAGAATGGCTCGCATTTCGCTCCCCGGCTTTGACCTGGACCCGGACGAGACCGATCGCCCGGCGGTTGCCAGCCGCCTGCAGGTGGCCGAGCACGACGCGGAAATTCCGGTGCATGAGCATCGAAAGGGTCAGCTCATTCTCGCGCTGCATGGGGCGGTGACCTGCGAAGTGGCCAATGCGCTGTGGATCGTGCCGCCCCAGTGTGGCGTCTGGATTCCGGGCGGCATGCCGCACAGCAACCGCGCCACCGCCAACGCGCGCCTGTGCTACCTGTTCGTCGAGCCCGGCATCGTCGACCTGCCGGCGCAGTGCGTGACGCTGGCCATCTCGCCGATGCTGCGCGAGATGATCCTGCACCTGGCCGACGCGCCGCTGGACTATCCGCATGGCAGCCACACCGACCGGCTGGCGCGGGTGTTGCTGGACGAGCTGGTACAGATGCCGGCTGAGCATCTGTCGCTGCCGGTCAGCCATCACCCGAAGGTGCGTGCGCTGGCTGCGGCGCTGTCGGCGGATCCGGCAGACCGCAGCACCATCGGCCAGTGGGCCGTGCGCCTGGCCCTGGGCGAGCGCACGTTGACCCGGCTGATTGAGCGAGAAACGGGCTTGTCCTTCGGGCGCTGGCGACAGCAGCTGCATCTGCTCATCGCCATTCGTGAACTCGCCGGTGGTGCACCGGTACAACGCGTTTCCGAGACGCTGGGCTATGAATCGGTGACGGCCTTCATCACGATGTTCAAGAAGGCGCTTGGCCTCTCCCCGACGCGCTATTTTGCGGTGCGCCTGCGGGGGCAGTAGCAGGGAACAACCCGGAAAGCGTTGCCTGGAACGGCTACTTCAAGGTGCCGGAGACCGATTGAATCGCGGCCACCACCGCAGCAGGATCCTCGCGCTGGAGGGTATGCCCGGTCGCCAGGTAGCGATGCGTACCGCGCGTGAACCCTGAGAAGAGCAGGGCGTGCTGTGCCTTCCAGAGTGCCTTGCCCGCTGCGGTTTCTTCGAAGAACAGCGGTTCGGCAGCCAGCTGCGTTGCAGTCAGCAGCGCCACGGGCACGTCCGGCATCGTGCGCGGGGTCTCCGCACCGGGTGCATCCAGCTGTTCGGTCAACACGGCGTAGTCGGCGGCCATGGTCGGCGGCAGCATCGCCCGCAGCTGGGCATCATCTGCCTGCACGCGGGCACTGTCGGCCTGCTTGAACGCATGGCGCTGACCCATCGTGGCCGGGTCTACCAGCACCAGGCCTTGTAGGCGCTCCGGATGGCGGCGTGCAAACTCCGTGGCCAGCAGGCCGCCATAGGAATGACCCACCAGCACAACGCGGCGACCGGCTGCGAGCGTATCGATCACTGCCGTGAGGTCGGCCAGATGCGCATCGATGCGCTTGGGGTGGCCGTCGCTGCCGGACTTGCCGAGTCCTGCACGGGCGTAGGTGATGCTGTGGTAGTCGCGCCCCAGACCGGCAACCACCTCCTTCCAGGCGCCCGCGCCCTGCCCGAAACCGGATTCAAAGACCACGGTGATCGGGCCGGCCCCCGTCTCTTCGGCCTGCAGTGCGTAAGCGCCTCGATGCACCTGGATTTCCCCTGCGTGCGCGGTGCCCACTGCGGCCATCATGGCGGCCAGCGCCCACAACGTCACTCGGCTGCTTTTCATTGCCATTCCCCTGGGCCGTGACGCGTGCCAGCCCTTCCGATGGGTCAGGTCTGCAGCGGAGTGCCACAGCCTGCCGACCTCGCGACAAGTCGTGCTGGTAATGTAGTGAGGTATAACACCGATTCCCCGTGCAGGAAGTCATGGTGTATGAGGTCGCTGCGCCTGCGCTGCGGGTTCTTCCGCCCGCCTATCAACGTGGCTGACCTTGTCGGCATCTGGTGCGTCGGATCTGGCGCTGCTTTTGCCCTTTGTCGCCGGCGTTGCAGCAGTTGGAAGAAGGGACGCCGGCAATCTATTAGGTTGCATTGGCTATCGTCTGCGCTATGGTTGGAATTCAACCTGTGTACTGAGCCCTATGAAGCTGACGCGCGGATGGCTTCTTGCACTATCTGTAATGTGGCTCGCCATTTTCGCTTTGATGCTGTGGATGGGCCGAATCTGGGATGCGTGTGGTGCCTTCCTGGCTGCGACAGCCTTCGTTCTCGTTGCCTTTAGGAGAAAGCGGCATTTTGCAGATGGGTCCCCGGAGTAGCGGGCCTTCTCAACCACCTCTTTGCAAGGGGGCTTGAGATCATGACGTCATAGGTAATCGCATCGCGCTGGTCACCTCGGCAGGTACCGCCAGCTACACCATCCGGCAACTGTTGACCGTGGTGAATGCGAACGTCAGTGCGTTCAACAGGTGCATTAACAATGCGGAGAAGGGGCGAAGGTGAGGTATGCCGCAGCTGTCATTGCCGGTCTGGTTCTGGCCGGCTGTGCAACATCGGGTGGCGATATGATCGTGCGCGTCTCGGGAAGCGTGCCGCCAGGTCAGGGTGACGTTCGCGCTCTCGATTGTGAGCTGAGCATGCTCGGGGAGGGCGGAGGTGTGGTTTCGTCGAAACCGGTTGGAAGCACATTCTCGGTACCCATGATGGTCGTTGCAGGGCCGGAACCCCAGAGCTACCAATTCGCCGTTGAATGCAGGGACGGTCGGAGGTTCGCATCCAAGCCGGTACAGATCAGTAGTCGGCGGTCCTATGCTCGGGATCTCAATCTTGGGGAGCTTCAGGAGCGGGGAGAGAGAGGAAGGGGCGGATGAGGTCGCACCACCGTCGTATGAATCTGGCGGATTCCAGTAGATGAACCAAGATTTCAACTCCCTTGAATGGTGTGACGCCACGTTGCTGGCTATCAACATTGACAGAAGCAATCCTGGCGAGTCCGACGAGGTAAAGGTCCAGGTGCGCTGGCCGGACTGCCGGCAGGCAACCGTCTGCTTCTCGGAAGCGTACGGGTGCTCGGCTCTCATGAACTTCGGCGTACTGGGTGACGAGGGAATTGAGTTCGCCATGGTGGACGATGACGAGCCGGGACTCGCTGATCTTCTTGATCGTTGGAAGGCGGTCGGCTATCCGCTGTCCGGTCTGAAGTGTTTTCGTATCGAGACCAGCTCGACCGGAAGCGTCATTCTGATCTACGCCAGGACATGGCGGATCGAGAATCAGCCGATGGCGGATGCAGTGCCCTGAAGGACATTCCGTGCCCAGATTCCTCACCCCCGACGAGGTCTCC
This sequence comes from Stenotrophomonas sp. YJH_SMC_54, assembly GCF_059368435.1. Classification (NCBI taxonomy): domain Bacteria; kingdom Pseudomonadati; phylum Pseudomonadota; class Gammaproteobacteria; order Lysobacterales; family Lysobacteraceae; genus Stenotrophomonas; species Stenotrophomonas sp. YJH_SMC_54. The sequence continues at coordinate 65,622 of NZ_JCAFRS010000008.1, read as the reverse complement.
CTCATCCACAGGCTTCTGCCCGAGACGACCGAACTGTCCGAACGGTTGTTGAAGGATCTGGCACTCGCCCAGGTGGAGGACGTGGAGGTCGTCGGATTCGGGGGCGTGGTGTTCCTGTCCAGCACGACCCAGGTTTTCGGAAGCGACATTGCCACGGCCATGCTTGCCGATGCCGACGGCGTACCGGTGAGGGTCACCTTGTGCCTGGACAATCACGATCAGCTCTTCGAGCTGGAGCTGTGCAAGGTGGACTTCTCGCCGATCATCGGCGTCGATCTGAGGAGCGCTTTCAGCGAGTACTGACGCCTGCTGAAAGCGATCCAAGCTGAAGGGCGTTGCGCATCGCCTTCACCCTTCGGGCTGCAAGCGCCCCACCGCCTGCGCGCACAACGACTGGCAGGCCATGACCAACCCCTCCATCACCCGGTCGCCCACGTACTCTTCGGGTTCGCCATTCTGCCGGGTGCGTTCGGCCGCCAGCAGCATTTCCAGCACCACCCGCAACCCGCTCAACGCGCAATCGGCATCGGCCAGGGCCAGGCAGCGCCCGGGCAGCTGATGCCGCTCCGGCCACGGCTGCCCATCAGCCGCCGCACCGGAGCCGATGCGGTGGAGATTGGCAATGAAGGTGTTCCTGTCCACTGTTGGCGCAGCCTGTGGCGAACCGTCGTCGCCGGCGGTGCTGCGGTAGGCGTGCAGATGCGGGAAGTCCGATTCGTTCATGGCAAGGCTCCGTGCAGGGCAATCGGTAGCCGCCACCCATAAAAGTGGCGGGCGGTACGTGGTTCGAATCCGGGTTGGTCCCAAGCCGGTGGGCGCGAACGCCCCCACGCACCGCCCGCCATAGCCGGCAGACGGATTGCCAGCCGGCGCCACGGAATGTGGACGCCGACTGGCAAGCGCAATCACTCAGGACCAACTCGGGATTCGAAACCCGGCCACCCTTTTCCGGTGGCACGCCATCTGAGCCCGTGGCGCTGTGCAATGCCAATCAGAAGAGTTGCAAACATCACTCGATTGGAGACGCTTTCGGCATTCTCCCACGCTGTTAAGCACCGCCAGCGCTAGCTGGCGCGGCGGTCCGCCCGCACCGTGCAATCTGCGACAGGTGTCGAGGTTGGGGGGCGTTAGGGAACAAGGGGGGAGGGGCGATGACGACAGGCTCTGAAGGGAAGGGCCTGAGTCGAGCATGGCCCGCCTCTACAAGCGTCAAAGCGTGACGTGCGACTCGGGTTGACGTTCCCAGCCACCAAGCGCAGGCTTGTTCAGCACGTTTCCTAAACAGAAGGAGACTTATGACCGCGACCGCTTCGCTGCACCCCACCCCCGACACCCAGGGCCGTTCCCGCCTGTGGAGTGTGTTCTGGCTGCAGGGCGTCATTCCCAGCAACATTCTGTGGGCGGTGGCCCTCTGGGCCCTGGCCAACCAGCGCACCACGCTGCTGCTGGGGGTATTTGCCGTGCTGCTGCTTTATACCGGCTGGATCATCCCGGCGGTCTGGCGGGCGGCGCCCACCGCGCACAACCCCAACCTGGGTGTGGCGGCGCGCGGGTTGACCGTCGCCTGGGGGCTGAACACCGTGCTGGTGATCTTCTTCCTGACCCTGCAGCTGGTGGCTCAATAGAACTGAACGGGCTCGCCGCCACGGTCGAAGGCGGCGAAGCGGCCGATCTGACCGTCATGGATGGCGTTGACCATCAGCTTCAGCGGGCGCGCGGCTTCGTCGCTGTTGGGTGCGAAACCGCCTCTGCCATCCAGCGCCGCCACGAACACCAGGTCCCAGTCGATGCCGGTGGTGGTCGATTCGGTCGCCAGCGCCTGGAAGCTGGGCACCTCGGCTGGCAGCTTGTCCACGCACAGCACCGGCGACAGGGTGCCGCCCTCGCGGCGGTCATGCCGGTCGCGCTGGTCACCGGTGGGCGATTCGGGCAGCTCGGCGCGCACGAATACGAACAGCAGGCGTTGCGGTTCAGCCTGCTCGCCGGCGGCATGCAGCAGTTGCTGGAAATCGTTCATCATCATGAGGGTTGTCACACGCCCGCTGCACGGAAAGCCGCATGCTGCCACAACGCCTGCCGCGCGGGGCCGAACGCGATTGATTTAAGTCATGCCCATGGAACTGAAGGCCGCGTACTCTGGCAATCGTTCCAGCAGGCGAGGGTATCCGGGCCGTTCCGGGCACAGGCAAGACGGTGGAGCAACAAGGTGGACCAGCCATGAGCCAACTCACCGACGGTTTCGGACGCAGCTTTCCGTACCTGCGCCTGTCGTTGACCGAAGCCTGCAACTTCCGTTGCAGCTACTGCCTGCCCGACGGTTACCAGGCCGATGGCCGCCCGCGCTTCCTGCAGGTGGATGAAATCGGCCGCCTGGTGCGGGCCTTCGCGGCGCTGGGCATGAGCAAGATCCGCCTGACCGGCGGTGAGCCCAGCCTGCGCAAGGACCTGGACGAGATCATCGCCACGGTTGCGGCGGTGCCGGGCATCCGCAAGGTGGCCATCACCACCAACGGCACGTTGCTGCCGCGGCGCCTGCCGGGGTGGCACCGGGCCGGCCTGACTGCGCTGAACGTGAGCATGGACAGCCTGCAGCGCGAACGCTTCAAGACCATCACCGGGCACGACCGCCTGCCGGAGATCGAACAGGGCCTGGCCCTGGCGCAGGCGTTGGGCCTGCCGGCGATCAAGCTCAACGCGGTGCTGCTGCGTGGCCTGAACGACGACGAGCTGCCGCAGTGGATGGACTACCTGCGTGACCGCCCCTTCAGCGTGCGCTTCATCGAACTGATGCGCACCGGCGACAACGAAGCCTATTTCCAGCGCCACCACCTGCGTGCCGACGTGGTGATCGAGCAGCTGCTGGCCGCTGGCTGGCACGAGCGGCCGCGCGCGGCCGACGCCGGCCCGGCGCGCGAGTTCGGCCACCCCGACCATCGCGGCAGCATCGGCATCATTGCCCCGTATTCGCGTGACTTCTGCAAGGGCTGCAACCGCCTGCGGGTGACCGCCAAGGGCGACTTGCGGCTGTGCCTGTTCGGCGAGTTCGGCGTACCGCTGCGCCCGCTGCTGCAGCGCGATGAGGACCACGACGCGCTGCTGGCACGCATCACCACACAGCTTGGCCTGAAAGCGGCCGGGCATGGACTGCACCAGGGCCAGACCGGGCTGACCCCGCACCTGGCCTCCATCGGAGGATGAGCAACACGATGAGTGGGGAATTGAATGCGGCCTTCCACATGGCCGATGTCCGTAACAAGCGCATCAGCCGCCGCCGTGCGGTGGCGGTGGGCGAGCTGCATGCCGGTCCAGTGGCCTATCCGCTGATCGTCGAGCGCCGCCTGCCCAAAGGCGATGCGCTGGTGATGGCCGAGATTGCCGGCCTGCAGGGCGCCAAGATGGCGTCGATGCTGATGCCGCTGTGCCATCCGCTGCCGCTGGAACTGGTGCAGGTGTTCTGCGCACCGGTGCCGGAGCGGCAGGCGATCCGCGTGTGGTGCGAGTGCGCCAGCGAGGCACGCACCGGCGTCGAGATGGAGGCGCTGGCTGGTGTCAACGCGGCGTTGCTGACCCTGTACGACCTGAGCAAGCCAGTGGAACCGGCACTGCGCATCGAAGGCATCCGCCTGCTGTTCAAGGAAGGCGGCAAGCGCGGGGTCTGGCTGCACCCGGATGGCATGGACGAGGCCGAGCGCGTGCGTTTCAACCCACGTGCACCTAAGGGGTTGGAGGGTGCGGCCTGCGCGGTGATTACGCTGAGCGATCGCGCCAGCGAAGGCACTTATGAGGATGTGTCCGGCCCGACCCTGGTGACCGGCCTGAGAAAGCTGGGTGGCGACGTAGTGGCCGCCGAAGTGCTGCCCGATGGCATCGAGCCGTTGGCGGGCCGCCTGCAGGCCTTGGCTGCCGAGGGCGTGCGCCTGTGCCTGTGTACCGGTGGTACCGGGCTGGGCCCGCGTGACCTGACCCCGGAGGCGCTGCGTTCCTTGAGCGCGCGGCCCGTGCATGGCCTGGCGCAGATGGTGCGGGCCCTGAGTGCGCAGCACACGCCGATGGCCTGGCTGAGCCGCGCCGAGGTGGTACAGCTGGGCAACATGCTGGTGTTCGCATTGCCCGGCAGCCCGAAGGCGGCGGCGCAGTGCCTGGATATCCTGGCGCCGGTACTGGGCCATGCCCTGGCGATGGTCGAGGGGGATGGCCACTGATGATTGCCTACAGCGATGCCTTGCAGCACCTGCTGGACGCGGCCAAGCCGCTGCCGGCCGAGCATCTGCCGCTGCATGAGGCCGCGGGCCGCACGCTGGCCCGTGACATCCACAGCGCGCAGTCGCTGCCGCCGTTCGACAATTCGGCGATGGACGGCTTCGCGCTGCGCGCCAACGGCACGGCGTTCGAGGCCGGTACCGAATTTGCCGTGCAGGGTTGGCAGGCGGCCGGCGATGCTGGCGCCGAAGGCGGCGAGGGTGCCTGGGAAATCATGACCGGTGCGCGCATGCCGGTTGGGCTGGATACGGTGGTGCCGGTCGAGAATGTGGAGATCCTCGCCAGCGAGGACGGCCGCCCGGCCCGCATCGCCCTGAAGACATCGGTGAAGCCGGGCCAGAACGTGCGCCTGCGCGGCGAGGATGTGAGCGACGGCGAGCGCGTGCTGCGGGCCGGGCAGTTGCTGGACATCAACGCGCGCACCCTGCTGCATGCCATCGGCGTGGGCGAGGTGGCGGTGGTGGCACGGCCGAAGGCGGCGGTGATCGCCACCGGCAAGGAACTGGTGACCGAGGCGGCGCAGACGCTGGAATCCGGTCAGATCCGTGACAGCAACCGGCCGTACCTGGTCGGCCGCCTGCAGGCCGCCGGTGCCGAGGTGGTCTGGCAGGGCACGGTGGGCGACGACGTGGCCGCGTTCAACGCGGTACTGGATGCAGCGCTGGACGCGGGTGCGCAGCTGTTGATCAGCACCGGCGCGGTGTCGGCCGGCCGCTACGATTTCATTCCCGACGCGCTGCGCGGCCGGGGTGCGCGCATCGTGTTCCACAAGGTGGCGATCCGCCCCGGCAAGCCGCTGCTGTTTGCGGTGCTGCCCAATGGCGCGCTGTATTTCGGCCTGCCCGGCAACCCGGTGTCGGCTGCGGTGGGCCAGCGCTTCTTCGTTGAGCCGGTACTGCGCCGCCTGCTGGGGCTGGCGCCGGAGCTCATGTTGCAGCTGCCGCTGCAGGCCGACGTGCGCAAGCCGCCGGGCCTGCGCTTCCACGCGCGTGCGCGGGTGGAAATGGACGGACAGGGACGCCTGAGTGCGCGCGTGCTGTCCGGGCAGGAGTCGTTCCGTTTGATGTCCATGCTGCAGGCCAACGCCTGGGTGGTGCTGGAGGCCGAGGGAGACCTGGCCAGCGCTGGCACCTACGTGCGCGTGCAGGGCTGGGGTCACCACGAACCGGTGCAGCTGGTGAGCCAGGAGTCATGATGAAACAGGTGAATCTGCAGTTGTTCGGTGCGTTTTCCGATCTGGATGCCAGCCGCGAGATCGCCGTGGATGTGGCCGGTGGCACCGTGGCCGATCTGCGCCAGGCGCTGCGCGAGCTGCTGCCGCTGCGTTGGCCGGGTTTCCGTGCCGGCCTGCTGGACTACTCGGCGTTCGCCGACCAGCAACGCGTGCTGCGCGACCACGAGGCGCTGCCCGACGATGGCCGCGTGGCGATCCTGCCACCAGTGAGCGGGGGCTGAGCGATGAGCGAGAAGATCATCGCGAAGGTGGTGGACCGCGCGCAGGCGGCGATCGATCCAGCCGAGGGCATTGCTGCGGTCTCTGATCCGGGCTTCGGCGGCATCGACGTGTTCATCGGCAAGGTGCGCGACGTCAACATCGGCCGGCTGGTGACCGGGATCACCTACGACCTGTTCGAGCCGCTGGTGCTGAACGAGTTCAAGCGCCTGGCCGCCGAGGTCGAGGCGGCGTTCGGTCCGAAGCTGAAGCTGTATGTGGCCCACGCCAAGGGCCGGTTGGGCATCGGCGATGTGGCGGTGGTGGTGGCCGCGGGCAGCCCGCACCGCGACGAAGCGTTCCGCGCGTGCCGGCAGTTGATCGAGGTGGTCAAGCACCAGTGCCCGATCTGGAAGCAGGAGCACTACGAGGACGGCGACAGCGAGTGGAGCGAGGGTTGCAGCCTGTGCCATGCGGACAGCGAACCCGCCCATGCCCATGATCATGCGCACGACCACGGGCATTGACCCCACCCTTCAGGGCGGCGCGGGGTTCAGTAGATCCACGCCATGCGTGGATGAGGCCTTTCCCGAGCACCCGGCCGGCGCAGCCACGCATGGCGTGGCTCTACGGCGATGAGCGTCAACGGCATCGTGCTGGCCGGCGGCCTGTCCACCCGGATGGGCCGCGACAAGGCGCTGCTGCCGTGGCAGGGGCGGACCTTGCTGGAACACATGCGGGGCCTGTTGATGCAGGCTGGCGCACGCGAGGTCTGGGTCAGCGGAAATTACCCGGCGTTCGGCGGCGTGCCGGACCGCGTGGCACGTTGCGGGCCGCTGGGCGGGCTCTACAGCGTGGCGATGCGCATGCCCGATGGCCCGGCCTGGGTGGTGCCGGTGGATACGCCGCTGCTGCCGCCGCGATTGCTGCAGCAATTGCGTGACGGCCATCGCGGTCCATGCACGATCTTTGCCGGCCATCCCCTGCCCATGCTGGTGGATATAGACGATGCTTGTCGCAACGTACTTGAATCGATGCTGGGCGACCCGGACGGTCCGCGCTCGCTGCAGGCCCTGCAGCGTCGTCTTGGCGTGAATTCCGTGGCGCTGGCGCCGGTTGACGAGGCCGGGCTGGTCAACTGCAATACCCCCGAACAATGGGAGGATGTTGCGTCATGAAAGTGCAGTTGCAGGACCAATCGGTACGGCTTCGCCTGGACGAGGCCGAGCTGGCGCGCCTGCTGGCCGGTGAAACGGTCGAGAACATGACCCGCTTCGGCGGTATCGAAGGCTGGGGCATGGCGGTGTCGCTGCATGGCGGCGATCAACCGGTACTGCTCGACGGAGGCACCTTCTGCCGCCTGGTACTGCCGCGCTCGGCCGTCGAGGCCTTGGCGGCGCGGCTGCCGTGCCGCGATGGCCTGCCATTCGACATTGCCCTGGAAGATGGAAGCCAGCTTCAGCTGCAGTTCGATGTGGACGTGCGCGACAGCGTGCGCCAGCGCGGGGTGACCCGCCGCAGCACCGCTTCATCGGTTTGACATTTGTCAGGGGCAGGGTGGAAACCGGCCCTTGATTGATCCAGATCAACCCCGTCGTCCGTGCTGCACGGCCTAATGGCTGCATGACGACGGGTTACAACTTGAAACGCAGTACCCACGTCATTCCACAGCCTTGGAGCCATGTATGACCGTCGGTAGCGATCCTGTTGTCCGCAGCACTGCCAGTCCCGGTCGCGTCATCAGCGACTGGACGCCGGAGGATCCCGGCTATTGGGAGCGCACCGGCAAGCGGGTCGCCACCCGCAACCTGGTCATCTCGATCCCTTCGCTGCTGCTGGCCTTCTCGGTCTGGGTGCTGTTCTCGGCGGTGTCGATCAGCCTGCCGAAGATCGGCTTCAACTTCAGCACCGACCAGCTGTTCTGGCTGGTGGCACTGCCCAGCCTGTCCGGCGCGACCCTGCGCATCTTCTATTCGTTCGTGATCCCGATCTTCGGCGGCCGCCGCTGGACCGCGCTGTCCACCGCGTCGCTGCTGGCGCCGACGCTCTGGCTCGGCTTTGCGGTGCAGAACCCGGCCACGCCGTACTGGGTGTTCGTGGCCATCGCGATCCTGTGTGGTTTCGGCGGCGCGAACTTCTCGTCGTCGATGTCCAACATCTCCTTCTTCTACCCCAAGCAGAAGCAGGGCCTGGCGCTGGGCCTGAACGCCGGCCTGGGCAATGTGGGCGTGTCGGTGGCGCAGGCGGTGATTCCGCTGGTCATCACCGTGGGCGTATTCGGTGCGCTGGGTGGTGCACCGCAGCCCGCGGTGGAGGGTGGGGCACCGCTGTTCCTGCAGAACGCCGGTTTCATCTGGGTGCCGGCCATCGCGCTGTGCGCCATCGCGGCCTGGTTCGGCATGAACGACCTGACCAGCGCCCGCTCGTCGTTCTCCGAGCAGGCGGTGATCTTCCGCCGCAAGCACAACTGGCTGATGTGCTGGCTGTACATCGGCACCTTCGGTTCCTACATCGGTTTCTCGGCCGGCTTCCCGATGCTGGTGAAGAGCCAGTTCCCGGACGTGAACCCGCTGGCCTACGCCTTCATCGGCCCGCTGCTGGGCGCGCTGATGCGCTCGGTGGGTGGCAGCATGGCCGACCGCTGGGGTGGTGCACGCCTGACCTTCTGGGTGTTCGCGCTGATGATCGCGGCAGTGTTCGGCGTGCTGCACTTCCTGCCCAGCGATGGCCAGGGCGGCAACTTCTACGGCTTCCTGCTCAGCTTCATGGCGCTGTTCGTGCTCAGTGGCATCGGCAACGGCACCACCTTCCGCATGATCCCGGTGATTTTCCGCACCCTGCATGAGCGCTGGTCGGCCAACGACAACGCCGAGGGCAAGGCCACGGCCGCACACCAGGCCAGCATCGAGTCGGCCGCAGTGGTCGGTTTCTCCGGTGCGATCGGTGCCTACGGCGGTTTCTTCATTCCCAAGAGCTACGGCTCGTCCATTACGTTGACCGGCAGCCCCGACATGGCGCTGTACGGATTCGTTGTTTTCTATGTCACCTGCCTGGCCGTGACCTGGTGGTGGTACTACCGGCGCGGTGCCGAGACACCCTGCTGACGACATGAAAACGCACCGCAGCCAGATGACACACACAGCCACGATGCCGATGTCCGCAAAGGGAGATCCCCGATGAGTTATTTCCTCGATCGCTTGCAGTTCTTCAAGCGTGACCCCCAGACCTTTGCCGATGGCCATGGTTTTGCCAAGAGCGAGGGCCGCGACTGGGAAAACAGTTACCGCGCCCGCTGGCAGTACGACAAGATCGTACGATCCACCCACGGCGTGAACTGCACCGGCTCCTGCAGCTGGAAGATCTACGTCAAGAACGGCCTGGTCACCTGGGAAACCCAGCAGACCGACTACCCGCGCACACGCCCGGACCTGCCCAACCATGAACCGCGTGGCTGCCCGCGTGGCGCCAGCTATTCCTGGTACCTGTACAGCGCCAACCGGCTGAAGTACCCGCTGATCCGCGGCACGCTGCTGCGCCTGTGGCGCGAAGCACGCAAGAGCAAGGCCCCGGTCGATGCCTGGGCCAGCATCGTGGAGGACAAGGAGAAGGCGCGTTCGTACAAGACCCGCCGCGGCATGGGTGGCTTCGTGCGCCTGCAGTGGGAAGAGGCCAACGAGATCATCGCCGCCTCCAACCTGTATACGGTGAAGCAGTACGGCCCGGACCGCGTGGTCGGGTTCTCGCCGATTCCGGCGATGTCGATGGTGTCCTACGCCGCCGGTGCGCGATATTTGTCGCTGCTGGGTGGCGCCTGCCTGTCCTTCTACGACTGGTACTGCGACCTGCCGCCGGCCTCGCCGCAGATCTGGGGCGAGCAGACCGACGTGCCCGAATCGGCCGACTGGTACAACAGTCGCTACATCATCGCCTGGGGCTCGAACGTGCCGCAGACGCGTACGCCCGATGCACATTTCTTCACCGAGGCGCGCTACAACGGCACCAAGACGGTGGCGATCTGCCCGGACTATTCCGAGCTGGCCAAGCTGACCGACCACTGGCTGCACCCCAAGCAGGGCACCGACGCGGCGCTGGCGTTCGCCTTCGGCCATGTGATCCTGCGCGAGTTCCATGTCGATTCGCCCTCGCAGTATTTCCAGGACTACTGCCGCCAGTACTCGGACATGCCGATGCTGGTGCGCCTGGAGCGCCGTGACGATGGCCGCCTGGTGGCGGGCCGCTTCCTGCGTGCCAGTGAGCTGGGCGGGCTGGGTGAAACCAACAACCCGGATTGGAAGACCCTGGCCTACGACGAGAACAGCGGCCAGATCGTGGTGCCCAATGGCTCAATCGGTTTCCGCTGGGGCGAGAAGGGTCGTTGGAACATCGAAGAGAAGGCCAGCAACGGCGCTGACACACGCCTGCGCCTGAGTTTGTCCGAGGCCAACGACGGCATCGAGGCAGTGAGCTTCCCGTACTTCGGTGGCATTGAAAGCGACGGCTGGACCGCCGCGCCGGCCGAAGAAGTTCTGGATCGCAACATTCCGGTGCGCCGGCTGGCCACGGCCGATGGCGGCGAGACGCTGGTGGCCACGGTCTACGATCTTCTGCTGGCCCAGTACGGCGTGGACCGTGGCTTTGGCGGCGGCAACGTGGCATCGAGCTTCGACGACATGGTGCCGGGCACACCGGCGTGGCAGGAGCGCATCACCGGCGTGTCGCGCGCCGAGGTGATCGAGATCGCCCGCGAGTTCGCGCGTACCGCCGACAAGACCCACGGCCGATCGATGATCATCGTCGGCGCGGGCATGAACCACTGGTTCCACAACGACATGAACTACCGCGGCCTGATCAACATGCTGATCATGTGCGGTTGCGTGGGCCAGACCGGTGGCGGCTGGGCGCATTACGTGGGCCAGGAAAAGCTGCGCCCGCAGACCGGCTGGCAGCCGCTCGCGTTCGGGCTGGACTGGAGCAAGCCGCCGCGCCACATGAACGGCACCTCGTTCTTCTATTTCAACACCGGGCAGTGGCGTTACGAGAAGCTGCAGGTGGACGAGCTGCTGTCGCCGCTGGCCGATGCCAGCAAGTACAGCGGCAGCCTGGCCGACCTGAACCTGCGCGCGGTGCGCATGGGCTGGCTGCCGAGCACCCCGCAGCTGGACCGTAACCCGCTGCAGCTGGTACGCGAGGCCGAAGCGGCCGGCGTGGCCCCGGCGGACTACGCGCTGGGCAAATTCAAGGACGGCTCGCTGGACTTCGCCTTCGCCGATCCGGACGCCAGCCAGAACCACCCGCGCATGATGTTCATCTGGCGCTCGAACCTGCTCGGTTCCTCGGGCAAGGGCCATGAGTACATGCTGCGACACCTGCTGGGTACGCGCCACGGGCTGCAGGGCAAGGACCTGGGCGAAATGGGCGCAGTGAAGCCGCAGGAGGTGAAGTGGCGCGACGAGGCGCCGGAAGGCAAGCTGGACCTGCTGGTCACGCTCGACTTCCGCATGTGCACCACCGCGCTGTACTCGGACATCGTGCTGCCGACCGCCACCTGGTACGAGAAGGACGACCTCAACACCTCGGACATGCACCCGTTCATCCACCCGCTGTCGAAGGCGGTGGACCCTGCGTGGGAATCGCGCAGCGACTGGGACATCTTCAAGGAGGTGGCCCGCACCGTGAGCGAGATGGCGCCCGGCGTGCTGGGCGTGGAAAAGGACCTGGTGCTGGTGCCGACCCTGCACGACACCCCCAACGAGCTGGGCATGCCGTTCGGCGTGGCCGACTGGAAGAAGGGTGAGTGCGAGGCCATCCCGGGCCAGACCATGCCGTCGATGACGGTGGTGGAGCGTGACTACCCGAACCTGTACCGCAAGTTCACCTCGCTCGGCCCACTGCTGGACAAGCAGGGCAACGGCGGCAAGGGAATGAGCTGGGACACGAAGCACGAGGTCGAGTTCCTCGGCAAGTTGAACCACACCGTGCACGAAGAAGGCGTAAGCCAGGGCCGCCCGGCCATCTCGACCGCGATCGACGCGGCCGAAGTGATCCTGCACCTGGCGCCGGAAACCAACGGCCACGTGGCGGTTAAGGCCTGGGAATCGCTGGGCACCTTCACCGGCCGCGAGCACACCCACCTGGCCGTGGGCAAGGAGCACGAGGCGATCCGCTTCCGTGACATCCAGGCGCAGCCGCGCAAGATCATCTCTTCGCCGATCTGGTCGGGCCTGGAAGACGACAACGTCAGCTACAACGCCGGCTATACCAACGTGCACGAGCTGATTCCGTGGCGCACGGTGACCGGTCGCCAGCAGTTCTACCAGGACCATGAGTGGATGATCGATTTCGGCGAGGCGTTCATGGGCTACCGGCCGCCGGTCAACACGCGCACGGTGGAGCCGCTGCTGAACCAGCGCCCGAACGGCAACAAGGAGATCGTGCTGAACTGGATCACCCCGCACCAGAAGTGGGGCATCCACAGTACCTACAGCGACAACCTGATCATGCAGACACTGTCGCGCGGTGGCCCGATCGTGTGGATCAGCGAGGACGACGCGCGCAGCGCCGGCATCGTCGACAACGACTGGATCGAGCTGTTCAACGTCAACGGTGCGATCGCCGCGCGTGCGGTGGTCAGCCAGCGCGTGATGCCGGGCATGGCGATGATGTACCACGCCCAGGAACGCATCATCAACGTGCCGGGCTCGGAGATTTCCGGCACCCGCGGCGGCATCCACAACTCGGTGACCCGCATCGTGCTCAAGCCCACCCACATGATCGGTGGCTACGCGCAGCTGGCCTACGGCTTCAACTACTACGGCACCTGCGGAACCAACCGCGATGAGTTCGTGATCGTGCGCAAGATGGACAAGATCGATTGGTTGGACGATGAACAAGGAAGTTCGAGTGTCGCGGGCGCAGGACGCGCAGGAGCGACCGATGAGCAGCCCGCTGGTGCTTCGGCATCGGCCAGCAAGGAGGTGGTGTGATGAAGGTCCGTGCACAGATCGCGATGGTGCTTAACCTGGACAAGTGCATCGGCTGCCATACCTGCTCGATCACCTGCAAGAACGTCTGGACTTCGCGCGAGGGCGTCGAGTACGCCTGGTTCAACAACGTGGAAACCAAGCCGGGCATCGGCTACCCGAAGGAATGGGAAAACCAGGAGAAGTGGAACGGTGGCTGGGTGCGCACCGGCAGCGGCAAGCTGGTGCCACGCGCGGGTGGCCGCTGGCGCATGCTGGCCAAGATCTTCGCCAACCCGGACCTGCCGCAGATCGACGACTACTACGAGCCGTTCGATTTCGACTACCAGAACCTGCACACCGCCAAGGACAGCCAGCACCAGCCCACCGCGCGGCCGCGTTCGCTGATCAGTGGCGAGCGCATGCAGAAGATCGAGTGGGGCCCGAACTGGGAGGAGATCCTCGGTTCGGAGTTCAGCAAGCGATCGCGCGACTACAACTTCGACCAGGTGCAGAAGGAGATCTACGGCGCCTTCGAGAAGACTTTCATGATGTACCTGCCGCGCCTGTGCGAGCACTGCCTGAACCCGGCGTGCGTGTCGGCGTGCCCCTCGGGCGCGATCTACAAGCGCGAGGAAGATGGCATCGTGCTGATCGACCAGGACAAGTGCCGCGGCTGGCGCATGTGCGTGTCGGCCTGCCCGTACAAGAAGATCTACTACAACTGGAAGAGCGGCAAGTCGGAGAAGTGCATCTTCTGCTACCCGCGCATCGAGATGGGTGAGCCGACCGTGTGCTCGGAAACCTGCGTGGGCCGCATCCGCTACCTGGGCGTGATGCTGTACGACGCCGACCGCATCGCCGAGGCCGCTTCGGTGGCCGCCGAGAAGGACCTGTACCAGGCCCACCTGGATATCTTCCTGGACCCGAACGATCCGGCGGTGATCGCCGCCGCGCGCAAGGAGGGCATCCCGGACAGCTGGCTGGAGTCTGCCAAGCAGTCGCCGGTGTACAAGCTGGCGATCGACTGGAAGCTGGCGCTGCCGCTGCACCCGGAATACCGCACGCTGCCGATGGTCTGGTACGTGCCGCCGCTGTCGCCGATCCAGTCTGCCGCCGAGCGTGGCCGCGTGGGCATGAGCGGGGAACTGCCGGACGTGGCGTCGCTGCGCATTCCGATGCGCTACCTGGCCAACCTGCTGACGGCCGGTGACGAGGCGCCGGTGGTACGCGCGCTGGAGCGGCTGATGGCGATGCGTGCCTGGCGCCGGGCCAAGAACGTGGACGGCGTGGAAGATACCGCCGTGCTGGAACAGACCGGGCTGAGCATCGCCCAGGTGGAAGAGATGTACCGCTACCTGGCCATCGCCAACTACGAGGACCGTTTCGTGATTCCGACCGGCCACCGCGAGTACGCCAACGACGCCTTCGGCGAGCGCGGTGGCTGCGGCTTCACCTTCGGCAACGGCTGCAATGGTGACAGCCCGGCCGACCTGTTCGGCCAGCGCAAGACCACCACCTTCGTGGTGGACAAGGGCCCGAACCACCGCCGCAAGGAGGTGGTGTGATGAGCGTGCTCAAGCTGGTCGGGGTGTTGCTGGACTACCCCCGCGAAGAACTGTGGGAGCACGGCGAGGAACTGCTCGCCGCCTGTGACGACCCGGCGCTGAACGCCACCCGCCGCCAGCAGCTGCGCAGCTTCGTGCAGCAGCTGCTGGCCACCGATGCGCTGGATGCGCAGGCGGCGTGGCTGGCCAGTTTCGACCGCGGCCGTTCGATGAGCCTGCTGCTGTTCGAACACATCCATGGCGAGTCGCGCGACCGTGGCCAGGCCATGGTCGATCTGGTCGAAACCTACCGCCGCAACGGCTTTGAACTGGATGCCCGCGAGCTGCCGGATTACCTGCCGTTGCTGCTGGAATTCCTGGCCCATCGCCCCGGCAGCGAGGCCCGCGAGTGGCTGCACCACATCGGCCATATCGCCGGGATGCTGGCGGCGCGTGCCGCCGAGCGTGAGCTGCCGCACCGGGTGCTGTTCGAGATCCTGGTCGAAGCCGGTGACGGCAAGGCCGATCTGCAGGCGCTGCGCCAGCGTGCCAGCGAGGAAGTCCGCGACGATACCGCCGAGGCCATGGACCGCTTGTGGGAGGAGGAGGCGGTGCGCTTCGGCGCCGAAGCCCCCGCCGAAGACTGCAAGCCGCCCGTGCGTTCGCCGGCCCGTCCTTCGCATCGAGAGGTCCAGCCATGAGTTACTCCCTGCATCAATTCGCCTTCCAGTACTACCCGTACATCGCCGTAGCGGTGCTGCTGATCGGCAGCTGGGCCCGCTATGACAAGGCCATGTACACCTGGCGCACCGGCTCCAGCCAGATGCTGTCGGACAAGGGCATGCGGCTCGGCAGCAACTGCTTCCACATCGGCATCCTGGCCATCCTCGGCGGCCACCTGGTCGGCCTGCTGACCCCGCACGCGGTGTACGAGCACTTCATCACCTCGTCGCAGAAGCAGATGCTGGCGATGGTGGTCGGTGGTGTGTTCGGCGCACTGTGCTTCATCGGCATCAGCATCCTGCTGGTGCGCCGCCTGTTCAATGCGCGTGTTCGGGCTACCGGCAGCTTCGGTGACACCCTGGTACTGGTGCTGCTGTTCGCCCAGCTGTGCCTGGGCCTGTACAGCATCCGCGTCTCGTCCGGCCACCTGGACGGCGGGGTGATGGTGCAGCTGGCCGAGTGGGCACAGCACATCGTGACCTTCCGTGCCGGTGCCGCTGATTACATCGAGGGCGTCAGCTGGGTCTACAAGATGCATATCTTCCTGGGCCTGACCCTGTTCCTGATCGCGCCGTTCACCCGTCTGGTGCACGTGTGGAGCATTCCGATCAGCTACCTGTGGAGGCCGTACCAGGTGGTGCGCCGCCGCCAGGCCACGCTGCGCTACGGTCCGCGGGAGTAAGTCATGGGCAGCCTGCCGAAATTCCTGCCGATCACCGTGATCGACTCCGCTGCGCCGGTTCCCGCCGAGGCGCATTCGCACCACCATGACGCGGCAGCGCAGGGGCCGCGCTCGCTCGGGCAGCCGGCACCGTGCCGGCTGTTCGTGGACGAGACCGCGATCAGCGAGGCCGACATCGCCCGCGAGATGCAGCACCACCGGGCGATGCGCCCGGAGCAGTCTCGTGCCGAAGCGGCACGTGCACTGGTGGTGCGCGAGCTGCTGCGCCTGGAAGCGCAGCGGCTTGGGCTGCAGGCGCCGGAGGGCAACCGAGTAAGCGACGAGGAAGTGCTGATCCAACAGCTGCTGGAAGATGCGATCAAAGACCGCGTACCGAGTGATGAAGACTGCCGCCGGTACTTCGAGCAGAACCCGGAGCGCTTCCGCTCCCCCGACCGCGTGCGTCTGCGCCATATCCTGCTGGCCGCGCCGGCCGACGACGTGGCTGGGCGCTTCGCCGCACGTACCGAGGGCGAGCGGCTGGTCGGGCTGCTGAAAGAGTCGCCGCACCTGTTCGCCGATTTCGCCCTGCGCCATTCGCGTTGCCCATCCAGCAGCGAGGGCGGCGACCTGGGCTGGCTGCAGCGTGGGCAGACCACGCCGGAGTTCGACCGCCAGGTGTTCCGCCTGCGCGAGGGCCTGGCCGGTTTCCCGGTGGAATCGCGCTGGGGCTACCACGTGGTCTGCGTCGATGCACGCGAGGAAGGCCAGCCGCAGCCGTTCGAGGCGGTGCTGCCGCAGCTGCGTGACTACCTGGAGCTGCAGGTACGCCAGCGTGAAGTGCAGGCCTACCTGCTGCAGCTGCAGGAACGCTACCCGGTGCGCGGGCTGGATGAGATCGAAGCCGAAGCGGATATCGGCTGAACCCCCTTGAACGAGGAGAATTCATGAACCAGGCCCTTGCCCCCGCCAGTGCCGGGCAGCAGCAACGTGCGCTGTGGCTGAGCACGTTCGCCTTCACCGTGTGCTTTGCGGTGTGGATGATCTTTTCGATCATCGGCATCCAGATCAGTCAACAGCTCGGCTTGAATGACACCCAGTTCGGCCTGTTGATCGCCACGCCGGTGCTGACCGGTTCGGTCAGCCGGGTCTTCCTCGGCATATGGTCCGACCAGTTCGGTGGCCGCAAGGTGATGGTGCTGGTGATGCTGTGTGGCGCAGTGGCCACCTGGATGCTGACCTATGCCCAGACCTACACCCAGTTCCTGATTGCCGCGCTGTGCGTGGGTATCGCCGGCGGCAACTTCTCGGTGGGCGTGGCCTACGTCTCGAAGTGGTTCCCGGCCAGCAAGCAGGGCACCGCACTGGGCATCTTCGGTGCTGGCAACATCGGCTCGGCGGTGACCAAGCTGCTGGCGCCGCTGGTGATGGTGGCGGCCGGCTGGACCATGGTCGCCAAGGTCTGGGCCGTCGCGCTGGCCGTCACGGCGGTGCTGTTCTTCCTCTTCAGCAAGGAAGATCCGTCGCTGGAGCAGCGCCGTCGCGAAGGCGTGAAGCCGGTGCCGTTCGCCGAGCAGATGGCGCCACTGAAGAACCTGCAGGTGTGGCGGTTCTCGCTGTACTACTTCTTCGTGTTCGGTGGCTTCGTGGCGCTGGCGCTGTGGCTGCCGCACTACCTGGTGGGCGCCTATGGCATGGACGTGGGCCACGCCGGCATGCTGGCGGCGTGCTATTCGATCCCGGCCAGCCTGTTCCGCGTGGTCGGTGGCTGGATGTCGGACCGGATGGGGGCGCGCCGGGTGATGTACTGGACCTTCGGCGTGTCGGCCATCTGCACCTTCCTGCTGGCCTACCCGGATACCGAGTATGTGGTGAAGGGCATCCATGGCCCGATCCACTTCCATCTGGCCATCGGCGTGGTGATGTTCACCGTGCTGGTGTTCGTGCTGGGCTTCTTCATGTCGCTGGGCAAGGCCGCGGTCTACAAGCACATCCCGGTGTACTACCCCAAGCACGTGGGTGCCGTGGGCGGCGTGGTTGGCATGATCGGTGGCCTGGGTGGCTTCATCCTGCCGATCGTGTTCGGTGCATTGAACGATGCGGTGGGCATCTGGAGCAGCTGCTTCATGCTGCTGTTCGTGCTGGTGGCCGCTGCACTGGCCTGGATGCACTTCGCGATCCGCCGTATGGAACGCCGCCACTTCCCGCAGATCGACCGCGAAACCGACCTGCCCGAAGCCATCGATGCGGCCGCCGCCGAGCGGGTGCGCGGTGGGTGAAGGTGTTTGCCGGCCAGCGGCCGGCACTACCAGAACGGTGCGCGATGGGTGGAGGGTGCTGCCGGCCAGCGGCCGGCACTACCAAATGGTGGGTGAAGGGGTAGTGCCGGACGCTGGCCGGCAGCAACCGCCAGATGCGCCACGCTTGATTTCAATCAGGGCCACGCGAAGAGGAACGCCCGAAGATGTCTGCCATGAGCTTCCACGTTGACGAGAGCGAGGACACTGCGCTGCAGGCTGCATTGCTGCGGCAACCGCGGCACGTGCTGTTTCCGCCGGCTGACCAGTTCAGTACTGGTTTTGGCGAAAGCGGCTGGCGCGCTGCCATGCGCGCCAGCAATGAGCACCTGATCCCACGCGGCTTGACGCTCGGCTTCCAGGTCGGTCGTGGCGGGCGCGGTGTGCCGCCGCAGGCCTATCTGGACACCTTGCTGCTGGCGCTGCGGCTGCAGGCCGACGTGCTGGCCGAGGACCGTGAAGTGGTGGCGATGGTACTGCAGCTGGGGCTGGCCGAGACGTTGCCGCCGCCGCAGCTCGGCCAGCTGCTGGATGCGGTGCCGCAGCACCTGCGCACCGTGGCGCGGCCCCAGGTGGAGGTGCGGCTGGACGCAGGCAGCGCGCTGGCGCCGGCGCAGCTGCGTGCGGTGGGCTGCACCCGTTTGAACGTGATCGATCGCGCCGATGCACCGGGGCCGACCCTGCTGGCACAGGCGCGACAGGTGGGCTTCACCGCGCGCTACTACCAGTTGCGGGTACCCGGCAGCGAGGACGCTGGCTTCATTGAACGGCTGCACGAGGTGCTGGCCGAGGCACCGGAGCGCATCCTGCTGCCGGCGCCGTGTGCGCTGCCAGAATACCCCTCGGCCGTCCATTGGCTGCAGGCCTGGCGCCTGCTGCGCGCTGCGGGTTACGAACCGATTGGTGGCGATCACTATCAGCGCGGCGATCTGCCGAACCCGCACGGTCCGGGCGATGGCCAGCGCCATTGCGATCTTGCCAGCGTGCCACGCCGCGACCGCAGTGATTTCATCGGGCTTGGCCTGTCTGCCTGCAGCCAGATCGGCGAGGTGTTCTACCGGCTGGAGGACGAACTGGGCGAATGGCGTGCGCGGCTGCTGGCGGGTCACATGGGAGTCTCCGCCGGGCTGATCCTGTCCGAGGACGAGCGGTTGGTGGCCGAAGTGGCGCAGAGCATCGCCTGTGACCACGCCCTCGATGCGGCTGCCTTCGAGTGGCGCAACGATGAACCGTTCGAGGAATGTTTCGCCGAACAGCTGCCCGCGTTGTCGCCGCTGCTGGCACGCGGCTGGGCGCAGTGGGATGCGCGCGTGCTGCGCCTGGCCGAAGAAGGGCGCCTGCTGTGGCGTATGATGGCCGCATGCTTCCGGCCGGCGGCCGCCATCGCTTGAGTCTTGCCCCGATGTCTTCAATTCCGCCTTCGCAGGGCCGTCTCGGCCGGGCCACACCCAACCCCGCCGCCGCCGATGATGGCGACGCACTGCACTTCTGCAGCACCTGCGCGTTCTCCGACGCATGCATGTCGCAGGGTTACGACAAGACCGCACTGGGCGACCTGCACGTGCTGGTCGACCATGTCGGTCCGTTCCATGCAGGTGACTACATCTTCCGCGCCGGCGAATCGTTCGATTCGATTGCTGCGGTGCGCGCGGGCATGGTCAAGACCTTCGTCGATGACAGCCAGGGCAACGAGCAGGTGCTGGGCTTCAGCCTGCCGGGCGAAGTGATCGGCCTCAACGCGATCCACGGTTCGCGCTTCCCCTGCAATGCGGTGGCGCTGGACACCGTGCACCTGTGCCGCATCTCGTTCCCCAAGCTCAGCCTGTTGGCGACCCGCATGCCGGGGCTGCAGGCCAAGCTGTTCAGCCTGCTCAGTGCGGAGATCGGCAAGGTCGCGACCCTGGCCGCCAACCACCGTACCGAAGAACGCATGGCCGCGTTCCTGCTGGACATGTCCGAGCGCTACGCGCGGCGCGGTTTCTCCGCCACGCGCTTCAACCTGACGATGGCGCGTACCGAGATCGCCAATTACCTGCGGATGGCGCCGGAAACCGCCAGCCGCGTGCTGCGCCGCCTGAGCGATGATGGGATCATTGCGGTGAAGCAGCGCGAGATCCTGTTGCTGCAGCCCGAGCGCCTGGCAGCGCTGGCGGTGGCCGACGAATCCGATCCGAACTGAACCTGGCCGGGAGCCGACGATGAAGCGAGCTGGACTGTTGTTGCTGGGACTGCTGGCTACGGTGCCGGCCTGGGCGGCCGAGCTGACGGTGTCTGCGGCATCGAGCCTGACCGAGAGCTTCCGCGAGCTGGGCGCGGCGTATGAGAGGGCGCACCCGGGAACCAAGGTCGATTTCAACTTTGCCGCATCCGGCGTGCTGCTGCAGCAGATCAGCCGTGGCGCACCGGTGGATGTGTTCGCGTCGGCCGATGAAACCACGATGGACCAGGCCCAGCAGCAGGACCTGCTGGCGGCCGGTACCCGCGAGGTGTTCGCGGTGAACGCGCTGTGGGTGGTGGTACCGCCGCAGGCCAGGGCCGCGCCGCGCACCTTGAAGGACCTGGCCGGTGCCGGTGTGCAGCGCGTTGCGCTGGGCAACCCGGACAGCGTGCCGGTCGGTCGCTATGCCAAGCGTGCGTTGGAAGCGGCCGGCCTGTGGCCGTTGGTACAGGGCAGGATCATCACGACGCAGAACGTGCGCCAGTCGCTGGATTACGTGGCGCGCGGTGAAGTGGATGCCGGCTTCGTCTATGCCACCGATGCACAGGCGATGCCCGACCGCGTGCGCCGCGCCTTCGCGGTTCCGGTGGCGGGGCGCATTGCCTATCCGCTGGCGGTGACCAGGGCCAGCGCGCAGCCGGCCGAAGCCAGGCGCTTCACCGCCTTCGTGCGTTCGGCGCAGGGCCAGGCGATCCTGGCCAAGCACGGGTTCGGCAAGCCCTGACGCATGGATCTGGACTGGAGCGCACTGGGGTTGTCGCTGAAGGTGGCCGGCTGGGCCACCGCGATCAATCTGGTGCTGGGCGTGGCACTGGGCGCGCTGTTGGCGCGGCGGCGCTTTCCCGGCCGCGAGCTGCTGGATTCGCTGCTGACCCTGCCGATGGTGCTGCCACCGACGGTGCTGGGCTATTACCTGCTGGTGCTGATCGGCCGCAACGGCCCGATCGGCGCGTGGCTGCAGTCGTGGTTCGGCATCAACCTGGTGTTCACCTGGCAGGCCGCGGTGATCGCCGCGGCGGTGGCTTCGCTGCCGCTGGTGTTCAAGCCGGCACGCGCGGCGTTCGAAGAAGTGGACGGGCAGCTGGAACAGGCTGCACGCACGCTGGGTGTGTCCGAAGCAGCGGTGTTCTTCCGCGTCACACTGCCGCTGGCATGGCGCGGCATCCTGGCCGGCCTGTTGCTGGCGTTTGCGCGCGCGATGGGTGAATTCGGCGCGACGCTGATGGTGGCCGGCAGCATTCCGGGCCGGACGCAGACGCTGTCGATCGCCATCTACGAGGCGGTGCAGGCCGGTCAGGATGGCAAGGCCAATGCGCTGGTGATCCTGACTTCGGTGGTGTGCATCGTGATCCTGTTGCTGGCAGCGCGGCTGGTGGGCGGACGTCGCCGGGAGCTGCGTGATGTGGCTTGACCTGCAGGTGCAGCGCCGCCTGCAGGCGGCCGGCCAGGATTTCGTGTTGGATGTATCGCTGCAGTGCACGCAGCGGCAGGTGGTGCTGTTCGGGCCTTCAGGCGCCGGCAAGAGCCTGACCCTGAAGGCGGTCGCCGGGCTGCTGCGGCCGGGCCAGGGCCATGTGCGCCTGCAGGGGCAGACCCTGTTCGACGCGGCCACCGCTGTGGATCTGCCGCCGCAGCGCCGCCGGCTGGGCTACGTGTTCCAGGATTACGCGTTGTTCCCGCACCTGAGCGTGCGCCAGAACGTGGCGTTCGGGCTGCAGAAGGGCTGGTTGAATCCGCGGGTCGGCCAGCGTTTCGATGCGGTGGAGCAGTGGCTGCACGCATTCCGCATCGACACGGTGGGCGATCTGCTGCCGTCGCAGGTCTCCGGTGGCCAGCGCCAGCGCACTGCATTGGCGCGCGCCCTGGTGACGCAGCCGCAAGCGCTGCTGCTGGATGAGCCGTTCTCCGCACTGGACCATGACCTGCGCCAGCATCTGCGCCAGGAGCTGGAGACCGTGCTGGACAAGACCGGCATTCCGCTGCTGTTGATCAGCCACGATCCACAGGACGTGGCCATGTTCGGCCAGCAGGTGGCGCGCATGGTGGATGGTCGCATCGTCGGCGGTTGACCCGTGATGGACGCACCGGCGACGGTGGGTCACATCTGATGGTAGTGCCGGCCGCTGGCCGGCAACCTCGGTATCCTGAGCAGCCGGCCAGCGGCCGGCTCTACCGTGATGCACGGGCGATGGTTGGCTACATATTCTGGTAATGCCGGCCGGCGGCCGGCTCTACCGTGATGCACAGGCGATGATTGGCTACATGTTCTGTTAGTGCCGGCCGCTGGCCGGCAACCAAGGAGTACTGAGCAGCCGGCCAGCGGCCGGCTCTACCGGTCCAGGATTCGTGCGGTCCAGTGGGAGGGATCAATACAACTCACAGTGCGTCCGGCCTTCACCGCGCAGCGCGTCCCAGTGTCCTTCGCCACCGATGGCATCGATGGCCTCGCGCACCGCGCCTTCCAGATGGTGCTTGTTGCCGCACAGGTAAAGATGCCCACCGCGGGCCAGGACGTCGCGCACTTCGCTGGCGCGCTTCTGCAGTACATGCTGCACATAGACCTTTTCAGCGCCATCGCGTGAGAACGCGGTATGCAGGCCGGCCAGCACGCCACGCGCGTGCCAGTCCTGCAGCTGGTCTCGATACAGGTAATCGTGCTGGCGGTGCTTCTCGCCAAACACCAGGTGCACCTCGCGTTCGCAGCCGTTGGCCTGCAGCTCCTGCATCAGGCCCATCAGCGGTGCGATGCCGGTGCCGGTGCCGACCAGCAGCAGCGGCGCCTGGCCGGTATCGGGCAGGTGGAAGCCAGGGTTGGAGCGGCAGTACACACGGGCGTGCTCGCCGCCATGCAGCAGGCTGCCGGTGGCGGTGCCGAAGCGCTCGCGGCCGCGCAGGGGGTAGCGCACTTCGCGCACGCACAGGCTCAGCTGGTCGTCGCACGGGTGTGAGGCGATCGAATAGGCACGCGGCAGCTGCGGTGACAGCAGTTCGCGCAGCCGGGCCAGCGGCACGCTGTCCGGCGTGGCGTGGTCCTGCAGCACGTCCAGCAGGTCCAGGCCGTGCAGGTAGGCTTCCAGCTCGCGCTTCTGGCTGACCTTCAACAGGCCCTTCAGTACCTCGCTGCCGCCGAGCTTGGCCAGTTCGCGCAGCACGCCCTTGCTCAGCAGGCGCAGCTCGCGGTCGTGCAGGGCGGCCACGGCGGCGGTGTCGCCGTACCAGGTAGCCAATGCCTGCAGCAAGGCAGGGTCGTTCTCGGGTACCACGTGCAGGGTGTCCCCCGCGCGGTAGGCCATGCCACTGCCGGCAATGTCCAGTTGCAGGTGCCAGGCGGCCGGGTCGCTGCTGTTCAAACGGCGGCGTTCGAGGATGGGAGCGGCAAAGGCATTGTCTTCGCCATAAGCGGTGACCTGCAGGTGCAGATCCTGGCCAGCGCTGAGGTTGCCGTTCAGCACCTGGCCAAGCACCGGCTGCCATTGCTGGAAGAACTGCTCGTAGCCCAGGTCGGCATCCACGCGGCGCAGCAGTGGCTGCGCCTGGCGCTCGCTCAGCGCGGCATCCAGCGCCTTGGTGAAGCCGCAGAAGCTCGGGTAGCCGGTATCACCGAGCCCGAACACTGCATAGCGCAGGCCGCTCAGCGTCGGGATCCGGCGCAGCGTTTCGAAGAACTGCTCGCCATTGGCTGGCGGCTCGCCGTCACCGAAGGAACTGGAGATCGCCAGCAGCACATCGCCTTGGCCGAGACTGGCTACGTCGATGTCGTTGAACGGGAGCACCTGCGGCCCATGCGGCTGCAGCTCCGCGCCCAGGCGCTGGGCCAGGGCGCGGGCGTTGCCCGACTCGGACGCGAAACCCACCAGCAGACGGCTGAAGGGCGTACTGGTCGGGAGAGCGTTCACGCGGCCTCGTAGAAGTCGTCGAACTTTTCCTTGCTGAACTCGACCAGGTCATAGTTCTGCATCAGGTCGTTCACCACGCGGCGGATGCTGATGTACGAAGTGATGTTGCCATCGGCGTCGAACAGCGGCTGCACGGTGGTGTCGACCACGTAGAGCACGCCGCCTTTGCCAAGGTTGGGCACGATGCCGGTCCAGGTTTTGCCGGCCTTGATCGTGTCCCACATGTCCTTGTAGACGGCCTTGGGCACGTCCGGGTGGCGCACGATGCTGTGCGGCTGGCCGATCAGTTCCTCGCGGGCGAAGCCGGTGAGCGTGCAGAACAGGTCATTGGCGTAGGTGATGTTGCCCTGCAGGTCGGTGGTGGAGATCACCATGACGTTCTGCATGGCGTTCAGCAGCTGGGCGTTGTCGGGGGTGTAGCTCATCGCAGGGTCCTTGTGGATGCCGGCCGCGCCGGCGTGTTCGGGTCCTGCATAGGAATACGCCCGCGCGGCGGCGGGCGGTTTGACATTGGTCAAGCGCGTAGCGCGAAGGCCTGCGACCGGGTGTCGCAGGGTGAGTCTCTTAAAGACCAATCCAGCTCGGCTCAGGCGGCACGTGGGATTGCCAACAGCCGGGCGTGGGCTCGGCCCCATCGCAGGAGACACGGGCAGGAGGCGGGCGCATGTCATGTGTACTGAGCTCATGACGTGTTGTCACAAAGAAATCGCCATGGCTTCACGGTTGATTGATCGCATGCAGGGCTATTGTCGTCCTGAGCCTCTCGCTGACGTCCCCCACGTCCTGCGTCGACTTCCTTCCCACCATCAGCGCCCGTCCGGGCGCCGCTGGCGTCCGTCTGCCTGAAATACCCGAGAGACCCTCCCATGGCCCGCGCTGTCCAGTCCGCTTCATCTGTTGTGACCTCTCCCGGTTCGCTCGTGCCGATCGGCACCCGGCGTGGCCACTCGCAGCCACTGCAGCTGCCGGAGCTGGTACAGCGTGTGTTGTTCGTCGCGACCGAGATGGCCGACTTCATCAAGGCCGGGGGCCTGGGCGACGTGGCCGCAGCCCTGCCGCGTGCGGTACGCGGCGCCTGTGATTCGCGCGTGCTGCTGCCCGGCTACCCGGAGGTACTGCAGCGCCTGCCACAGCTGCAGCGGGTGGGACAGGTCAGCGCGAGGGCGGGCCTGCCTGCGTGCGGGATCGGCATGGCAGTGCAGGCAGACGGCCTTCCGATCTACGTGCTGCTCTCGCCAGAGCTGTACGAGCGCGAAGGTTCGCCATACGTCGATGGGCAGGGCCAGGAGTGGAAGGACAACGCGGTTCGCTTCGCCACGCTCTCACACGCGGCGGCGGAGATTGCGGCCGGGCGTGCCGGGCTGGACTGGTCGCCGCAGCTGCTGCACCTGAATGATTGGCCTGTGGCCATGGCGGCAGCCTACGTGCGTTGGGACCGGACCACCGTGCCGACCCTGCTGACCATCCACAACCTGGCTTACCAGGGGCTGTTTCCGTATGCGCTTGCACCTGTGCTGGGCGTGCCGGTCGAACACCTGGATGAACTGCACTTCCACGGGCAGATGTCGTTCCTGCAGGGTGGCATCACCAATGCCACGCGGCTGAACACGGTCAGCCTGCGCTACGCGCAGCAGATCACCGCCCCGGATGACGGCTGCGGGCTGCATGACCTGTTGGCGCGCCGGGCGGCCGGCGGACACCTGAGTGGCATCGTCAACGGCATCGACGCCAGTTGGGATCCACGCCGCGACATCCACCTCAAGGCCCATTTCGGCATCGGCGAATGGACCGGGCGCGCCACCAATGCGCACGCGGTGCGCAGTGCATTCGGCCTGGCGCCCTCGGCCGGCCCGCTGTTCGCGGTGGTCTCCCGCCTGGTGCACCAGAAAGGCCTGGACATCACATGCGACGTGGCGCCGCAGATCGTGGCGGCCGGCGGCCAGCTGGTCATCATCGGTGGCGGCGAGCCGCAGGTGGAAGCGCAGGTGCAGGCGCTGGCCCGGCGCTACCCCGGACGGGTGGGCGCATTCATCGGCTTCGAAGAGGCGCTGGCCCGCCAGATGTTTGCCGGCGCCGACTTCCTGCTGATGCCTTCGCGTTTCGAACCCTGTGGGTTGAGCCAGATGTACGCGCAGCGCTTCGGCTGCCTGCCCATCGCACACGCGACCGGCGGGCTGGTCGATACCGTCGAGGATGGCGTGACCGGATTCCTGTTCCACGGCGCCAATGCCGATGGCCTGCGCCGCTGCGTGGAACGGGCGATGCGCACCTTCCGCCTGCCCGGCCTGCTGCAGGCCATGCGCCGCGCCGCCATGCTGCGGCCGGGTGGCTGGGACGCGGCCGGACGCGCGTATCTGGCCCTGTACCAGCAGACCTGCCAGGTGGCCGCATGAGCCACGACAGCCTGCAGCCGGTCGCCCTCGAGGACGACTCCATGGCAACTGCCGGACGGGAGGAGGGCGTGGTGGCTCCGGTCCTGGACGACCTGGTTCATGCACGGCCGGCCGATGCGTTTGCCTGGCTCGGGCCGCACCAACAGCCCGATGGCCAGCGCCAGCTGCGCGTTCTGGTGCCCCACGCGCGTCGCGTGGAGGTGATTGCGGGCCCGGAGCGGCGCTGGGATCTGCAACCGGGCCCCTTGCCCGGCCTGTTCGAAGGTGCAGCAGGTGAAGCGCCCGTGCCGCTGCTCGCCCTGCATTTCGAGCAGGGTGTGGAGCAGGTGCACGATGCCTATTCCTTCGGTCCGCTGCTGGATGAGGCGCTGCTGCAGCATTTCCATGCCGGTGACGCTGACGCAGCGCGCCAGTTGGGCGCAGTAGCGATGCAGGTACAGGGTATCGACGGCGTGCGCTTCGCGGTGTGGGCCCCCAACGCACGAAGGGTTGCCGTGGTCGGCGATTTCAACGGGTGGGATGGCCGGCGCCATCCGATGCGGCTGCGCCATACCGCTGGCGTGTGGGAGCTGTTCCTGCCTGGCGTGCAGGCCGGTGCCCGCTACAAATTCCGCATCGTCGGCGCCGACGGCCGGGTGATGCCCGACAAGTTCGATCCGATGGCGCGCTGGGCCGAGCTGCCACCGGCCACCGCCTCGCGGGTGCCTTCGGCAGCGCCGATGCAGTGGCACGATGACGCATGGTTGGCGGCGCGGCGGCAGGCCGGAACCTGCACGCCGCTGTCCATCTACGAAGTGCATGCGGGCTCCTGGCAGCGCAGCGACGATGGTTCGCCGCTGGACTGGGATGCCCTGGCCGACCGGTTGATTCCGTACGTGGCAGCGCTTGGCTTCACCCACATCGAGCTGCTGCCAGTCAGCGAGCATCCCTTTGGCGGTTCCTGGGGCTATCAGCCACTGGGGATCTACGCGCCGACGGCGCGCCATGGCACGCCACAGGCCTTCGCGCGCTTCGTGGACCGCTGCCATCAGGCCGGCATCGGGGTGATCGTGGACTGGGTGAGCGCGCACTTCCCGAACGATGCGCATGGGCTGGCCGGGTTCGATAGCACCGCGCTGTACGAGCATGCCGACCCGCGTGAAGGGGTGCACGCCGACTGGGACACGCTGATCTACAACTATGGCCGCAACGAAGTGGCTGCCTACCTGATCGGCAGTGCGCTGGAGTGGGTGGAGCGCTTCCATATCGACGGCCTACGCGTGGACGCCGTGGCGTCGATGCTGTACCGGGACTACAGCCGTGCCGAGGGGGAGTGGATACCCAACGAGCAGGGCGGACGCGAGAACCTGCAGGCGGTCGCTTTTCTACGGCGGATGAACCAGACGCTGAGGGAGCGCTTCCCGGACGTGCTGGTGATCGCCGAGGAATCCACCGCATGGCCAGGGGTGACCGCGCCGGTGGAGCAGGGCGGGCTTGGTTTCACCCACAAATGGAACATGGGCTGGATGCATGACACCCTGCAGTACCTCGGGCGCGATCCGGTTCATCGCCAGCATCACCATAGTGAGATCAGCTTCGGCCTGGTCTACGCCTTCTCCGAACGGTTCGTGCTTCCGCTTTCGCATGACGAGGTGGTGCACGGCAAGGGAGCGCTGCTGGCCAAGATGGCGGGCGAGCCGGCGCAGCGGCTGGCCCAGCTCCGCGCGTACTACGGTTTCATGTGGGCGCACCCGGGCAGCAAACTGCTGTTCAT
This sequence comes from Stenotrophomonas sp. YJH_SMC_54, assembly GCF_059368435.1. Taxonomy (NCBI): domain Bacteria; kingdom Pseudomonadati; phylum Pseudomonadota; class Gammaproteobacteria; order Lysobacterales; family Lysobacteraceae; genus Stenotrophomonas; species Stenotrophomonas sp. YJH_SMC_54. The sequence continues at coordinate 37,483 of NZ_JCAFRS010000008.1, read as the reverse complement.
GGGCGGCGAGTTCGGCCAGGGACAGGAGTGGTCGCACGATGCGGCACTGGACTGGGCACGGGCGGCCAGCAACGAGGGCCAGGGCCTGTCGCGCCTGGTGGGCGACCTCAATGCCGTGCTGCGCTCCGAACCCGCGTTGCACCGCGACGAACGCGACGAACGCGGTTTCGACTGGAGCGTGGCCGACGACAGCCGCAACAGCGTCTACGCCTTCATCCGCCGGGATCCGGCCGGTAGCGGCCGCACCCTTCTGGTAGTGAGCAACTTCACTCCGGTACGTCGCGACGGCTACCGGGTCGGTGTGCCGCAACCGGGGTGTTGGAGCGAACGGCTCAACACCGACAGCGGTTACTACGGTGGCGGCAACGCGGGAAACCTCGGCGCAGTGCATACCGAGCCGAGGCCGATGCATGGTCACGCGCAGTCGCTGCGGCTCACACTGCCGCCGCTGTCCACGCTGTACCTGCAGGTTGATGCATGACCGCAGTGGCGCCGCGCCTGGGCGCATGGCCGGTGGCCGGTGAAGGTGTCGAGTTCCGCGTGTGGGCACCGGACGCAAGCACCGTGGCGCTGTGCCTGCAGGGCGTGCTGCGGCCGATGCACCGCGACCCGGACGGCTGCCACTGGCTGCGGACACAGGCGTCGCATGGTGACCGCTACCGGTTCCGCCTGCCGTCCGGCCAGGACGTGCCCGACCCGGCCTCGCGCTGGCAGCCGGACGGCATCGACGGCGACAGCGCGGTGGTGCTGGATACGGAGGCAGCGCGGCCTGCCTGGCACGGGCATGCCTGGCAGGACCTGGTGATCTATGAAGTGCACATCGAGGCCGGCGGCGGGTTCGCGGCGTTGACCGCGCAGCTGCCGATGCTGGCGGCCCTGGGCATCACCGCCATTGAACTGATGCCGGTCGCGCAGTTTCCCGGTGGCCGCAACTGGGGCTACGACGGCGTGTTCCCGTATGCGCCGGCCCATGCCTACGGCGGGCCGGCAGCGCTGAGGACCTTCATCGAGGCGGCGCACGATGCAGGGCTGTCGGTGCTGCTGGATGTGGTCTACAACCACTTCGGACCGCAGGGCAACCACCTGCGCGACTACGCGCGCGGGTTCTTCCGTGACGATCGCAGCACGCCGTGGGGCGAGGCCATCGACTTCCGCCAGCCCTGGGTGCGGCGCTTCTTCATCGACAACGCGCTGATGTGGTTGCGCGACTACGGCTTCGATGGCCTGCGCCTGGACGCGGTGCACGCCATTGACGATGACCGTTTCCTGCAGCAGCTGGCCGATGAGGTACGTGCGGTGGCCCCGCACGCGCACCTGGTGCTGGAGAACGAGCGCAACCAGGCGCGGTGGCTGCGCGGCGCTTACCAGGGGCAGTGGAACGACGACTTCCACAACGCGCTGCATGTAATGCTGACCGGCGAGCAGGAAGGCTATTACGCGGCCTATGCCGGGCGCGCCGAAGCACTCCTGGCGCGCTGCCTGGCCGAGGGATTCGCCTGGCAGGGCGAACCGGACCTGCGCGGCGATCCCCGCGGCGAACCCAGCGCCGACCTGTCGCCCGCGCGTTTTGTGGTATTCGCGCAGAACCACGACCAGGTGGGCAACCGCGCTTTCGGCGAGCGCCTGTCGATGCTGACCGATCCTGCCCCGCTGCGCGCGGCGCTGGCCCTGACCCTGCTGACGCCGATGATCCCGCTGCTGTTCATGGGCGAACCGTGGCAGGCGCAATCGCCCTTCCTGTTCTTCACCGACTACGCGCCACCGCTGGACGACGCCGTGCGCGAGGGACGTCGCCGCGAATTCGCGGGTTTCAGCGCCTTTGCCGATGTCGCCTCGCGCGCGCGCATTCCGGACCCGAACGATGCGGCGACCCTGCAGGCCTCGTACACACTGCCACCCGGCGATGATCCCTGGTCGCAGCACTGGCTGCGCTGCACGGGTGAGTTCCTCGGCCTGCGCAGGCGCTATCTGCAGCCGGGCCTGCTGCAGGCGCGGTCGCTGGGCGCGCGCGTGCTGGGCCAGGGCGCGGTGCAGGCGGGCTGGCAGTTGCCATCGGGCCAGTGGTGGATCGCGATCAACGTGGGTCCGTCGCCGGTGGCCCACGCGATGCCGGCCGGCGAGTGCGTCGTGGGGCCGGATGCGGCCGCGATGCTGCCGGCAGGCGGCGGTGCGCTTGCGCGCTGGATCGCCGCATGAATACGGATGTGGCGGTGCGGGAGGCGGCTCGCCGTGCGGGCCTGCTGGTCCGCTGGACCGACGTGGCCGGAGCAGAGCGCGAGGTTGCGCCCGACGTGCTGCGCGCCGTGCTGTCGGAGTTCGCGTGCGACGGTGTGCCGGTGGCCCACCCGTTGCTCACCGCCTGCTGTGGTCAGCTCCTGGCCATGCCTGAGGCAACGGGCGCGGCGTGCTGGGTGGACGAGCAGGGCACAGCGTTGCCTGCACGTGCGGATGCGCAAGGGCGCTGGCGGGTTCCGGATCAGCCAGGCTATTGGCAGTGGCGCCAGGGCGGGCAGCAACAGGCGGTTGCGGTGGCACCGCAGCGTGCCTGGTGGCCGCAGGGCCTGCTGCGCGGTTGGGGTCTGTCGGCGCAGGTCTACAGCCTGCGCGCGCCCGATGATGCCGGCATCGGTGACAGCGCCGGCTGTGCGCGGTGGCGCGAGCTGCTGCACCGTCACGGCGGCGATGCACTGGCGTTGAGTCCGCTGCACGCCGGCCTGCCACCGGGTCCGGGCTACAGTCCTTACTCACCCAGCGACCGGCGCTGGCTTGACCCGCTGCAGGTGTCGCTGCCGCAGGTTTTGCCGGAGGCCGCCAGCAGCGTGTTGCGCGAGGACGAAGCACTGGCGATGGCCGTTGAAGCGGCTACCGCAACACGCCGCATCGACTGGCCGCACTCGGCGGCAGTGAAGTGGCGCTGGCTGCGCCAAGGGCGCCAATGGCTGCGGCAGCAGGCGCCGGCACAGTACGAACAGTTGCAGACGTGGTGCGATGCGCAGGGCGAACCCCTGCTGCAGTATTGCGAGCACGCCGCCGACCGCTTCACTGGAAGCGCCGACGACCATGCGTTTGCGCAGTGGTTGGCGCGGCAAGGCTGGGCGCAGGTGCAGGCGGGACTGCGCAGCGACGGCGCGTCGATCGGACTGATCGCGGATCTGGCAGTGGGTTGCGCACCGCAGGGCGTCGAGGCCCGGACCGGCGGCGACCGCCTGCTGCAGGGCCTCGAGCTGGGCGCGCCGCCGGATGCGTTCAATCCGCTGGGCCAGGCCTGGGGTATCACCAGCTGGTCACCCTCTGCGTTGCAGCGTGAGGGGTTTGAACCGTTCATCCGCGTGTTGCGCGCCGTGATGGCGGGTCGCGGTGGATTGCGCATCGACCACATCCTGGGCCTGCAGCGGCTGTGGGTGCTGCCTCGTGGCGCAGGCGCCGGGCAGGGGGTGTACCTGCGCTATCCGTTCGATGATCTGATCAACCTGCTGGTGCTGGAATCGTGGCGCCATCGCTGCGTGCTGATCGGTGAGGACCTTGGGGTGGTTCCTCCGGGTATCCGCCAGCGACTGGCAGCCCGTGGCGTGCTGGGGCTGGAGGTGCTGCCGTTCGCCCGCAACGGTGAGCGCTTCCTGCCGGCGCCACGGTGGCGCCGCGATGCGGTGGCCATGCCCTCCACCCATGATCTGCCGCCGCTGGCCGGCTGGCTGCGTGGGCGCGACCTGCGCTGGCGTGCACGCCTGGGTGAGCTGACCGAGCTTGCCGCGGCGCTGCACGCGCGTGCCAGCGAGGTACAGGCGCTGTCCGCAGTCGCCCGGGGCGAGGGCGCGACGCTGGAAGCGCGTGCGCTGTCACTGGTGGCGCACGCACCTTCACGGCTGGCGCTGCTCCCGCTGGAAGATGCGCTGGGCAGCCGCGCGCAGGTGAACCTGCCGGGTACCGTCAACGGTCACCCGAACTGGCGCCGACGCTTGCCGCTTGCGTGGGATCCGGACGCGGCCGACGCGCGCATTGCCCGATTCAGCGCCACGCGACGCAAGGCGGGACGATGACCCGGTTGCGTGCCACCGCACGCCTGCAGCTGCATGCAGGCTTCAACTTCGAGGCCGCTGCGGCGCAGCTGCCGTACTACGCCGCGCTGGGCGTCAGCCACCTTTACCTGTCGCCGATCAGCGCTGCGATGCCAGGGTCCATGCATGGCTACGATGGCATCGACCCGGCCCGCATCAATCCGGAACTGGGCGGCGAAGAAGCCTTCCAGCGGCTGGCGACAGCGGCGCGTGCGCATGGCATGGGCCTGATCCTGGACATCGTACCCAACCATCTTGCGGCATCCCCGCAGACGCCCTGGTGGAACGATGTGCTGCTGCACGGGTGCAGAAGTCCCCATGCCGGATGGTTCGACATTGACTGGGAGGCACCGGGCTGCGAGGGCCGGCTCTGGCTGCCTGTGCTGGACCGGCCACTGCACGACGCCGTGCGCGATGGCGTGTTGCGCGTAGCAGTGGACGATGAGCGGCCGACGCTGCGTCATCACGGGCTGGCATTGCCGTTGTCTCCGCGCAGCCATCCGCTGGCACCCGCGCAGTGGCCGGCATGGGCGGCACGCTGCAACCGCAGCGTCGAACGGTTGCACACGCTGCTGCAGCGGCAGCACTACCGGCTGGCTTGGTGGCGCACGGCGGGCGATCAGGTGAACTACCGGCGCTTCTTCGACATCAACGAACTGGCTGCACTGCGGGTGGAGCGCGACGATGTGTTCGCGGCGGTGCATGCGCTGCCGTTGCGGCTGGTGCGTGCGGGGTGGGTTGACGGCCTGCGCATTGACCATGTGGATGGCCTGTCGTCACCCGGGCCGTACCTGCAACACCTGCGTGCGGCGCTCGACGCGGCCTGCGCGGCAGGCGGTCGCGACCCACAGGCAGTGAGCGTGCATGTGGAGAAGATACTGGCGGAGGACGAACAGCTGCCCGATGGCTGGGCCTGCGCCGGCACGACGGGCTATGACTTCATGGACCAGGTTGGCGCCTGGCTGCATGATCCGGCTGCTGCACCCGCGCTCTCCCGCACCTGGCAAGCAGCGAGTGGCGACGCGCGCAGCTTTGACGACTTGCAGCAGGATGCCCGCGGCATGCTGCTGCGCACGTCGCTTCACGCCGACTTCCAGCGACTGCTGCGCAGCGCGCAGCGGGTCCTGCAGCCCCGGCTGGCCGAAGCCGATATCGGAGCCGCTGCGCTGGCCCGTGCATTGGCCGCGCTGCTGCGGCACTACCGTACCTACCGCCCCTATTCGCTGCAGGATGCGGGTGAACGGAAGGCCTTGGTGGACGCTGCCGTGGCAGCACGCGAGGCACTGGACGGTACGGCACACGCGGCACTGGATCTGCTGCTGCGGGCACTTCCCGGCGAGGCGGAGGCCGAGCGCGCGCTGCGGGTGAGATTCGGGCAATTGGCCGCGCCGTTGAATGCCAAGTCGGTGGAGGACACAGGCTTCTATCGTTACTTCAGGCTGCTGTCGCGCAACGAAGTCGGAAGTGATCCGCAGCGGCTGGGCATGGAGGGACGCGAGCTGCTGGAACACGCAATGGGACGCCTGCAGCGCCATCCGCGGGCATTGCTTGCGCTGGCGACCCACGATCACAAGCGCGGGGCCGACAGCCGGGTGCGGCTGGCGGTTCTCAGCACCTGCACGGTCGAGTGGCGGGAGGCCGTGCGGCGCTGGAGCCGGATGTCGACCCGCGCGGGCGCGTCGATGCCGTTGCCGGGTGCCGAGGCCTATGCGCTGTGGCAGGCGCTCGTGGCCGCGTGGCCGATGCACGGTAACCCGGGCGCCGACTTCGCATCGAGGATGGTGCAATGGCTGACCAAGGCGTTGCGCGAGGGCAAACGGGTCAGCAGCTGGTCCGATCCCAACGTGGCGGTGGAGGAGGCCGCCGCGCAGTGGCTGCACGCACTGCTGGATGGAGCGCCATTGCAGCCGGTGCGGGAGGCGCTGGCGACGTTCGTGGCGCGCATTGCGCCGGCCGGCGCCTGCAACGGCCTGGCACAGCTGTGCCTGCAGCACTGCCTGCCCGGCGTGCCCGACCTCTACCAGGGCGGAGAAGGCTGGGACCTGAGCCTGGTGGACCCGGACAACCGGCGTGCCGTGGACTATCCAGTGCGGCAGGCGTGGCTGCGCGATACGCGCGGTTGGCCCGCCCTGCTGGAGGACTGGCGGGACGGTGGCATCAAGGCATTTCTGCTCAGGCGCTTGCTGGAGTGCCGCCGCAGGCACCCGCAGCTGTTCCTGCACGGCCAACTGCAGGCGCTGTCCTCACCGGCCCGTTCGCCCTGGCTGGCATTCGCGCGCAGGCATCAGGCGCAGGTGCTGCTGATGATCGTGCGGCGTGGTTCGCCCACCGCCGTGCCCGGGCCCGGCCTGCACGCAGCACACGACGTCGGCACTGGCGTGATGCTGCACGGGCTGCCGACAGGCCCCATGCGCAACCTGCTGGACGGGCGCATCGAACATTTCAAGGCAACCGAGGACGCGGCACGGCTTCTGGCTGGCAGCCCGTTGGCGGTATGGATCAACGAGGAGACGGACAGGAATGGACAGCAGGGAACGACGGCAGCGGATTGAGGCATTGGCCCACCAGATATGGGAAGCGGAAGGACGGCCGGACGACCAGCAGCAGCGGCATTGGCACATGGCCGAGCGCCTGGTGGAAGCCGAGATTGCCGCTGCCCGCGACGAGGAGGGAACCCATGGCCAGCCGTAAGTGGACGCAGACCTCGCGGGTGCGCGAAGGCCGGCCGTTCCCGCTGGGGGCGACCTGGGACGGCTTGGGTGTGAACTTCGCGCTGTACTCTCGGCACGCCACCCGGGTGGAACTCTGCCTGTTCGACGCGCGCAACCGTGAAGTCGAGCGTATCGCGCTGCCCGAGTACACCAACGAGATCTGGCACGGCTACCTGCCGGACGTGCGGCCCGGGCAACGTTACGGCTACCGGGTGCACGGCCCGTATGCCCCGGAAGAGGGCCATCGCTTCAATCCCAACAAGCTGCTGCTGGACCCCTACGCCAAGCAGATCGTCGGCGAACTGAAGTGGGCCCCACACCTGTTCGGCTACACCCTGGGTCACCGCGATGGCGATCTCAGTTTCGACCGCCGCGACAGCGCCGGTTACATGCCACGCTGTGCCGTGATCGATCCGGCCTTCAGCTGGGGCGTCGAGCGTGCACCTGCCACGCCCTGGGACCGGACCGTGATCTACGAAGCCCACGTGCGCGGACTGACCATGCAGCATCCCGACGTCCCGCAGGCCGAGCGCGGTACCTTCTCCGCGTTGCGGCACGATGCGGTGGTCGACCACCTCAGCCATCTGGGGGTGACCGCCATCGAGCTGCTGCCGGTGCATGCCTACGTGGATGACCAGCAGCTGCTCGAGCGCGGGCTACGCAACTACTGGGGATACAACACCATCGGCTTCTTCGCGCCGCAGGCACGCTATCTGTCGCTGGGCACCGTGGCCGAGTTCAAGCAGATGGTCGCGCGCCTGCACAACGCGGGCATCGAGGTCATCCTGGACGTGGTCTACAACCACACGGCCGAAGGCAACGAGCTGGGCCCTACGCTGTCGTTCAAGGGCATCGACAACGCCAGCTACTACCGTTTGGCCGATGATCGCCGCTATTACATCAACGATACGGGTACCGGCAATACGTTCGACCTGACCAATGCCGGTGCGCTGCGCATGGTCATGGACTCCCTGCGGTATTGGGTGACCGAGATGCGGGTGGATGGGTTCCGCTTCGACCTGGCAACCATCCTCGGCCGCGAACGGCATGGCTTTGACGCCTCGGGCAGCTTCCTCGATGCGGTACGCCAGGACCCGATCCTGAGCCAGGTGAAGCTGATTGCCGAGCCATGGGACATCGGCCCGGGCGGCTACCAGCTGGGCCAGTTTCCGCCGGGCTGGGCCGAGTGGAACGACCGCTTCCGCGACACGGTGCGCGCGCTGTGGCGTGGCGATGGCGGGCAGCTGGCGGAGTTTGCCACGCGCTTCACCGGCTCGGCCGACCTGTTCGAACACCACGGCAGGCGACCGTCGGCCAGCATCAATCTGGTGACGGCGCATGATGGATTCACCCTGCACGATCTGGTCAGCTACAACGATCGCCACAACGAGGCCAACGGCGAGGACAACCGTGACGGCCACTCGCACAACCTCTCCAGCAACCACGGCGTGGAGGGAGACACCGATGATGCGGCGATCCTTTCGTTGCGTGCGCGGCAGATGCGCAACCTGCTGGCCACGCTGCTGCTGGCGCAGGGGACGCCGATGCTGCTGGCGGGCGATGAGTTCGGCCATTCGCAGCAGGGCAACAACAACGCCTACTGCCAGGACAATCCACTGAGCTGGATCGACTGGGAGCGCGCAGCATTGCCGGCTGCACAGGCGCAGGTGGCGTTCGTGCGGCGGGCGCTGTCGCTGCGCCGGCGCTACGGCCTGCTGCGCCGGAACCGGTTCCTGCGCGGCGAGTACGATGAGGCGCTGGGCCTGCGCGATATCGACTGGCGGCATCCCGATGGTCGCGGCATGGAGGAAGCGGACTGGCATGACGCAGGGCTGCGTGCGCTGCTGATCGTGCTGGACGGTCGCAGTCCGGACAGTGGCCTGCGCGAGCCCGGGCGGCATGTCAGCCTGGCCCTGCTGTTGAACGCCGGGGAGCAGCCGCAGCGGTTCTGTGTGTCAGACGACGCCCTGTCGTTCCGGCGCGTGCTCCTGCAGACCGACGAAACGCCGTTGGAGCCGGATGAGGAAGGCGCCTGGACGCTGCCGCCGCGCAGCCTGTGCCTGCTGGCGGCAAGCAGCAGCGCGTGATTGCACTGCTGCGCCACTACGGTACGCCGGGCATTGCCCGGCGTACCGGTAGCTACCCCATCAGATAGCGCAACACACCCGCCGAGACCACGCCGATCAGCACGGTCGGCAGCATCGACAGCCGCGTGGCGGCCAGCAGGGTGATCGCCAGCGCGGCCAGGTCGGCCGGCTTGTCGGCGACGAAGTCCGGGGCGATCACCGAGATCAGCACGCAGCCCGGCGCGGCTTCCATCACCGTCACTGCGCGTTTGCTCAGTGTGCGGTTGCGCAGCGCGAGGAAGCCGACGATGCGGGTCAGGTAGGTGGCGGCGGCCATCAGCACGATGGTCAGTACCGAGGTCCAGTGGATCAGGCCATTGAAGATCATGCTGCGTCCTCCGCCAGCAGCCAGGCTGCGGCCAGGCCGGCCAGTGCGCCGCTGGCCACGTACCACGCACCTGGCACCAGCAGGTAGGTAGCAGCGGCTACAGCCAGGCTGACCAGCCACGGTCGCGCGGCCTTCATGCCCTGCCACATGCCGCGCAGCAGCACCAGGAACACGGCGGGGAAGGCCATGTCGAAACCATAGGCGTGGATGTCGCCCAGCATCGGGCCAACGATCGCGCCGAGCGTGGTGCAGGCCACCCAGACCGTGTACAGGCCTGCCGATACGCCCAGGTAGTAGGCCAGGCTGAAGCCAAGCGCGCGTCTGCGCGCATCGGCCACGCCCATCGCCCAGCTTTCGTCGCACATGAAGAACAGGGCCGGCAGCACCCGGCGGCGCGGCAGGTGCTGCAGCAGCGGGGCCAGGCTGGCGCCCATCAGCAGGTGACGGCTGTTGACCAGCGCGGTGATGGCCACGATCAGTGCAATGTGCGGTGGCGAAGTCCACAGTTCGACGGCGGCGAACTCCGAGCCGCCAGCGAAGTTGAGGCCGGTCATCAGCGGTACTTCCAGTGCGCTCAGGCCCTTCTGGGCCGCCTGCGCACCGAGCACCAGGGCGAACGGAATGAAGCCGATCATCACCGGCACGGCAGCGCGCAGGCCGCGCAGGAACTCGGCACGCGGCGCGGTATCGCAGGTATCGGGCAGGGGGAGGGTGGTACGGGCGTCCATCGAACGGCACAACAAGGTGGGGGTGGCCCATGCTAGCGGTCCAATCGCGAAATCGGGTTGCGTTGATACCACTTGATTCTGGATGATTGATATTTCATGCGGTCAAAAGTGGAAGAGGTGAAATTCCATGCAGTACCAGCTGGACAACCTCGATCGGCGCATCCTCGACGCCCTGCAGCGCGACGGCCGCCTGCAGAACCTGGAGCTGGCACGCCTGGTCGGGCTGTCGCCGTCGGCCTGCCTGCGCCGGGTGCGTCTGCTGGAGGAGGGCGGCTACATCGACCGCTATGTGGCCTTGTTGAACGAGGCCAAGGTGGGCCGTGGCTTCACGGTGTTCGTGCGGGTGTGGCTGCGCGGGCAGGACGAGGACACCACCAATCATTTCATCAACAGCATCAAGTCTTTCCCGGAAGTGCTTGAATGCCATCTGATGGCCGGTGACTGCGATTTCCTGCTGCGGGTGGCGGTGGCCGACCTGGATGCCTACCGGCAGTTCCAGATGCAGCACCTGAACCGGATTGCCGGGGTGCAGAACACCAAGACCGAGATTCCGATGCAGCGGATCAAGCAGACGACCCAGCTGCCGCTTTGAGGGATGGGGTTTGCGGCCGGGTTGCACCCGGCACCCGCGGGTAGTGCCGGCCGCTGGCCGGCAACCTCAGAAGCAACAGCAACAGCAACAGCAACAGCGGGCCTGCTGAGGGATGGCGGGGTGGGTCCGGTTGCGGGGGACGCTGCAAGTACGTCCATGTAAGCTCGGTCGCGGCTTGCTCGTGTGCGCTGTCCTGCGCACACGGCAAGACCGGGGTTGGGCGTCCTGCCCAACCCGCCCGAGGCATGCCTCGGGCCCATGCGGCTCACGCCCCCGCAACCGGACCCACCCCGCCTTCGACAGATTTCCACGATCTGCCGGAACGGCATGAGCTGCTCCTGGTGGGTGTCGACCTTGGTCGACACGTTTGGGTCGGTACCGGGTCGGATCCCGTTGCTGCGCAACGGGCTCTGACCCTGTGAGCAAATGAACAGGTCTGTTCGATTCATTGATTCCTGATGCGTGACTGGCTTTACGGAGCCTGGCTCGATGCCAGGCCGTGGGCGGCGGTCATCGCAATGACATGTGGCGCCGGTACGGTTTGAGCCCGCTTGCGGGTCGCGCGCGGGCCGGGGTTCCGGTGGTGGCGCGCGTCCATTGCAGCTGCTGTCGCTGCCGAGGGTCATGTGTTCTACGTCAGGGGGCTGAATGGACACCATGCGGTCAGAATCTGGAAGGTGGCCATCGCCGCATGGCTGCTGCTGTCCTTTGCCGCTGCCGCGCAGGACGCTGTTCATGCCTACGACATCCCTGCGCAGCCGCTGGAACAGGCGGTCGAGCGCTTCAGCGTCATCAGTGGGTGGTCAGTGATGTACCCGGGTGACCTGGCCGCCGGCCGCAGCAGCCATGCGCTGCGCGGCAGCCTGGCGCCGCTGCCTGCCTTGCAGGTGCTGTTGCAGGACTCCGGTATCGAGGCCGAGGTGATCGGCGAGCAGCGCGTGGTGCTGCGCCGGGGCGCGCCCTCGGCCGCTGAATCGGGTGTTGGCGCCGAACTTCCCGAGGCCGAGCGTCGGCGTCGCTACGGCGGCCTGCAGCAGCGGTTGCGTGCGGCGTTCTGTGACGACCCGGAGATCGCGCCCGGCCGCTATGCCGCGACGCTGCGCTTCCGCATCGACGGCGCGGGCCAGGTGAGCGAGCCCGAGCTGCTGTCAGGCAGTGGCAGCGCCCGCCGCGATGCGCGCCTGCTGCAGGCACTGCAGGGCTTGGTGCTGGCGCCCGATGCCGCTGCGCTGCCGCAGCCGGTGACGCTGCAGATCCGTCCTTCCGGCACCGACCACGACTGTGGCCGGCGCGCGCCCCTTCCATGACTTCAAGGATTCGAACATGAGCAACGGTACGGCTGGGGCAATTGACCTGATGGACCACCTTCTGGGTGCCTACGATGAGCTGAAGCGCCGGCTGGTGCGCAAGCTGGGCTCGGAGGAGCTGGCCGGCGACGCGCTGCAGGACACGTGGATGCGCCTGAGCGCGCGGCGTGACCGCCTGGATGCCGTGCAGAACCCCGCGGCCTACCTGCTGCGCATGGCAATGAATACCGTGATCGACCGCCAGCGTGCAGACCACCGCCTGCTGAGCCTGGAGGAGGTGGATACGCTGATGGACATGGCCGACCCTGCACCCGGCCCGGCGCAGGCGGCCGAACTGGACTTCGCGCTGGAAGACATGGTCGGCCTGCTGCAGCGCATGCCCGAGCGCCGTCGCCGCATCCTGCTGGCGATCCGCGTCGATGGCCTGCAGCAGCGCGACGTGGCCGATCGCCTCGGTGTGTCGCTGCGGCTGGTGCAGCGTGAGCTGAAGGCGGCCCAGGACTACCTGGCCGAGCGCAGCGGGCAGGGGCGCCAGGTGCGGTTCTGAACGGCGGCATCCGTCTACACTTTGACGCCGAGCAGAACCCCGCAGCGTGCGGGTCCGGCATGAGCCCCCATGGATCCTGACGATCGCCCGCAACGCCCGCTGGATGCCGTCGAGCGTCAGGCGCACGCGTGGGTGGTGCGGCTGACCTCGGGCGAGGCAACCGCCGCCGACGGGCGCAGGTTCCGTGCGTGGTGCGAGTCGGATCCGCGTCATCGTGAGGCGTTCGGCCGTGCGCGCCGGCAATGGGAGCAGGTACGGCTGGCCGGCGAGCAGCTGCCCGCCGCCGCCCGCCAACCGGTGGCGCCGACGCCGGCCCAGCGCTGGAGCCGGCGCGCCTTCCTGGGCGCGGCGATTGCCGCCCCGGCCAGCCTGGTGGTGGTGGCGGCGATCCGCCCTCCGCTGGGATTGTGGCCCTCGGTGACGGCGATGACGGCCGATTTCCACACCGGCACCGGTGAACGGCTGCAGATCGCACCCTTGCCGCAGCTGAAGATCGAACTGGATACGCAGAGCAGCCTGCGCCGCCGCGCGGACGCGCGGGGCGAAGGCTTCGAGCTGATGCAGGGCCAGGCCGCGATCGAAACCGGGGCTGGCCTGCGCCTGGCGCTGTTCGCGGGCCCGGGTTGCGTGATTGCCGATGAAGGCGCGGTGCGCCTGGATGTGCGCAACACCCAAGGTCAGGTACGGGTGACCTGCCTGCAGGGCAGCGCCCGCATCGAGCATCCGCAGGGCCGGCTGCAGCTACAGGCGGGTCAGCAGACCCAGTACGACGAGCGCCTCAGTGGCGTGGTGGCCCAAGCCGTGGCTTCTGAGGTGAGCGCCTGGACCGAAGGCATGCTGGTGTTCCGCCGCGCACCGCTGCGTGAGGTGGTGGACGAGATCAACCGTTATCGCCGCGGCAAGGTGCTGCTGGGAGAATCGGCGTTGGCGCGCGCGCCGGTCAGCGGTCGCTTCCGTATTGATGATCCAGACGCGGCACTGGAGCAGCTGCGACTGACGATGTCGCTGGATCTGCGTCGCTTTCCGGGTGGCATTGCCGTCCTTGGATAGATGAAGACGCTGGCCCTGCGCGCCGCGCAGGGCTGTTGCAAGCGAGGAGAGGCCAAGGATGCGCAACGAGACCATCGGTGTGCTGGATCTGCGTCGCAATCTGTCGGCGCTGCTGGAAACCACGCAGCGACGGCCATTGATGGTGCATCGCTATGGCTCACCTTGGGTGTGCGTGGTGTCCGATGCACAGTGGCAGCAACAGGCGGTGCTGCTGGACTTTGATCCGCAGTCGCACCCGCTGGCGATGCTGCTGCGCCTGCAGCAGCAGTCGCTTCCGCTGCCTGAAGCCGGTGCGTTGCCGCCCGCGGCGGTTGCACGCGCACTGCTGTTGATGGACATGCATGGCATTGAGGATCTCGCACAGCTGCACGACCAGGTGCTTCACCATCGCCTCTGGCATTGGTTCGTAGCAGGCACCCATGGTGTGATGGACGGTTGGCAGCTGCCGGCGCTGCGCGTTGCGATGGCGTCATGGTTCGATGACGTGGACATGTCCAATGCGCTGGCAACATTCGCCGCGCGCAGCGACGTGGCGATACTGGCGCGCCGTTGTGGAGGCGAAGCGCCGCGGCTGGAACGCGAAGCCTGCAGGCAGATGACGCTGCGATGACGTTGTCGATGAAGCGCCACGCAGTGCACAGAGCTGCATGCGCGCTGTCGCTTCACCTGCCTTGCTGACGTCTTCTCCAGAGTACGACGCACCGCGCGTCGTGGAGCACGGGCGGCGCCGATGGCAGACAGTCGCAGGATCAGCATGCTGGAGCTGGATCGTCACCTGAGCCAGTCACTGGAGCAGGCACGGCATGCACCATTGAACGTGCAGCGCTATGGGCGCTCGTGGGTCTGGGTGCTGTCCAGCGACGCCTGGGCGGATGCGGCGCGCTGGGCGGCACTGGATGGTAGTGCGCACCCACTGGCGGCGCTGCGAAAAGCCCTCGACCTGCGGCTGCGGCCCTGGCCCGAGGCGGCGATGAGCCCGCTACCGCTTGATGCAGGCGATGCGCGGCTGCTGCAGCGCGCGGCTCTGCTGGTGGTCGTGCGCGATCTGAACAGTGCCCAGCGCGTGTACGACGACCTGCGCTATCACCAGGCCTATCGGATGTTCATCGGCCTCGATCATGGAACGGCATGGTCGCCGATGCAGTGCGTGCGCCTGCTGCAGGCCTGCGCGCACCCGTTGCTGCGCGGCTGCATCGACGATGCGCTGGCCAGCGTGCCGCAGCACCTGTTCGAGTCCGCATGTGCCCCGGCTGCACGTATTGCGCCTGCACTGGGACACGCGCAGCGGATTTCCAGCGGATGTTTATCGTACTGACACATGCACCGCTGACCATGGCGCAGCGGTCTCTTCCAGGATGACGAGGGCGGAACAATGGCAAGGCAGGTTCGTGGTCGCAGGGCTCGGCAGCAGGGTTTCAGCCTGATCGAGATCATGGTGGTGGTGGTGATCATCGGCATCCTCGCCGCATTGATCGTGCCGCGGTTGATGGACCGCCCCGACCAGGCGCGCGTAGTGGCCGCGCGCCAGGACATCGCTGCATTGATGCAGGCGTTGAAACTGTTCAAGCTGGACAACGGGCGCTATCCCAGTGCCGAGCAGGGGCTGCAGGCGCTGGTGAAGCCACCGCAGGGTGGTGGCGCGATGCCGGTCACGCCCTATCTGGATCGCCTGCCCAATGATCCATGGGGCCATCCGTACCAGTACCAGATTCCCGGAACCCATGGCGACATCGATGTGTTCTCGCTGGGCGCGGACAGCAAGCCCGGTGGCGACGCCGGGAACGCGGACATCGGCTCCTGGCAGCTGTGAGGCAGGCCGATGTCAGCCCGGATGCGTTCTGTTTCGAGTGTCCGCCAACGTGGCATGGCGGTGATCGTCGCCCTGATGGTGGTGGCGCTGGTGGCGGTGATTGCCACGGCACTGCTGACCCGGCAGTCGGCCCAGCTGCGTGCGCTGCGTGGCGACCAGCTGCGCGCACAGGTACGCATGGCGGTGGACGCAACGCTGGAGCGTGCGGCGCAACAGCTGCGTGAGGATGTAAAGGAACAGCTGACCACGGTGCGCAGCGGGCGCTGGGCGCGCCCATTGGAGCTGCAGGCGCCGTTGCCGGTGCAGCTGCAGCTGGTCGATGCGCAGTCGATGTTCAACCTGCGCAACCTTCTTGCGCATGGCAGGCCGGACCCCGAGGCGCGGCGCGCGTTCATCGCGTTGTGTGCCGGGCAGGGGCTGGGCCAGGGCGCCTGCGCATCCGCCGCCGACCACATCCAGGCGCGCCTGCGCGATGGCGACATGCAGGCGCAGGCGCCGCTGCCGCGCGAATCACTGATCGAACAAGCGCTACCTGGTGCCGATCCGGTGGCGTTGCAGGCGCTGGCGCGGCGCACCGTGGTGTTGCCGGCGCAGACCCTGGTCAACGCCAACACCAGCGACCTGCGCGTTCTGCAGGCGGTGACGCCCGTGGTCGAGCCGGCACGGCTGCAGGCGCTGCTCGGTGAGCGCGATGCTGGCCATTGGCTGCTCAATCGCGGCGACATCGCCAACCGACTCCAACTGAGCAACGAACAGATGGCCGTGCTTCCCCTGGGTATCCATAGCGAATGGTTCCTGGCCGTCGGCCAGGTGCAGGCTGACGGCAGTGCGGTCGATTTTCGCGCGCTGTTGTGGCGCGAATACCGCGACGATGGGGTGCGTGTGCAACGGGTGTGGACGAGGATCGGCGCATGAACGTGCAGCTTCGGGTGCGCCTGCCGGCGCTGGAGCGCCTGCACGCGGACAGCGCGGTGGACTGGGCGCAACTGCACAAGGGCGATGTACTTGCTCACGGTCGCGACACGCTGGCGGCGCTTGGCCTGCGGCATCCGCAGGCTGCGGTGCATGCCTGCCTCGATCCGAACGACCTGATCCTGCTGGAGCTGCAGCTGCCGCCATTGTCCGGGCGCCGCCTGCAGTCGGCGCTGCAGGGTGAGGTGGAGGCGATGCTGCTGGATGACCTGCAGGAGGTGGCGCTGGCCCACGGTGCGCAGGCAGCAGACGGCACGGTTCCGGTGGCCTGGCTTGGCCAGCAGGCCATCGCGCAGGTGCAGCAGCTGCTGGCCTCGTGTGCGCTGCAGCTGCAGGCGCTGTATCCGACGCCACTGCTGCTGCCCTGGCAGGACGGCCATGCCACGCTGCAGGTCAGCGGCGAGCACCTGCTGGTACGCAGCGGGCGCGATCGGGGTTTCGTTCAATGGCATGGCGGACGTGACGCCTGTGCGGTGATGCAGGCGCTGGCCGTGCGCCTGCAACAGGCCGGCGTGCAGGCCGTGCAGTGGATCGATAGTGTGCCGCCGACGTGGCCGGACAGCCTGCCGGCCACCGCAGTCACGCATGAACGGCAGACCTCTGGCCCCTTGCCAGGCTGGTCATTGCCGCTGCTCGGCGCAGGCCGGCAAGCACCACGACTGGCGATCGGCCTGGCACTGGCAGCAGTGCTGCTGGCTGCACTCGGCCTGCAGCTGCAGGTCTCGCGTTGGCGGATCGAGGGCGAGGCCCTGCAACAGGACATGGCGCGCCAGTTCAGCGCGCGCTTCCCGGAGATCACCGATGTGGTGGACCCGGTGTTGCAGGCAAGGCGAGCACTTGCGGTGCCGCTGCCGGCGCCGCCGTTGCCGGCGCTGCAGCGTCAGGTTGCCAGCACGCTGCAGGCTGTTCCGGAGCTGGCCGGGCAAGTGCGCAGCCTGCATTACCAACCCGGGCAGCTGGACATGGAGCTGGATGCCGATGCCCAGGCATTGGCCGACGATCCGCAGCGGCTTGAGCACTGGCAGCAAGCAGTTCAGGCACAGGGCCTGCAGCTGGCGCGCGAAGCCGGTGGACACCTGCGAGTGAGCGGAGCTGGGCAGTGACGACCCGCACCCTACGGCTGGGCGAGGGGCTGGTGGGCCTGCAGCAGCGCTGGCAACGCCTGCCACCGCGCGACCGGCTGATGCTGTGGGTGATGGTGGTGGCGCTGCTGGTGGCGGGCCTGTGGTCATTGTGGCTGGAGCCACTGCTGAAGCAGCGCACGTATTGGCAGGCCGAGCTGCCGCGGCTGCAGGCGCAGTCCCGCGCACTGGCACCGCTGCTGCGCGCCCGTGAGCGCCAGCAGCTGGCGCAGGGCCAGCACCCGACACTGGCCGGGCTGCGCGATGGCATCAAGACCGCCGGCCTTGCCGCCGGCCTGCATATCGAAGCGCGCGGCGGGCGCTGGCACCTGCAGGTGCAGGCGGTGCCCGCGGATGCGCTATGGAACTGGCTGCTGCCGCTACTGGCCGACCCGGCCATCGAGCTGCGTCAGCTGCAACTGACACGCACAGGGGATGCGAACATGCCGGCGGCACGGATTTCCGGAAACATCGTGATGGTGGCCACCGCGGGTGCCCATCCATGAGGGCGATGCGCAGCCTTGCCTGCAGTACCGCACTGGCCCTGATCGTGTGCATGGCCCACGCACCGGCGCTGGTACTGGCGCAGGACACCCGTGATGAGCCGGTGCAGTTGAACCTGGTCGACACCGATATCGGTGGCGTACTGCGCATGGCAGCGCGCTTCACCGGGCGCCAGTTCCTGGTCGATCCACGGGTGACCGGCAAGATGACAGTGGTTTCCGATGGCCCGGTCAGCCGTACCCAGGCCTACCAGTTGCTGCTGGGCGCACTGCGCATGCGCGGCTTCGCCGTGGTCGAGAACGGCGGCGTCAGCCGGGTGGTGCCGCAGGCCGATGCCAAGCTGCTCGGTGGCCGCGTTGGCAGTGGCGGTGCGGGGGGTGAGATCGCCACGCGCACGTTCGCGCTGCGCTACGAGAACGCGGCCGCGCTGGTGGCGGTGCTGCGGCCGATGATCAGCCCGGACAATCCGATCACTGCCAATCCGGGCAACAACACGCTGGTGATCACCGACTATGCCGACAACCTGGAGCGCATCGCGCGGGTGATCGCCAGCGTGGATACACCGGCCGGCATGGACACCGATGTGGTGAAGCTGCAGCAGGGCATTGCCGTTGACGTCGCGGCGATGGTCGCGCCGCTGCTGGATGCGCAGGGCGCCGAGCCCACCCAGAAGGTAGTGGTGATGGCCGACCCGCGCAGCAACAGCGTGCTGCTGCGGTCGAGCAGTCCCGGGCGCACCCGCCTGGCTAGGCAGCTGGTGGAGAAGCTGGACCGTGCCCAGGATGAATCCGGCAACCTGCATGTGGTCTACCTGCGCAATGCCCAGGCCAACCAGCTCGCGGGTGTGCTGCGTGGCGTGGTGGCCGGGCAGAGCGATGCACCGGCGATGGGCAGCAACGAAGGCATCACACCACTGCCCGGCGACGCCAGCCACTCCACCCCCGCGCAGCCGTCGCAGCCGCAGCAGGCCAAGCCCGGAGGCAATGCGCTGGAATCGCAGCGCCTGGATCCGAGCCGCCGTGACCCGATCGATGCAGGAAGCACCGGCTTCAGCCAGAACGGCATCTCGGTACAGGCGGACGTGGCCACCAACACGCTGCTGATCTCCGCCCCCGAGCCGGTGTACCGCAACCTGCGCCGGGTGATCGACCAGCTCGACCAGCGCCGTGCACAGGTGCTGGTGGAAAGCCTGATCGTGGAGGTCAACCAGACCGACGCGGCCGAACTGGGCGTGCAGTGGATGCTGGGCAATGGCCGCACCTTCGGCGGCACCCACTTCGGCGGCACCACCGGTGGCAGCGGGTTGAACACCAACGCACGCACCACCCTGGACGTGCTGCCCAAGGATGGCCTGAAGATCGGTGTGATCGACGGCACCATCAACCTGCCCGGCGTCGGCCAGATCCTCAACATGAAGGCGTTGGCCAACGCGCTGCAGAGCAAGGGCGGTGCCAACATCCTGTCCACGCCGAACCTGATGACGCTGGACAACGAAGCGGCCAGCATCATGGTCGGCCAGACCGTGCCGTTCGTCAGTGGCCGCTACGTGACCGACGGCGGCGGCGGCAGCAACAACCCGTTCCAGACCATCGTGCGCGAGGACGTCGGCCTGAAGCTGCGGGTGCGCCCGCAGATCTCCGAGGGCGGCACGGTGAAGCTGGACATCTACCAGGAAGTCAGCAGCATCGACGCGCAGAGCGCGAACAGCACGGCCGGCATCATCACCAACAAGCGCGCCCTGGATACCAGCGTGCTGCTGGACGATGGCCAGATCATGGTGCTGGGTGGCCTGCTGGAAGACAGCGTCAGCCATGGCCGTGATGCGGTGCCGGGGCTGGGAAAGATCCCGGTCCTGGGCGCCTTGTTCCGCAGCGACACGCGCAAGCGCGCCAAGACCAACCTGATGGTGTTCCTGCGCCCGCACGTGGTGCGTGACCCGGCCGCCGGCCAGCGCCTGACCCGCGACCGCTACGACTACATGCGCAACGCGCAGGCGGGCGCGCAGCCGGCACAGAGCTGGGCCTTGCCGGCGCTGTCGGCACCGCAGCTGCCACCGCAGGACCTGTCTGTCCTCGGCCAGGGCAATGCACGCGATGACCAGGGCCAGCCGCTGCAGAACAGCAGCCTGGCGGCGCTGTACCCGTCCGGTGACGGCGATGCGCAGCTGGTGCAGTTCGCGCAGGGGCTGGACCCGGCGCGTGCCAGCCAGGGCGTGGCGCAGGTGCGTGCACTGGGCCTGCAGGCCTATGCCGAAGCGACGCCCGGCGAGAGCGGGCAACGCCTGCGCGTGCGATTGCCGCGCGATCCGGCGACGCTGGACCCTGCGCTGCAGCAGCTGCGCGGGCTGGGCTACACGCCGGAACTGGTGATCGGGCCGTGAGCGCTTCCGCGCCGCTGCCGTACGCCTGGGTGCGCAGCCATGGCGTGATGCTGTCCGAAGTTGGCGGCGAGCCCGTGTTGCTGGGCACCGCCGACACCGCAGCGTGGGCTGTGGCCGAGCTGCGCCGCCGGCATGGCCCGCTGCCGTTCCAGGCGCTGGACGCTGCGACGTGGCAACAGCGGTTGGGTGAGCAGTACCGTGACGGCGGCGATGCCGCTGCCGTGGTGGGTGCCGCCGAAAGCGAAGTCGATCTGGACCGGCTGATGCAGGACATGCCGGAGGTCACCGATCTGCTGGATGCTCAGGACGATGCGCCGGTGATCCGCATGATCAACGCGCTGCTGGCACAGGCCGCACGCGATGGCGCCAGCGATCTGCATATCGAACCGTTCGAGACCCATTCGGTTGTGCGCTACCGCGTGGACGGCACGCTGCGCGACATGGTGCAGCCACGGCGCGCACTGCATGCGGCGCTGGTATCACGCATCAAGATCATGGCGCACCTGGACATTGCCGAGAAGCGCCTGCCGCAGGACGGGCGCATCGCCATCCGCGTGGGCGGGCGGCCGCTGGATATCCGTGTCTCCACGGTGCCGACCGGTCATGGCGAGCGTGCTGTGCTGCGCCTGCTGGAAAAGGATGCCGGTCGCCTGCAGCTGCAGCGCCTCGGCATGGCCGATGACACGCTGGCCACGTTCACCGGGTTGATCCGTCAGCCGCACGGCATCGTGCTGGTCACCGGGCCGACCGGCAGCGGCAAGACCACGTCGCTGTACGCCGCACTGGGCCAGCTCGACAGCAGCACCAGCAACATCCTCACTGTGGAAGACCCGGTGGAGTACGACTTCGCCGGCATCGGCCAGATCCAGGTCAACGCGCGCATCGGCATGAGCTTTGGCACCGCGCTGCGTGCGATCCTGCGCCAGGATCCGGACACCATCATGATCGGTGAGATCCGCGACCTGGAGACCGCGCAGATTGCGGTGCAGTCGTCGCTGACCGGGCATGGCGTGCTGGCCTCGCTGCACACCAACGATGCGATCTCGGCGGTGACCCGCCTGGCTGACATGGGCGTGGAGCCCTTCCTGCTGGCCTCGTCGCTGCGCGGCGTGCTGGCGCAGCGGTTGGTGCGGCGGCTGTGCACGCAGTGCCGTCGTGCCGAGGTGGACGGCGAGGGTCGCACCGTATGGCGCGCGGTGGGCTGCGCGGCCTGCGCCAACAGCGGCTATCGGGGGCGAACCGGCATCCATGAACTGTTCGTGGTCGACGACCGCGTGCGCGCACTGATCCATGAAGGGCAGGGCGAGTCTGCGCTGCGCGAGGCGGCCCGGCGGGCCGGCATGCGGACCCTGCGGCAGGACGGCCAGCGCTGGGTCGACAGCGGGGTGACCACGCTGGAAGAGATCCTGCGCGTCACCGGCGACGATTGAGGCCTGCATGGCACTGTTCGACTACCAGGCTGCCAACGCGCAGGGCCGCATCGAGAAGGGCCAGTTGGATGCCGACAGCCCGCGCGGTGCTCGCCAGCTGCTGCGCGGGCGCGGGCTGACCCCTGTGCAGGTAAGCGCCGCGCGCAGTGCCGGCGGTGGCTGGGGCGCTCGCCGGTTGTCAGCCAGCGAGCTGGCCTGGGCTACGCGCCAGCTGGCCAGCCTGTTGGCGGCCAGCCTGCCGCTGGAAGGCGCATTGAGTGCGGTGATCGAGCAGGCAGAACGCCCGCACGTGGCCCAGGCGCTCACCGCAGTACGTGCCGACGTGCGTGCCGGTCAGCGCTTGACCGTGGCGCTGGCAGCGCGGCCACGCGATTTTCCGCCGATCTATCGGGCGCTGGTGGGAGCAGGCGAAGACTCCGGCGATCTGGCACGGGTGATGGAGCGCCTGGCCGACTACATCGAAGAACGCAACGCGCTGCAGGCCAAGGTACTGACCGCCTTCATCTACCCAGCGGCGATCAGCCTGGTATCGGTGGCGATCGTGATCTTCCTGCTCAGCTACGTGGTGCCGCAGGTGGTGACCGCGTTCGTGCAGGCGCGGCAGACGCTGCCGATGCTCACGCAGATGATGCTGGGCGCCAGCGCGTTCGTGCGCAGCTGGGGCGTGTGGGCAGGGCTCGGCATCGCTGCGCTGGTGGTGGCCTGGCGGTTGGCCCAGCGCAGGCCCGAGCTGCGCCTGCGCTGGGACGCGATGCTCATGCGGGTGCCGATGGTCGGGCGATTCGTGCTGGGTGTGAACAGTGCGCGCTTCGCCTCGACACTGGCGATCCTGCTGGATGCCGGCGTGCCGCTGCTGCGTGCACTGGAGGCGGCGCGGCAGACCCTGGGCAATGCGCTGCTGGCGCGCTGTGCCGACGATGTGTCCGCGCGCGTGCGCGAAGGTGCCGCGCTGGGTGCTGCGTTGAAGGTACAGAAGGTGTATCCGCCGATCCTGGTGCATCTGGTGGCCAGTGGCGAGAAGACCGGTTCGCTGGCGCCGCTGCTGGATCGCGCCGCGCAGACCATCTCGCGCGAGATCGAGCGTCGCGCGATGGCACTGACTGCGTTGCTGGAGCCGACCATGATCCTGGTGATGGGCGGCGTGGTGCTGACGATCGTGTTGGCGGTGCTGATGCCGATCATGGAAATGAACCAGTTGGTGCAGTGATGCGCAACGCGCATCACAGGTAGAGTCGACTGTTAGTCGACCAGCGCGGAGATCGAGTGCATTCAGATCGTTTCCGCGTGCGAAAAGCAGTCGACTAACAGTCGACTCTACCCAGCCGATCCCATCGGGTCGATCCCATCAGGTCGATTCAATTCAGTCGATTCAATTCAGTCGATTCAATTCAGTCGATTCAATTCAGTCGATTCAATTCAGTCGATTCAATTCAGTCGATTCAATTCAGTCGATTCAATTCAGTTGATCGGGCGGCGTCGTCGGAATGTGGCATGGGTCGATTCTCCACACAATCCTCCACACCTTTTTTCGATCTTCCACAGGTTTCTTAAGCGGCGTGTCATCGGCGCGGACCAGCATGGACACGTCGCCGCAGAGTGGGCTGGGAGGCCCTCGGCGGCAGCAGGCGTGTAGTGACCGTTCCTCCCTTGGCGTTTCCCTTCGCAGTAAACCCTTCAGGAGAAGATCATGATCAAGTACAAGACCCTGGCCGCGCTGGTTGCCACCGCGCTGCTCGCTACCGTTGGCGCCGCCTCCGCGCAGACCGTTACCGGCGGCGGCGCTTCGCTGCCGGCCGACCTCTACAAGGGTTCGTCCGACAGCATCCTGCCAGCGAACTTCACCTACGCCGTGACCGGTTCGGGCACCGGCAAGAAGGCCTTCCTGGAAAACAACTCGCTGCTGTTCTCGACCACCGGCACCGTGCACTTCGCCGGCAGCGATTCGGTGCTGAGCAGCACCGAGCTGAGCACCTACACCACCAACTTCAACCAGCCGACCAACGCCAACCGCTACGGCGCGCTGATCCAGGTGCCGTCGGTGGCCACGTCGGTCACCATTCCGTTCAACAAGGCCGGTTCGGCGGTGGACCTGAGCGTGGCGCAGATCTGCGGCGTGTTCTCGGGTGCGATCAGCGACTGGTCGACCATCGATGCCAACCGCAGCGGCCCGATCCAGGTGGTGTACCGCCCGGAAAGCAGCGGCACCAGCGAAATGTTCAGCCGCTTCCTGACTGCGGCCTGTGCGGCTGAGAACGCTGGTACCTCGAACCTGGTGGGTGGCAAGTTCGCCATCAAGTCGACCTTCGCCGACCTGTACAAGCGCGATGCCAACGGCAACCTGCCGGCGTTCCTGGTGGCCGCGCCGGCCACCGGTGGCACCTCGCTGTACAACGCTGTCTACGCTGCTGAAGGCCGTATCGGTTACGTTGGCCCGGACGTGATCCCGAGCGTGACCGACGCGACCAAGGTCGCCAAGGTCAAGGGCTTCTCGCCGGATCAGGTGAGTGTGCAGGCGACCCTGGACACCGTCGCTCCGCCGACCGGTACCGCTGCCGAGGACCCCGCCAACTGGGTGCCGGTGTTCGGCAACCCGTCGGCCGGCTATCCGATCGCCGGCTACACCAACCTGGTGATCGGCCAGTGCTACAAGGATTCGAGCGTCGCCACCAGCCTGCGCGGCTTCCTGGCCCGCCACTATCCGGCGACCTACACCGTCGCGTATGAGAAGTCGATCACCGACCACGGCTTCATCCCGCTGACCAAGGCCTGGCGCGATGCGATCCGCAACCGTTTCGTGCTGGCCAGCAGCACTGCCGGCCTGAACAATCCCAGCACCTGCGCCGGCATCGGTCGTCCGCTGTAATCCGCAGCACGGGTTGAATCCTGCTTGACCCGACGCCGGCCCCTGGGCCGGCGTCGCCATTTCCGCGACGGTGCGGCCGCCGCAGTGTTTCGCTGTCGGCTTCGTGTCACGTGAACCGTCTATCAGTGGCAGGGCATGCGTTGCGCGTGCCTCCCCGATCGTCGCCGCAGCCGCGGCCCACCAGGTTGATGAGGTTCCGATGTCGCACCCGCTCCCGTCCGCTGTTCATCCGGCCGCGCCGATGCGCCGCAATCATCCGATGGCGTGGGCCATCGCGGTCGCCTTGGGCAGCATGGTGGCCCCGGTCAGCCAGGCGCAGCAGGCGTTCAGCCCGGGCTGGTTCGCCGAGCGGGGCGCGGCCCAGGGCAGCGCGGCACAGAGCGGCCGGATGCCCAACGGGGTGCCGATCCAGTTCCAGTTGCCGGCCCAGCAGCAGGATGCAGCACGGCAGAAGCTGCAGCAGTCGATCGACAACCTCGGTACGGCTGCGCAGGCGATTGCCCTGCAGCAGCGCCTGCAGGAACAGGCGCGGCAGGCGCGCCGCGAGGCTGGCTTCATCGTTGCTGATGGCCTGGGTAAGGATGGCCTGAGCGTCGACCAGAACCCGCTGACCCGCGGCTGGCTCAATGCGCGCGACGCGATCCAGTCGCAGGGCAGCGACGGGCGGGTGCAGGTTACGGTCGAGCAGACCGCGGACAAGGCGATCCTGAACTGGGAGACGTTCAATATCGGCGGCAACACCACGCTGAACTTCCTGCAGAACCCTGACTGGGCAGTCCTGAACCGCGTCAATGATCCGCAGGCGCGGCCCAGCCATATCCTGGGCCAGCTGAAGGCCAATGGCACGGTGTTCGTGGCCAACCGCAACGGGGTGGTGTTCGGCAACAACAGCCAGGTCAATGTACGCAATCTGCTGGCGGCTGCAGCACGGATCAGCGATGCGCAGTTCCGTGACAACGGCCTGTACAGCCCCGACGCCAGCAGCAGCGCGCTCAGCGATGCATTTGGCAAGGTGATGGTGGAGCAGGGTGCCCGCATCGCGACCCATGAGCCGACCAGCGCGACGCGCGGCGGTGGCTACGTGCTGCTGGCCGGGCACAGCGTGGAGAATGCTGGCCATATCGAGGCGCGCAAGGGCCAGGTGCAACTCGCTGCCGGTGACAGTTTCGTGATCCGGCGCGGCGTGGGTACGGCGACCAATACCAGCTCCACCACCCGCGGCAATGAAATCGCGCCGCGCTTCGTCGCTGGCAGCACGGCGGGCAGCGTGCGCAACACCGGTCTGCTACGCGCCCGCGAGGGTGACGTGACCCTGGCCGGGCGCAACGTCGAGCAGGCCGGTGTGGCCGTGGCCAGCACCACGCTGGCGCAGCGCGGCACCGTGCATCTTCTGGCTTCGACCAGTGATGCCGGCAGCAGCGTCACGCTTGCCGATGGAGCCACCACGGCGGTGCTGGTCGAGGACGATGGCAAGGCCACGGTGCTGGATACGCAGCGCAACAGCCTCATCAAGGAGTCGGCAGAGCAGGACGCGATCCGCGCCGGCGCGCGCTCGGCAACCTTCGACAATCTGTCCCAGCACAATGATCGCCGGGACCAGTCGCGGGTGGAGATCGTCTCGGGTGGCAACATCCATTTCAGTGCGGATTCGCTGACGGTTGCCACGGGCGGCCAGATCATCGCCGACGCGGCAGCCCGCAGCTACGTAGACGACGCGGCACGCGTGGATGTTTCCGGCGCAGTGGGCGTACAGGTGTCGATGGAAAGCAACAATGTCCAGGTCAAGGTGCAGGGCAACGAACTGCGCGATGCCCTGGACAACCGCGACAGCGGCAAGCTGACCAGCAGCGAGGTCTGGGTCGACCGCCGCAGGCTGGTCCACGTTCCGGCCGGTACCGGGGGCTACGCGGGTGAGCGCTGGTACGCGGCGGGTGGCCTGCTGGAAGTGGGCGGCTACCTTGACAATCAGGGGCACTCGATCGGCGAATGGGCCGCGCAGGGAGGCACCGTCCTGCTGGGCGGCAGGGAAGTGATCACGCATGGCGGCTCACGCATCAACCTTGCCGGTGGCAGCCTGGATGTGCAGAGCGGCGTGATCCGGCAGAGCTGGGTGCGCGGCGTCGATGGCCAGGTCTACCGCCTTGATGACGCGCCGGCGGAGATGCTCTTCGATGGCCTGTACAGCGGCCATGAAGTAAAGCAGGAGCGCTGGGGCATCACCGAGACCTTCCGTGATCCGATTGTATTCGCGGCGCAGCGTGTCGATAACGGATACACGGTCGGCCGCGATGCAGGACGCCTGATCATCTCCGCACCGACCGCGGTGCTGGATGGAAAGGTTGAGACGGCTACCTTCCAGGGCGCGCAGCAGAACCGCAGGCCGGATACCGCGCTGGAGGGTTATGCGCAGGCGCAGACGGCGGTCGCGCGCAATGCGCAGCTGTACCTGGGGCGCTACGACGGCCAGGGCCGCAGCGGTGTGTTCGGCTCGGATGTGCGCCTGGATGACAAGGCTCGGACGAAGGCCGCGTGGTCGCTGCTGGCCCCGGTCAACGAAGTGCGGCGTGGCACCGTGTGGCTGGATATCGCAGAGCTGAGTGCCCAGCAGTGGGGACGGATCGACCTGGCGACCGCTGATCGCATCCGCATCGACGGCAGCCTTCGGCTTCAGGCAGGCGGACAGCTCAACCTGACCGGCAGCGAGGTGGAACTGGCAGGCGACATCGGCATCGCCGGCGGCCAGCTGTCGGCGGGCAACCTGCTGGATGTGCAGGGCCGGCCGACGGCGCTGCTGCATGATGGCCGCGCGCGCACCGCCATCGCCGACGGCACGCGGATCGATCTCTCCGGTGAATGGAGCAATGCGTCACTGGCGACGCCGCGCGACGCGAGCGGTGCCTGGACGGATGGCGGCCGCCTGAGCCTGGGCAATAGTCATGACGTGGCCGTGGGCGCCGACTCAACGGTTGACGTCGAGGCCGGTGCTGCGCTGGACCTGCGCGGCAAGGCCCATATCGGCAAAGGCGGCAGCGTCAGCCTGCAGGCGAACAGCAGTACGGTGACGACCGACGGCAGTGGCCGGGTGCAACTGGGCGACGGAAGCCGGTTCAGTGGTCGAGGACAGGGGGGTGGTTCCTTCTCGCTGGGGACCGGTGGCCAGGTGCGGCTGGGCGATGCGGACCTGGCGGGCACATCGCTGCGACTGGACCCCGGCCTGTTCGGCAGTGGCTTCGCGCAGTACGACATCAATGGCCACCAGGGTGTGGAGGTGGCCGATGGCGCGCGGCTGGTCGCTGCCCTGCCAGGCCTGCGCCTGACCCAGGACGCGCGGATGGCGACCGACCGGGCGTCCGCACTGGCAGCGTGGGACGCGCCACTGTACAGCGCTGATCCGTCGAGCGGGCGCGTCAGCCAGCGCGCGGGTGCGAGCATCAGCCTGCGTTCGGAGCGCAACAGCGTGGGCGGTGACCTTCGGGTTGGCAAGGATGCACTGGTGGCGGTCGATCCAGGGCAGACGATCTCGCTGCTCGGTGCAGGCAACATCGATGTTGAAGGCACGCTGCGCGCGAAGGGCGGCCGCATCCTGATCGACGATGTGCGCCCGGAGAACGCGCTGTACGCCGGGCAGCGCACCGAACGCACCTGGCGTTTCGCCGAAGGCGCGCTGCTGGATGCCGATGCAGACGCGATGTCGCTGCCCGATTCCAGCGGCCGCCTGCGCGGGCAGGTGCGCGCAGGTGGGCGCATCGAGATTGGCGGGGCGCTGGACTGGGAGACCACCGCATTCGTCGACAACCGACCACCGGAAGCCTTCGTGGTGGTCGAACGCGGTGCGCGCCTGCAGGCGCGGGGCGCGTCGGCCGAACTGGACATCGATGGCCAGGGCCGCGTGCGCGTGGACAGCGACGGCGGGCAGATCGTGCTGCGTTCGGCCAACGCGCTGTACCTGGACGGCGGGATGGACGCGGCCGCCGGTGGTGCCGGCGCACGCGGGGGCACGCTTGGCCTGGCCTTTGGCGGGAGCATCCATGCACGTGGCGCCAGCGACGAGGTACTGCGAGCGCGTGCGATCAGCCTCAGCCAGCACAGCGCACCGGCGCAGCCACTGCCGGCCACATTGGAATATGGCCACGCCGCGTTGTCGGTCGAGCAGCTGCAGGCCGGCGGTTTCGACAACCTGTCCGTGTTCGGTGACATCCGCGCGGTCGGCGACGTCGACCTGCGCCTGGCCCAGAGCCTGCGCATCCACGGCCAGGGCACTTCGAGCCTGGGCATGGCCGTGGATGCCGGGCTATCGTCTGGGCTGCGACTGAGTGCGCCCTACGTTCGCCTGGCGCAGGCACGCTGGCGCCAGATGCCGGGCGAGAACCTGCAGGGCACCGCCGCGGTCGCTTCGTCCGGGCCGGAAGATCACGCGCTGGCGGTGCAGGCCGAGCTGATCGACATCCGCGACGTCACCTGGCTGCCGGGTTTCAAGCATGTGGCGCTGGAAAGCCGCAGTGACGTGCGCCTGACCAACGGCATTGCCAGCAGTGGCAACACCAGCGCGTTGATGACGGCTGGTTCGATGGACGTGACCGCTGCGCGCCTGTACCCCACCACAGGCGCGATCGGCACGCTGGTGGCCGGCGCGTCGGCGCAGACCGTGCAGACCGCTGATTACTGGACCGATCCGGATGCCGTGCTGCGCATCCACGGCACCGGTGCGGACACGAAGCCGGCGCCGGAATCGGCGCTGGGTACGCTTCGCCTGGTGGCCGCCACGGTGCAGCAGGGCGGCAACGTACAGGCGCCGATGGGCACGCTGCAGCTGGGTGGCCTTATCCAGAACGGAACCGTCGGCAGCCGGGTGGAACTGCTGCCAGGCAGCGTCACCTCGACCAGTGGCGCCGGCTTGTCGCTGCCCTATGGTGGCACCGTCGATGGTGTCGACTGGCGGGTCGGTACGCGCAGCCTGGGTTCGCTGACGCCGGCCGGCATCTCCTCGATGGGGGTGACCCTGAAGGCGAATGAGATCGAGGTGGCGCCGGGGGCCCTGCTGGACATGTCCGGCGGTGGTGAGTTGACCGGTGCCGCCTTTGTGTCAGGACGCGGTGGCTCTGTCGACGTGCTGCGAACGGCGTTGGCCGACGCCAATCCGCGCTATGGATTCAGTGCGTCGGGCAACCCGGTGTATGCGATCGTGCCGGGACGCGCCGGGACATTTGCCCCCAGCGGCGAGGAAGGATTCGCCGCACCGGCCGTGGGCCAGCAGATCACCGTGCCGGCGGGCGTGCCCGGCCTGGCAGCAGGCACCTACACGCTGATGCCGGCAAGCTATGCGCTGCAGCCCGGTGCATTCCGGGTTGAGCTGGGCGCCACCGGCACCTCGGGCATCGCGCAACCCATCGCGACCGGTACCGGCACCTGGCGTGTGTCCGGGCAGCAGCGCACGGCGCTGGGCACGGCAATCTCGCCGTTGCTCACCGACATCCTGCTGACCCCCGCCGCAGTAGTACGCCGGCACTCGGGCTACAACGAAACCTCCTACAACAGCTTCGCGCAATCGGTGGCCGACCGCCGCGGCGAGTCGCGTGGCTGGCAGACCATCGATGCGCTCGGGTTGACCCTTGCGTTGGGCGAAGGCGCAGGTCGTGCAGACACGCCTGCCATCCGCTTCGCCGGCACCGCGCGGTTCGGCGCCGCCACCGACAATGGGCGAGGCGGCACGCTGACAGCCACGTTGGCCAGCCCGGCGGTCGGTTCACTGGAGATCGTCGACGGCGGTGCGCAATCGCAGGCGCGTGATCGCGGTGCCACCTTCAGCGACGACGCGCTCAATGCCTTCCTGCCGGCGCGGATGATGATCGGCGGGCAGTTCAACCAGGAGGCCTCGCAGGTGGCGGTGACCGGCCAGGCGCGCAGCGTGGCGATCCGTTCCGGCGTCACCTTGAACGCACCGGAAGTGCTGGTGGCAGCGGCCTCCGGTGGCAGCGGCGTGCTGGTCGAGGCCGGTGCGACCCTCGATACACTGTCGTTCGCATCCGCCAACGCGAATGCCAGCGCGACCGTGCCTTACCAGGTCTCCGGCGGCCTGCTGGCGGTGTCCAACCAGCGCCTGAACCTGATCACCGGCACCACCGGGGTGGAGGCCGGTCCAGTGGCGATCGACATCGGGGGGTGCCAGACGGCGTGCGACGGCCAGACCCGGCTGGTTTCCGATGGCAGCATCGCGGTAGCGACCGATGGCGCGCTGCAGATGCGCGACTCGGCCAGCTATGGCACCCGTCAGCTCGGCCTGAGCATGGCGGCGCTGAACCTCGGCAGTGCCGAAGCGATCGCCCTGGCCGCTGCGGCAGGGGCGCTGCCCAGTGGCATGACCATGAACCAGTCCGTGCTGCAGCAACTGCTGCGCGGCAATGATGCCACCGGCGCGCCGGCGCTGGACACGCTCAGCCTGGTCGCGCGGGACTCTGTCAACGTGTTCGGCAGCGTCGACCTGGACGCGCGCGACAGTGCCACCGGCCGCAGTGGCCTGCAGACGCTCGTGCTTGGTGCGCAGGCCATCCGCGGCTACGGTGCTGCGACTGACCGGGCGCGCATCCTGGTGGACACGCTGGTCTGGGACGGCTCATTGGCGGCGAGCCAAGCGCCGGGCAGTGACGCGTCGGTGCCGCCGGCCGATCCGATGGTGGACCGGCTCGGCGCCGGGCAGCTGGACATCTTTACCCGCCAGCTGCAGCTGGGGCGGGCGCCATTAAGCCGTCCCAGTTCTGAAGTACCTGCGAACCGGCAGGTGCTCGGATTCAGTGCGCTGAACCTGAGTGCTTCGGAGCAGCTGTCGTTCTCCGCGCAGGGCACGCTGGACGTGTTCCAGCAGCGCGGCGACTGTCTGGCCGACAAGGGCTGGCAGTACAGCGGTGGCAGCCTGGGTATCGATACACCGCTGTTGACGGCCGATCCCGCCGCGCGGCTGCGCGTGCGCACCGGCGGCGACTTCCGCCTGCAGGGGGGCACCGGCAAGGCGGGTGGCGATGCACTGGGCAGTGAGCTGAGCATCGACGCCAACCGGATCACGCTGGACAGCACGATCGCGCTGGCGTCCGGACGGCTGTCGGCGAACGCACGCCAGGGCATCACGCTTGGCAGCCGGGCCGCGTTGGATCTGGCCGGACGCAAGGTCTCGCTGTACGACGTGGACAAGTTCAGCTGGGGCGGCGATGTCCTGCTGTCCAGCGACACGGGTGACATCCGCGCCGATGCGGCCTCCCGCATCGATGTTTCCGCCCGCAACAACCGCGGCGGACGCCTGACGGTCACCGCAATGGCCGGCCGAGCCGATCTGGCCGGTGTTCTGCAGGGTGCCGCCACTGGTCGCTACGATGCCGGTGGCACGCTGGTGCCCTACGACGGTGGCGAACTGGTGGTGCGGGCACGCCAGCTGCAGGACTTCGCCGGCCTCAACCAGCGATTGACCGCCGGCGGCGTCGTCGGCGGTCGCAGCTTCCAGATCGGTGAGGGCGATCTGCGGATCGGCGACGAAGTGAAGGCGCGCCGGGTCGATATCAGCGTCGATGCGGGCAGCCTGACCGTGGCCGGCCGCATCGATGCCAGCGGCGAGCAGGTCGGCAGCATCCGCCTGTACGCCCGCGATCAGTTGCAGGTGGACGGCACGCTGGACGCGCACGGTACCGGCCTGCGCGTGGACAGCCATGGCAAGATCATCGACAGTCCAAACCGGGCCACCATCACGCTGGGCAGCGCCGAAGGTGCCGTCGGCCTGGGCAGCGCGGCGCAGCTGGACCTGCGTGCGGGCAGCGATGTTACCGTCGGTGGACGTCCTGGCCAGAACGATGGCACCCCGCGCGGCACGCTGAAGATCGATGTGCCGCGGCTGGGCAGCAACGACGCGGCGATTGCCGCGGCCACCGGCCTGCGCATCGATGGCGCGGCCGACATCCAGCTCAATGGTGTTCGCCGCTACGACGATGCGCCCCTGGCAGCCACCGCTGACGTGCGCGGCAACCGCGCGCAGCTGGTCACCCAGCAGTGGCTGGACCAGGTGGTCGATCCGCACAGCGTGGCCTGGATCGATGCTGCGCTGGACAACGCGGATCTGCAGCAGCGCACGCGGGCGCTGGGCGATGTCCGCCTTCGTCCCGGCGTGCAGGTGCTGGCGCGGCGCAGCGACGCCAACCCGGACGGCGACCTGACCATTGCCGGCGACATCGATCTGTCCGGCTACCGCTACGGGCCCGAAGCCAACCGCGGCGATCCATCGCGGCGTGGCTTCGGCGAATCGGCCTCGCTGGTGCTGCGGGCCGAAGGCAACATCAACGTCTACGGCAGCATCAACGATGGGTTCGCACCGCCGCCGTCCACGCCGGATGAGGGTGGCTGGCAGCTGTATGAGGGTCGCAATGGCAGCGCGGGGCAAACCCCCTTTGGCGGCGGCCTGGTGGTGCCGGTGGACGGAGTGAAGCTGCAGCCCGGCACCGAGTTCCAGGCCGGCACCCGCCTGAACTATGACGTGCCGGTCGAATCGGTAACGCTTCCGGTCGGTACCGTGCTGCCCGCGCCGATGGTGATCTCGCAGAACCTGCGCCTGCCAGCGGGCACGGTGCTGGGTGCGGCGGTGACCACCGACTCCGGGCAGACGCTGGCGGCGGGCACCGTGCTGCAGGAGCCGCTGGTGTTGGCGGCCGGTGCGCGCCTGGGGGCCGGCTTCCGCCTGCGCAGTGCCGTACAGATGGCGGCACAGGAATGGCCCGCCGGCGCGACGCTGCCGGTTGCGTTGCGCCTGGCACGGGAAGTCGAGCTCAAGGTGGGCGCGTACATCCCATCGTTGACCAAGGTGGAGTTGCCCGGCAACGGGCCGGTGAATCTGCGGCCGGCCGATGCCGGCGGCAACCAGGGGCGCAACTGGGCGCTGGCGCCGATGCTGGCCGAGGGCACCACCTCCTGGGACCTGACCGTTGTTGCCGGTGCCGATACCGGGGCAGCCGACCCACGCAGCCGGCGCTGGGGCAGTGAAGGCAGCGTGGTGCTGGCCGACACCCACCAGGGCTCGATCGGTACGGTCAAGACCGAAATCATCTGGGTGGGTGATCGTGCGTTGACTGAGCGGGCATCGCTGGACTGGATCGGCGACACCTCCTATGCAGGCCGTCCGATCGCGGAGCTGGCCGACATGTTCGGCTTCACCGAAGACGAGTTCTGCGCGATGTCGGCCGACTACTGCGGCCCGGCCCCCCGCCAGGTGGCCGCGCAGGGCTCGCTGGATTACTGGGGCGACGAGTCCTACGTAGGCACCCCTGCGAAGGACTTCGCCGCGATGTTTGGCATGACCGAAGACGAGTTCTGCAGCACCGCGCCCACCTACTGCGCCGGCGGCGGCACGCAGACCGAAGTGACCACTTACGGCAAGCGCGCGGGCACGCCGGCGTGGAGCGTGCTGCGCACCGGCAAGGGTGACCTGGAACTGCTCGCTGCCGGTGATGTCGTGATGAAGTCCGGCTTCGGTGTGTACACGGCGGGCACTCCCACCACGCTGGGCGAGGGCCGCGACGCTGCCTTCAATTCGCCCCGTGCAGCAGCCCCCAGGAACACCGCACTGCTGGGGCCGAACCTGGTGCCGGGCAGCTATGATGCTGCGTTGGCCGGCTACCGGGCCTGGTATCCCGATCATGGTGGCAACCTGCGCGTCGAAGCCGGGCGCGATATCGTCGGTGACGTCTGGACCGCGCGCGCAGAGTCGGGCACCAGCGAGCGCGACTGGGCGCTGTACTCCAGTGCCGCGGTCGGCAATTGGCTGTGGCGGCAGGGAACCGGCAGCACCACCGGCGTGGAGCCGGTGCCGACCAGCTGGTGGGTGAACTTTGGCGCCTACACCAACGTGTCCGCTGCTGCTGGCGCCTCTCCGCGGATGGTCGGCTTCACCGGTTTCGGCACATTGGGCGGCGGCAACCTGACGCTGGAGGCCGGGCGTGACGCCGGCGTGCGCGATGCGATAGGTGACGCGCTGGATTCGACGATCGCACCGCGCTCGGGAGCGATCATCGCGGCGGTGGGATCGACCGGCCGGGTCAGCGATGGCCAGCTGCACCTGACCGGCGGCGGCGACCTGCAACTGCGTATCGGTGGCGCACTGAATCCGAATCTGCGGGCGACGTTCTCCAGCCTCAATGCCTCCAGGGCGGGACAGAATCTCGACCTCAACGGTACCTTCAGCAATCTGCGTGGCAGCCTGCAGCTGGATGCGGGACGCATCGGTGCAATGGGCGTCACCCTGGAAAGCTACGCGACGCTGGGCCAGCTGCGTGCGGCCGATCTGTTCGCCGCCGACGCCGCTCGCCCGATGGGCGGGCCGGTGCTGGTGCTGGGCGATGCGGTCGCGCAGCTGCAGGCGCGGGGCGATGTGGTGCTCGGCGGCGTCGCCGATGCCGGCCGGGTTCCGCTGGCCAACTACAGCGCGGTGCTGCTGGATGATGGCGCGCGCGCTGCAGGCAGTACGTGGTTCTCGCTGTGGACCGCCAACACGGCCGTGGATCTGTTCAGTGCCGGTGGTGACCTCGCGCCAGGCCTCGCCGGGCCGGAAAACGTGACGGGCAGCAATCTGTGGCGCGAGCAGGTCCAGCTTGTTGTGCGTGGCGGTGATGATCTGCTGAATTACTGGCTCTATCCTTCGCGCTTCAGCGCGATTGCTGCGCAGGGTGACATCAAGCTGGACCGGATCAGCACCACGCCGGGGACGCAGGATGTGATCCTGCTGGCACCCTCGGCGACAGGACGGTTGGACGTCCTGGCCGGTGGCGGCATCTTCGCCCAGCCTGGCGCGACCCAGATCGCGCGCTCGGCCAGTGACGCGCGCCTGCCGGGACCCTTCGACCCGGCATTCATGGCCGAGCAGGGGGATTCCGCAGGCAATGTGGCCCGCACGCGGCACAACCTGTCGGTCGACGGCAACATTGCATCGCCGGACGCGTCGCTTCCGCTGTTTGCGTTCGGTCCGAATACTCCGCTGTCCTCCGTGTCTGCGGCCCTGGCGCCGAGCCGTTTCTACGCGGTGCAGGGCGACATTATCGGCCTGGCCACCGGCGCCCGGCGCACGCTGAATCCCAACGCGGGGCAGCGCACGCAGTTGAACTGGTTCGAGGCCGCCGGCGCCGTGCAACTGCGGGCAGGCGGGGACATCCTCGGGGTGTCGATGACCGCGTTGAACACCGCGCCCACCGACATCACGGTGGCGGCGGCAGGCCGCGACATCGTGCATCTGAACGCGACCATCGCTGGCCCCGGCAACACCGAGATCAGTGCCGGCCGCCAGCTGCGCCAGGAGGATGCGGGCAGCATCGTCAGCCTCGGTGGCATCGTGCAGGGCGACACCCGTCCCGGCAACAGCATCGCGCTGACGGCCGGCAACCAGCAGATCGACTTCGCGGCCCTGCGTGCCCGTTATCTGGACCCAGTCAACCTTGCCGATCCCGCGCAATCGCTTTCATCGCAGCCGGGCAAGGCAGTCAAGGTCTACAACCAAGAGCTGAAGCAGTGGCTGCAGCAACGCTTCGGCATGGCCGCCGATGGCGACGCGGCGCTGGCTGCGTTCGATGCGTTGCCGCAGGAACAGCAGCGCATCTTCCTGCGCCAGGTCTACTACGCCGAGCTGCGCGAAGGTGGAAGGGAATATACCGATGCAGAAGGGCCCCGCTTCGGCTCCTACCTGCGTGGGCGCGAAGCCATCGCCACGCTGATGCCGGACAGGAATGCGGCCGGTGCGACGATCGACCGTACCGGCGACATCGTGATGTACGGTGGCTCCGGCGTGCGTACCGAGGCGGGCGGCAACATCGAGCTGATGGCACCGGGTGGGCAGATCGTGATCGGTGTGCAGGGCGTGGTGCCACCTGCCAGCGCCGGCCTTGTCACCCAGGGGCAGGGCGATATCCGCCTGTTCAGCCAGGACAGCGTGCTGCTGGGCCTGTCGCGGGTGATGACCACGTTCGGCGGCGACATCCTGGCGTGGTCGGAGCAGGGTGACATCAATGCCGGTCGCGGTTCGCAGACGACGCTGCTGTACACGCCACCGCGTCGCGTCTATGACGGCTGGGGCAATGTGATCCTGTCGCCGCAGGCTCCCGCCAGTGGCGCCGGCATCGCGACCTTGAACCCCATCGCCGAAGTACGACCGGGCGACGTCGACCTGATCGCACCGCTTGGCACCATCGACGCGGGCGAGGCCGGTATCCGCGTCTCGGGCAACATCAACCTGGCGGCGCTGCAGGTGCTCAATGCCGCCAACATCCAGGTACAGGGCGAGAGCAAGGGCCTGCCGGTGCTGGCATCGGTGAACGTCAATGCGCTGGCCTCGGCCAGTGCGGCAGCCAACAGCGCCAGCCAGGCGGCACAGGATGTGATGCGCAAGAGCCAGGACGAGGCACGGCGCAACCAGCCGTCGGTGATCAGCGTGCAGATCCTCGGCTTCGGCAGTGGCACCAGCGCCATCAATCCGCCGGCGCGTGGCAACACTGCCAACAGCGGCTATGACGCCAACAGTGCCTTCCAGTTCCCGCAGGCAAGTCGCGACGAGGGCACGCAGCGCCGGTAGGTGCCGTCCTTGGTCGGCACACGTTGCTGCCCACCAAGGTCGGCAGTAGATCCACGCCATGCGTGGATGCGACCGGGCCGAAAGAACGAACAGCATCGGGCCAGCCGCCACGGAACGGCAGCGGCCCCAGCCAGGACGGCACCGAAGGCAGGGAGCGGCCATCAGCGGTGAGGACCACCGACACGGCGCCGCCGGGTGCAGGAGAGCACCCGGCGGCAGGCTCGGCAGTAGATCCGCGCCATGCGTGGATGGCTGGGCCAGCCTCAGTGCCGACCAACGGTCGGCACCCACCAAAGCAGGCCGGGCAGTAGAAGCCGCTCGGCAGTAGATCCACGCCATGCGTGGATGGCTGGGCCAGCCTCAGTGCCGACCAACG